>NZ_JBFUBW010000002.1:0-416683 GCF_056405555.1 Variovorax sp. P1_G12 | reverse complement strand
GTCGTGGGCGGCTTCACCTACAACTGGGAGAACTCGGACACCAAGTACAAGAATGGGGTCGACTCGCACATCGACTGGGCGGCGTCACAATTCCTCTCGGCCAACTGGGAGGTCGGGCTGGCAGGCTACGTGTACTACCAGCTGACCGGAGACAGCGGATCGGGCGCCAAGCTGGGGCCGTTCAAGTCTCGGGTCGCCGCCATCGGACCGGAAGTCGGGTACGCATTCAAATTTGGGGGCCTGCCGGCGTATGCCAACTTGCGCGCCTACTACGAGTTCTGGGCGCAGAACCGGGTCTCGGGCTACGCGGTGTTTGCGACGCTGGTGCTGCCGTTCGGAAAGTGACCCCACGGTCGGACGCGGCGAGGTCCTGATCGATACGGGTCAGGTTGAATCCGCAGCCGACTGCGCCGGCAGGAGAGCACAACGTGAACGTCTGCTCTCGACTGCTCAGCGGAGTCGAGGGGCGCGAACTCGAACGGCATCAACGGCCCAGAACGGCTGTTCACGCCCCGATCACGGCCGCCGCCAGACCCCTCGCGCGGCGCCCATCGGCAGGGCGACGGGAGCGGTGGGTCAAGGACGGCGGAAAACCGGTTTCAGCCCTGGTGGCACATCGCGCCATCGCCGCCGCTGACCGCTGCGCGGTTCAGTTCCAAACGGTGAAGACTGCAGAAGTTCAAAAGCAAGCGGTTTTCGTACGGCCTTGGTGAGCATCATGGGCAGAACGTCAGTCCGTTCAATGCCTTGCGCCCTGGCCATCGGGTGGGCGCACTCGGCGATCTCGTCGTCATGCGGCAGCAAATCATCGGACTGTGCGCCGTCACGATGCTTCCATGGCGCGGGGGACGCCTGGGTCCGACGCCCTGAAGTGGCAGGGCGCCCCACCGGCTTTGCCGCTGTCGGGCTGCTCCAGGTTCGCGCCTTCGCGCTCATCCCCTCGCGGGGACTGGCCTGCTGGCCAGCCTTGCGCATCCCTGGCGCGCGGGACTGACGTCCCTTGAACCTCCTCTTGCCAGACCTGCCTGCGGCAGGTAGAGGCGCTCGCCGCGCGGCGGTTGGGGCGCGCATCGGCCTCGGTCGGTGCTGCCGTTCACCTGTGCTCTTTCGCTTTGTCCGGTGACTCTGCGCCGGCGCGGCCGCGGGACCGGCTGCGCCTGCAAGGGGGTCTTCATAAAGCTGCGCTTTACAAACCTTCCCCCTTGCTCCCGCGTCCGAGCCGTCGCTGTCGTTCACCGGGCGAAAGACTCAGGAGAACGGCGGCCAGCTCCGGGCAGGAGGCCGATGCGAACCCCAACCCTTCATCGAAGGGCTCGAGATCTAGAAGCCCGGCATCTCTTCAATTTCAATTGCAAAGGAAACGGAAATGACTGCTGTTATCGAGACCCAGGTCGCTGCCGGAGGCAAGACGCCACGCAAACTCAACGGGGCCGCAAGGCCCAGCAAGGCTACCCAGCCGAAGGCTTCCGGGAAGGCGACCGCCGCCCGAGTCGCGGTGATCGCGCCCGCCACCCGCGACGTGCTGGTGCCGCTGGACCAGTTGGTGCTCAGCGAGGCCAACGTGCGCCGGGTGTTTAACGAGGACGGCATTGCCGAACTTGCCGCGCTCATCGAGTCGCAGGGACTGCTGCAGCGGCTCGCGGTGGTCGCGCAGGCGGAGGGGGGCTTCGCCGTGGTGGCCGGTGGCCGCCGCCTGCGCGCCATGCACCAACTCGTCGCCGAGGGCAAGTGGAGCGCCTCGCAGCCCGTGGAATGCAAGCTCTACGACGACGCCCGCGCCGCCGAGGTGTCGCTGGCGGAGAACTCCGGTCGCGAAGCCATGCATCCCGCCGACGAGATGGAAGCCTTCCGCAAGCTGGTGGAGGCAGGCCTCACGGTCGGGCAGGTCGCGGGCCGCTTCGGGGTGAGCGTGCTGACGGTCGAGCGCCGCCTGAAGCTCGCACGTCTGGCCCCGCGCTTCCTCGCGATGTACCGCGCCGACGAGATCGAGCAGGACCCGTTGCAGGCGCTCGCGCTGACCGAGGACCACGCGGCGCAGGAAGCCGTCTGGGATGGCCTGCCGGCCTACGACCGCGATGCATGGACGATTCGGCGCATGCTGACCGAGCAGTCCTGCGCGGGCGACAGCCGGCTCGCGCGCTTCGTGGGCATCGACGCCTACGAAGCCCGGGGCGGTGCGGTGCGCCGCGATCTCTTTGCCGATGGCGACGATGCGGGGAGCGTCTATCTGGACGACTCGGTGCTGCTGCAGACCCTCGCGATGGAGAAGCTGCGCGCCCTGGCCGAGGAAGTGCGCGCCGAAGGCTGGGGATGGGTGGACTGCCTCACCGAGGGCGACAGCCTCGCGGTGCGCCGCTACGGGAGCGAGGCGCAGGCCGAGCGCGAGCCGACACCGGCGGAAACACAGGCCATCCAGTCGATGCAGGCCGAGCGCGACCGTCTGGCCGAGGCCTATGCGCGCAACGAGGAAGAAGGCGATCCCGGTGCCGACGCCTACGAGGTCGAGGAACAGCGCCTGTCCGGTGCTTTGGATGCCCTGGACGACAAGCTCGACGCCGCCCGTGCGGCCCTGCAGGCCTGGACGCCCGAACAGATGGCACGCACCGGTGCGCTGGTGCGCATCGACCCCGCGGGGCGGGTGGCCGTCCATCGTGGCCTGATCCGGCCCGAGGACCGGACGGCGGGGACGGGCGCAGGCGGGAGCGGCGATGAGCGAGAAGCCGACGCCAGCGAGGGAAAAGGGAACATGAAGAGGCGTCCCGAGTTCAGCGAGAAGCTCATGCGCGACCTGACCGCGCACCGCACCGCGGCCCTGCAGGCCGCGCTGACGCAGAACCCGCACGTGGCACTGGTCACGGTCGTGCACCGGATGGCCGAGACCGTCTTCGGCCAGTACAGCCGGGGCAACGATGTGGTGAAGGTGCACGTGCACCTGACCAGCGACCACGCTCTCGCGCAGAACGCGACCGGCTACGAGACCTCTCCCGCGGGCGCGATCCTCGGGCAGGCCGAGACGGCGTGGGGCGACCGGCTCCCCGGCAACCCGCAGGCGTTGTTCGGCTGGTTGCTCGGCCAGGACCGCGACACGCTGCTCGACCTGCTGGCCTACTGCACCGCACGCAGTATCGACGCGGTGGCGGGCCGTGAGCGCTCCCGCGACCAGAGCGATGCCATCGCCGAGGCCCTCGGCATCGACATGGCCGACTGGTGGGTGGCGACTCCAACGAACTACCTCGGAAGCGTGAGCAAGGCCAAGGCGCTGGAAGCGGTGAGGGAAGCGACAGGCACCGACGCCACGAAGGCCGTGGCCGGAATGAAGAAGCCCGAAGCGATCGCCTACTGCGCGACCCAACTCGAAGGCTTGCGCTGGTTGCCCGCGCCGCTGCGCGCACGTGGTGCGAACCCCGTCGGCTTTGAAGACCCAGAGTCCGACGACTGATCAGCCATCCCGGGACGTCCACAGGGCCGGCGAGGGAAATGTCGCCGGCCTTCTCATGATTTCCCGATCAGCTCGTGCACCTTGGCGCGCGTGGCCGCGTCGAGCGACGGCCATGCCGACATCAGCGCGCGGCCGACGCGCGCCTGCTCCCGCACATCGCGCATCCCGAACCAGATCGTGCCCGTGACCAACGCCGCCGTCAGCGCTGCGCTAAGGGTGCAGGCGACCCAAATCGGAACGCCAGGGCGGGCGGCGCCGGCCGCCGCCGGAAGCGGGCGACCGTGCATCGCGGCCTCGATCCGCGAGGCCGAGGCGCCGAGCTTGCGGCCCGTCTCCAGCAACAGCGGCTGCGCGTCGAGCGACTGCTGGACCAGCGCGCCCAACGTCGTCAGATCGGCCGTCAGTTCCTCGTGCACCTTCGTCAGCGTCTGCGCCGCTGCCTCGGCGCGCTCGAGCAGCGGATCGACATCCTCCAGCAGGATGCGCAACGCCGCATGCTGCGCGCTGGCCGGGTTCATGCGCGGCGCGGCTTGGCCATCGCGACGACATTCACCGCTGACTGCGCCGATGGTGGAAAGAGCAGGGCGTGCACATCCTCCAGGTTTTGCTGGGCGGTGACCGCCAGGTCGTGCGTCATCTGGCCGGCCATGGCGCGCTCCAGCGCGGCCAGGTCCCCGGCTCGCTTCGCCTCGCCGCGCGCGGCCCGCCAGTCGGTCGGGTCCTGCGCCAGTTCGGCGATGGTCTTTCGGCTCGCCTTCGCGAGCTCGAAGACCTCGTTGGCCGCAATGACCGCGTGCGGCTCGAACACCGCCTTGTCCCTGCCCTCCGTGGCGGCATAGCCGGCCACGAGCGCATAGGCCATCTTCACGGGTTCGAGCCCGTGGCTCGCGTACTGGTTGAAGACCACGCGCACCTTCGCCGGATCCACGCCGAGCCTGGACAGCCAATCGATGGTGGTGACGGTGTCGCGCTGCTGCTTGTCCGCCGGAACGGTCGGCACGAGCACCATGTCGAACTCGCCCACCGAACTCTTGAAGCGTCCCATCTCGTCCATGAAGGGCCCGACGTTCGAGGCGCCCACATCGACGATGACATCGTCGTTGAACATGATCTCCCGGAAGATCTCGCGAAAGCGATTGGCGGCGAGTTCCTCGACGTTCAGGGTGTCCACGTCGCTGGCACTCGACGCATTGATCGATTCGACGCTGACGATCTTGCCGCCCGGCGCAAAGGCGCCGAGCAGGTGCACCGCCAGGGTGCTCTTGCCGACGTTGCCGGACAGGTTCAGGACACAGATTTTCATGGGCGGTCCTTGCGCGATGGCTCGCGTTGCTGCTGGCGGTGGAGGTCGCGTGCGATCTGTGCGTAGTCGCGCGACGCGACCTTGCGGGCCTCGATCAACGCGTCCAGGACGCGTGTGGCCGAGGCGCTGGGATACGTGGGGGCCAGATCCGACTGCAGCGGTGTGGCTTCGTCCGCAACCGCAGCGCCGGGCCGCATCGAAGCATCCGGGCTCCGTGCGCTGGTGGCGGTGACTGTGGCAGTGGCAGTGGCAGTGGCAGTGGCAGTGGAAGAGAAAGACGAAGAGGAGGGGGAAGAAGAGGACGGCACGGCGCGCGTCGCCTTCTTCATGCGCGCCAGGCAAGACTTGTAGGTGTTCCAGCTCGCTCGAAGCCCTGCGGCTGCGAGCGAGGCGTGGATGGCCTTGTGGCTGTGACCGATGTCGTGCGCCTCCACGATGAGCTCGCGCAGGTGGCTGAGCACGACCGAGGCACTTCGCAGGTTCTGGGCCACCAGCGCACCGGCCCGCTCCCCTATGCGCTGCAAAACGTCCGGCTCTTGCATTTGACTTGTTCAATCGTTGCTTCAAGGGGTACATTGTGGATCATCAAATTCGTGTTGTCTCTATTGGAGAAGCAAATGAGGGATGCACAAGTGAGGCACTTTGGGTGCACTGAGGATGCACAAGCAGCGCACAAAGGCTGCCGCCTGGGTGCAGTTCGAATGCAGTCAGCCTTCGGCCTGCTGGCACGCTCTCGGCCGATCCTTCGGCTCGTCCGACCTGTTCCTCATGGCCAGGCCTGTGTTTTGGCGGACGGCAAGGGGCCCGCCGACTCGCCTAGGGTCGATACACCATACGCACCTACGAGGTGCCCGCAAACCCGCATGCAGCCTCGAAACTTGGGTATGACCTGTCGCAGGCCGGGTACGACCTCGCGGCCGCAAGCCCGCATGGTTGCTGGCTGAGGAGGTATGACCGTGGCCAGCATCGTGTCGATCAAGTTCAATGATGAGGAGGCCCAGGTGCTTGCGCGTGCGCATGCAGCCTCCGGCGTGTCGGGCTTGAGTTCGCACATCAAACAGGTTTACTTCGAAGCGCTCCAACTCAACGTCGGCGTGCTGCAGGAGATCCGCGTCGACCTCGAGCGGATCGGCAGCAACATCGAACGCCTGCGCGGCGGCGACGATGGCCGCACCGATCCCGAGATGCTGTTAAGCATCCTGTGCGGCCTGTACGTCATGGTGCGCAAATCGGTGGGCGACAGCATCCGGGCGCAGGCGGACCAGGCGCTGGACGTCGGCGCGATCGAGCGCTACCTCAAGGGACGATGAGGTTCGCGTGTTCGTCAACCATCGCACGCCCGACAACACCCTGCGCTCCTGGCTGGCGCTGGGGGTGCTCGCGGCGACCGTGGCCGGGTGGATCGCCAACGTCGCGCTGTACTACCGGCTGCCGGCAGCGCTGTTTGCAAAGGGTCTCTGGTACGCGGCGAAGGAAACGCCTTTCCTGCCCGTGCTCTGGATCGGTCCGGTCCTCGGCCTCGTGTTGGGTGTCCTCACATTCGCGGTGTGCGCAAGGCGCTACGTCAATCACTTTGGCGGCTCGGTCTTCGTGACGCGGCTGCGCGGTCCCAAGATGGTCGGACAGAAGGTGCTGGCGTCGCAGACCCGCAGGGGCAAGGGCCAGTTGCTCTTCGCGGGCATCCCGATCCCGAAAGAGGTCGAGAACACCCAGTTCTTCGTCGGCGGATCGACCGGCACGGGCAAGAGCGTCTGCATCAGCGACTATATCGAGAGTGCGGTCGCGCGCGGCGACCGCATCGTCTGCGTCGACCCGGATGGCGCCTCCATGCGCTACTTCTACAGGCCCGGCGACGTCATCCTCAACCCGTTCGACAAGCGCAGCCAGGGCTGGAGCATCTTCAACGAGATCCGCACGAGCTTCGACTGCGAGCAGTACGCGATCAGCCTGATCCCGCGCAGTCCGTCCACCGAGCAGGAAACCTGGAACAGCATGGGGCGCACCATCGTCAGCGAGACGCTGACGGTGTTGCTGCGCCAAGGCGCGGGAACGACCGAGCGGCTGGTGCACTGGCTCACGACGGCCAGCAACGACGACCTCAAGGCACTCCTGGCCGGCACGCCCGCGGCGGGCTGCTTCCACGGCGCGCCGGACACGCTGGCCAGCATCCGCACGGTGCTGACGCAGTACATCACCCCGCACAAGTACCTGCCCTCCGGCGACTTCTCCTTCCGCGACTGGCTCGACCGCGGTCAGGGCAGCCTCTGGATCACCTGGCGCGAGGACATGCTGCAGGCGCTCAAGCCGCTGATCTCGTGCTGGGTCGATGTGACCTGCGCCAGCGTGCTCTCGATGCCCGAGGAGCCGGGCCGTCGCATGCATCTGGTCTGCGACGAGCTCGACTCGCTCGAAAAGCTCAACTACATCATCGATGCGGCGACCAAGGGTCGCAAGAAGGGCCTTCGCATCATGCCGGGTGTCCAGTCATTGGCGCAGCTCAACGACACCTACGGCAAGGATGACGCGCTGACCTTGCGCAATTGCTTTCGCAGCGCGTTCCTGTGCGGCATCGGGGAACTCGACACGTACACGGCCGAGGAGTTCTCGCGCGGGCTGGGCGAGCACACGGTGCTGCGGCGCGCCCCCAGCGTGTCCGTCGGCTCCGTCGGCGGCAAGGGGACGCTCTCGCACCGGCAGGACACCGAACGCCTCGTCTCGCCGGCCGAGTTTCACCTGCTGCCGAACCTGACCGGCTACGTGAAGCTCGCCGGCAACTATCCGATCGCGCGCGTGACGATGAAGTACAAGACCCGTCCGGTTGTGGTCGCGCCCATGATCATGGCGGACGGCTTCCACGACCGGCCTTGCGAGCGCAACCTGCTGTTCACGGCCCCCCACGGCATGGCGTCGGCGCTGGCTTCGCCGGGTGCTGCTGCCATGGCTGCCACTGTGCATTCGTCCTGACGCGGGAGGCTGCCCATGTTGTCCTTCAAGTTCGTCACCAGCGCCGCGGGCGCCGCGCACTACTTCGAGACTTCGGACGACTACTATGGCAAGGAGGGACACCGCGGCGAGTGGGTGGGGCAGAGCGTCATCCATCTGGGCCTGGATGGCGCGCAGACCATTGACCGCGAAACTTTCCAGAATCTGCTCGACGGACAACTCCCCAGCGGCAAGCGCATGCGCCTGAGCCAGACCAAGGGCAGCAAGGATCGCAAGGGCATCGACTTCACCTTCAGCGCGCCGAAATCGGTCAGCATCCAAGCGCTTGTGAAAGGTGATCAGCGAATCGTTGCGGCCCATGACGCCGCGGTGAAGAAGAGCCTGGAGCTGATGCAGGAGTTCGCCGCGACACGCAAGAAGCAAGGCGGTCTGTCCTTCCGGGAGCGCACGGGGAACCTCGTCACTGCCACCTTTCGTCACGAGCTCTCGCGCGCGCAAGATCCGCAGTTGCACACCCACGCGATCGTGATGAACCTGACCCGCCGCTCCGACGGCGAATGGCGGGCGCTGTCGAACGAGGACCTGCTCAAGAACGTCAAGGTGGTCGGCGCGTTCTACCGCGCGACGCTCGCGACCGAACTCAAGGCCCTCGGCTTCGACCTTCGGGAAACGCGCAAGGGCGGGTGGGAGTTGGCGCACATCCCGGATGCGGCGATCCAGCATTTCAGCCAGCGCAGTCGGGAGATCGAGAAAATGCTTGCCGCGCGAGGGCAGGACCGCGGCAGTGCGACCACGGCGCAAAAACAGATCATCACGCTGGCGACGAGACAGAAGAAGACCGAGAGCGATCGGGCCTGGCTGCGTGCGCACTGGCTGCAGACGGCGAGAGAGGCAGGCGTGGATCTCGACGCGCAGAGGGGGATGGTGCATGCAGTGCGCCATCAGGTGGCAAGGGCCGGTGAGGCCATTGGCAAAAAACTGACCGGAAAGAGCCGCGGCCACCAGGCCGCGGATGAAGCGATCGCCTTCGCGATCGCTCATCTCGCGGAGCGGCAGGGCATCTTTTCTCGGGCGGAACTGCTGGAGGTGGCCTACGGGCGTGCGGCGACGCGAACCACCACCACGGCAGTGGAGGACGCGCTCGACCAGGCCAAGACCGATGGACGCCTGCTGCCGGAACTGCCCCTCTACCAGACCGCCCGCTCCCTGAACATCAGCGCCAGCGAGTTGGCCAGGGATCCCAACGCTGCCCGGTTCAAGGGGCACGACGACTTCGAGAAGCTCACGCGCTCGTCCTGGATCGCCCTGACCATGGCCGCGCGCCGCCAGACCCAGGCGCAGGCCGAAGCCTCTGTCGATTTGGCGATCCAACGTGGCGCCCTCGTGGCGGCGGAGGCCCGATTCGCAACGCCGGAGGCGAAGCGCAGCGAGATTCGCATCCTCGGCATCGAGAAGGCAGGGCGAGGCGCGGTGGCGCCCGTCGCGTCGAGCGAAAGCGTCGCCAGCATGCTGGCTACCAGCGGCCTCAACGCGGGCCAGCGCGACGCCGTGGCGATGGTGCTGACGGCGCGCGACCGCTTCGTCGGCATCCAGGGCCTGGCCGGGACCGGCAAGAGCCACATGCTGAGCAAGGCGGTGGCGGGCATCAAGGCGCAGACGTGCCGGCTCTCCGGCAGGCACGGTTATCGCGTGATCGGCCTCGCGCCGTATGCGTCGCAGAACGAGGCGCTGGCGTCGCTTGGCATGGAATCACAGACGCTCGCCTCCTTCCTGGCCCGCACCTCCCAGCAGCGCACGCTGGATCGACACAGCATCGTGTTCCTGGATGAAGCCGGCGTCGTGCCGGCGCACCAACTCGAGCAGCTCATGTCGATCATCGAGAAGCAGGATGCGCGGCTCGTCCTCAGTGGCGACCGCAAGCAGACGCACGCCGTGGAGGCGGGCAAGCCCTTCGAGCAACTTCAGGATGCCGGCATGAAGAAGGCGTTCCTCACCGAGATCCAGCGCCAGAAGAACGCGGCGATCCGCGCCGCCGTGGTCCACGCCGCGAACGACGAAGTGCCGCGGGCCGTCGCAGTGCTTAACCACACCATCGTGGAGGTCCGGCAGGACGCGCACCGCCATGCGCGGCTTGCCGAAGCTTATGTGCAATTGCCAGAGGCCGAGCGCAGCGAGACGCTCATCGTGGCCGGAACGAACGATGCACGGCGCGCGATCAATGCGCTCGTGCGCGAGGGCTTGTCGCTGCCGAACGGGCAGCCGGTGGAGGTCCTGAACAACGTGGACATGACGCGCGCCGAATTGCGGTCCGCGCAAAGCTACGACGCCGGGCAAATCGTGGTGCTGCAGCGCACCTACTCCCGGGGGCTGGTGCAGGGCGAGCAGCTCACGGTCGTGGGTCACGACATCAAGCGCAACACCCTGACGGTCGAGCGCGAAGGAGGCCAACGGGTGACCTTCGATCCCGCGCACAGTTCCATGTTGCGCCTCTATGAGAAAGAGACCGTTGACCTCGCGCCGGGCGATTGGGTTCGCGTGACGGCCAACGACAAGGCGCTGGGCGTCGCCAATGGCGAGCGCTACCAGGTCGGTGCGGTGGAACAGGGCCACGTGATCCTGCAGCGCAGCGCTCGAGGTGGCACAGCAATGCCGCACATCCGAATCGATCGCAGCCGACCCATGCACCTGCAGCATGGCTACGCGAGCACGATCCATTCGGCGCAGGGCCTGACCAGGAGCCGCGTGCTGGTGGATGCGAACACCAAGAGTCTGACCAGCAACCGCGCGGTCTTCTACGTAGCGATCTCTCGACCCCGGAACGACATCACGCTGTTCACGGATGATGCGTCGAAGCTTGCCACGGCAATGAGTCGGGAGCCGAAGAAGTTTGCCGCCTTGGAGTTGCGGGATGGGCGCTTGGAATCTGTTGTGCTGAAGGCCAAAATCGACCGGTCGGCGCATGTCAAGCTGGCGGCTCAAATCCGGATGCACACGCCGCCGACAACACCGCGCGCGGACACGCTCAGAGTGCATCGCTAGAGGTGCGGATGTCCAAGTCCTCTGTCGCACCTCGATAAATCGAATCTCTCGCATCCGCAGGAGGGTTGGAACATGAAAGCGCGTGACCTGATTGTGCTGACGTCCCTCGTGATGGGGCTGGAGTTTGTCGCACCCACGCCCGCGCGCGCCGCCCGGTGTTCGCCCGACACCTTTCTGATGATCCGGTCGGAGTCGCTGCCCGCCGGGGAGCAGCCGGGTGAAATTGCTTTATCAGAATCCCAACTGCTGGCCCTTCCAACCCACACGATCACCACGGCCACCGAGTGGACGCCGCGAAGCCGCTTCGAAGGCCCGCTTCTGAGCGACGTCCTGGCGCTGGCCAAAGTCCGGGGAAAATCCATACGGTTGTTTGCACTGGACGACTACTCGATCACGATTCCCTGGAGCGACATGGACCGGTACGGCATCATTCTCGCGCACTCGCAGAACGGCGAGCACCTCTCGAAGCGCAAATTCGGGCCGCTGTTCCTGGTGTACCCGCGCGACCAGTACGCATCGATGCTCGACACCCCAACTGGGACGGAGAAGTTCACCTGGCAGGTCTGCGGCATCCATGTTCAGTGAGCGTATGTCGACCTGGTTCAAGGGCTGGCGCTTCAAGGCGGCCATCGGACTGCTTCCCGCGATCTTCAGCGTCACAGCGTTGCTGTTGTTCTGGCCGGGCGCGTCCCGCTGGCCGGGCAACCGCCCCATGGAAGGTTTCTACTGGTCCGCGACGCAGTATGAAAAGGCCTTTGGCAGGGCGAGGGAAGAGTTGCGTGCCGCGGCAGCCGGCGAAGCCGTCCGGCCCGAGACCCTTGACCGCGTCGCGTCGGTGCTGGCCTCAGCGGCCGATCGATTGCTGGCGCCGTCGAAGGTCAACGATGCGTTGCGAACCATCGACGGCTACGACGCCATGGCCGAGCAACTCACGCGTTTTGATCAGGAGGTCGTCGCCCGCGTGCATGCGCCGGATTTCGATGCCGCTGCGGCGCGAGCCCTTCTGAGCCGCTTCAGCGAGTTCGAGCCTGTGATCCAGGACTGGGTCGAGGCTGCCCGCTCCAAGGAAACGACAAGCGACGATGAGGTGCTGCGCAGGATGACGCACGCACGCAATATGGCCTTGCTCGCGGCGGCCTTGTTGGGCGTCGGTGGTTGCATCTGGCTCCTCTCCATTCTGCGCGAGCGGCGTGCTTACCGGACGGTAGCCCAGCAGCGGCTGTCGGCGCTCGAAGCCGAGCAGACCGCCAAGGCAGAGATGGAGGCGGCCGTTCGGGCCAAGACCCAGTTCCTGAGCATGGTGAGCCACGAGCTTCGCTCGCCCTTGCAGGCCATCCTGTCCTCGGTCGACCTGCTCGGCATGGCGATTCCACCCGCGGAGCGCGAGCAGGCCATTGCGCGCATCCGGCGCTCGTCGATGGTGCTCGGCGTGCAGTTGCGGGACCTGCTGACGCTGGCCCGAGGCGAAGCCGGCAAGCTGGAGATCCGGCCCGAGTCGTTCGAGGCGCGTGCGCTCATGGACGACGTTGCCGATGTGGCGGGTGAGCGCGCGCGCGACAAGGGGCTCGTGTTCAAGCTGTTGATGCCCAGGGAGCCGATCTTTGCGATGGCGGATGTCCTGCGCATCAGCCAGGTCCTGGCCAACCTCGTGAGCAACGCGATCAAGTACACGGAGCGCGGCCACGTGGCCCTCGAACTCGAACCTGCGCCGCTGGGCTCGGGCCAGTTGGTCTTTCACGTCACGGACACGGGGCCCGGCATCCCCTCGGCCCGCCTGGCAACGGCGTTCGAGCCCTTCGAGCGTGTTGGCGCGCCAGGCAAGGCCGACGAAAGTGCCGGCATTGGGCTCACCATCGTGCGCACCGTGGTCAAGCATCTGGGCGGGAGCGTCGAGATCGACAGCAAGGAAGGGCAGGGCACCAGGGTCACCGTGAGGGTGCCGGCACTCATCGAGGATCCGGACGCGGTGCATGGGCACTCGGACGCCATGGACGCGGTGCTCATCGTGGAAGACCAAGGCGACATCCGCGCTTCGATCCACGGCCTGGCCATGCGCCTGGGCTACCGGTGCGATGTGGCTGACTCGGCGGCGGCCGCCGCCAACTATCTCGCGGCGGCCCCCTACTACACGGTGCTCATCGACCTGGACATGCCTGTAAAGGGCGGGATCGAGCTGGCGATGGAGACGCGGCGTCTCGAAGGCCCGAACCAGAACGCCTATCTGGTCGCCATGAGCGCGGCTGCGCCCGAACGACCGCTCGAGCCGTGGCCTTTTGACCAGGTCATGGAGAAACCGATCGAGACATCGCGCTTCGAGCGGGTGCTAACCCATCGCGAGCGAGCGCGGCAACGATGAATTCGAGCTGCACCGGCTTCTCGAAGGTCCGGAAGTTGTAGTCGTTCGAGGCCACCGCCACCTCTTGGGTGTTGAGGGTGGAGTCGCGGAACTTGCCGCTGACCAAGGCGATGGCGCCGTGGTTGGTTTCCTCGCGGATCATCGCGATGAGTGGCAGGACGGTGGTGCCGCCGCGCAGCTTCCAGTCGAGGATGTAGCCGTCGAATGGCTCACGCTTGATCTCGGCCATCAATGCGTCGATGGTGTTGTACGGCGATGCCTCATAGCCCCGTTCCCGAAGACCGGCGCAAATGGACTTGGTCACCTCCCGGTCGTCGTCCAAGACAGCGATGCGGGGTGGCGTGTCGACGGATTGATCGATCTCGATGCTTTGGACGCGCAGCGTGGCCAGGCCAACAGCTGCTGATGCCGGCACGACCGTGTAGACCCCGGCGTTCTCGACGGCCACAAAAGCGCCGCCACCAAATTCTTCGTTCTCCGGCTGCAGCCAGATGCGACAGGGCGTTTGCACGTCTCCGACTTGCAGGGTGGCACGGGTGCCACCTTTGAGGCGACCGCCGCCCAGCATCTCCGGGAGCGTCTCACCGAACTTCTCTGCGATCGACTGGAGTTCCTCTAAGGACCACGCCGCCGTTCCGTGGGTGCGTCGATGTGAGGCGGCGCGGGAGATCCCAAAAAACTCGCCGACGAAGGCGGCCTGTCGGTGCTTGGGGATGCCGTGACGCCCCAGCAGGGCCCGAACGGCGTGCGCGGCCTGTGACGGCAATTCTTCTTCTTGTTCAGGAAGGGGTGGTTCGTGCATCGACGCCATGTGTAATTTATCGTTACGCGCAACAGTTAAATGAAAGTTGTCTCTCTAAGAGGCACATAATCGATTCGATGGAGCGGATATTGTCAAAGATGATCCGACCAAAGACTCAAATATAAAACCTCCGACCTACATCTGAAGCGAGTAAGTGATGTGTGCATCTATTCTCGATCAAKCCGCGGCCGGATTGGAATCGGCGCTTGCGATCCACCACCGGGTGACGAGCAAGTGGGAGCCCAGCAAGTGCTGACCATCGGTGCCCTGCTCGAGCAGTGCGCGCCGCAGGTGTCGCCGGTGCTGATGCAGGCGCTCGTGCGCACCGAGTCGGCGTGGCAGCCCTTGGCGATCGGCCTGGACAAGGCCCAGGGCACGGTCAAGCAACCCGCCACGCTTGCCGAGGCGATCGCCACCGCCAAGGAGCTGGCCGCCTCCGGCCGGAAGTTTTCTGTCGGCCTGGCTCAGATCCACGTGAGCAACGTCGCCCTCTACGGCATGACGTGGGAGCAGGCATTCGACGCCTGCCAGAACCTGGCTGTGGGTCAGAAGGTCCTCTGGAATTTCTATCACCGCGCGTCTGCGTCGGGCTACTCGGGCGTCGCCGCCATCTGGGCGGCCCTTCGGGGCTACAACTCGGGCGGCGTCCACCGCGCCGTGAGCGACGAGTACGCGAACCGTATCTTTGCCTACATGAGCAGCGCGTCACCGCAGGTGCAGCTTGGCACCGGGGTGCCTGTCACCCAGGCTTCGACGGCGGCGTCCGTGATCCCAGTCGCTGTCACGCCGGTGGGACTCGCGCCGCTCGCCGTCACGGGCACGCCGCCGGCGGGCTCCACCAAGGCCAAGCGCCCGGGCGAAGCCCTGGATATCTTCGAGAGGACGAAGCAGGCCGGCTTCTAGAGCCCGTTCCTCTCGCGCAGCACATGCCCTAAGCCCCATGTCCATCACTCCGGAGGAGCCATGAAAGTGCCAGTCATCGTCACACCGTCCCGCATCGACACCCCCCGGTTTCGAAGAACCGTCACGGTGGCACGCCTGGCAGCCGGCGCCGCCGTGCTGGCGCTGGCCACCCATCCGGCGATGGCGCAAAGCCTGAAGCAGGCCGGCGTCAACATCTTCAACGTCATCTATGGCGTCGTCGGTGTGATCGGTGCCATCGCGTGCCTGCTGACGCTCCTGAACTGGGTGACGGGCAACTGGCTGGGCCGCGACGATCCCAAGAAGATCTTCTTCCAGGCGCTGGTCGGCACGGCACTGGCCTTCGGTGTCGTGGCCATCATCCAGTTCGTCAAGGACATGGTGGGCGGCTCGGCGTCGGGTATCTCGAACCTCTGAGACCCGCATGAGCGATACCGACCATCGCCATGAGGAGCCGGCGCTCGAGCGCGCGGTGATCTACCGCGGGCCACAGGCTCCGGTGCTTCAGGCCTACGTGCCGCTGCCCGTTTTCGGAGCCGAATGCATGCTGCTCTTGCTGTGCATGCGCCTTGTCGGCTTCTGGACGCTGCTCCTGGTACCACTGCACGTGGTCCTCGTGCTCAAGACCAACGACAACCCGTTCTGGGTGCGCGACCTGGTGGCCAGCTATCGCCACCGCTGGTTCGCGCAGAACAGGAACACGCACGGCGACGGCGTCGTGAGCTTCAGTCCCCACACCAACCGCCGCGAGGTGCAGTGATGGCGGCCGTCCCCAAAGTCCCCCACATCAAGGCCGAGCGCAGTGTCGCGAGTTGCCTGCCGTACTCCCAGCAGATCGATGACCACACCGTGGTCACCTACGAAGGCGACCTGACGCAGACGATCGAGGTGCAGGGCCTGTCCTTCGAGACGATCGGCCACAAGGAACTCGACAACCTCAACCAGCAGTGGTTCTCCGCGATCAACAACATCGCGCGCAGCCCGAACGTGGCGCTTTGGACGCATGTAGAACGGCGCCAGGTTCGCTACGACCTTTCGCGTGTCTCTTATGACAACGACCTCAGCACGGAATTCGCCCGCCAGTACGCGCGCAAGTTCGATGGCGAGCAGCACTTCGTCAACCGGCTGTTCGTGTCACCGGTCTATCGACTGGCGGGGAACAGCGCGGACCGTGCGAGCATCCGCTTTTCCAGTCGGTCCAGCGAGGGGATGACGGAGTTGCGCTTGCGCGCGCGAGACGAACTCTCGAAGTTGTCTGCGCAGTTGATGGCCAGCCTGAAGCGCTACCACCCGCGGCTGCTTGGCACCTACGGGAACCAGGGCGCGCTGTGCTCGCGCACGGCCGCGTTTTACGGCCGCGTGTTGAACCACACGGATCGACATCTCCGTCTCGACGCGCACGAACTGAGCCAGAGCCTGCAGGCCGCTGCATTGAACTTCGGCGCGGAAACGGTCGAGATCGAAGGCGCGTCAGGATCGCGGTTTGCGGCGGTGTTGACGCTGGTCGCGCCCTATCGCGCCGAGCAGCTCGACGCCAAGGTGTTCGATGGTCTCCTGTCCTCGTCCTTTGAGTTCGTGCTGAGCCAGTCTGTGACCGTGATGGCCTTCGACAAAGCCGACGCGCTGCTCAAGACCCAGTACAACAAGATCAAGTCCACCAGCGACAACGCGGAGCAGTTGAAGGAGGTCGCTGCCGCGCGCACCCAGCTGCAGGCCGGCAAGTTCTCGATGTTCGAGCACGAACTGATTCTGGTCGTCTACGGCGATTCCATCAAGGAGCTCAACCAAAACGTCAATGCCGCGGTGACCCTGCTCGACCAGAAGAGCATGAACACCTCGCGCGAGCGGGGCGGAGCGCTCATCTGTACCTACTTCAGCACGCTCCCTGGCAACTTCAAGTACGGCCGCGTCCGGGCGATGCCGATCAGCAGCAAGAACTTCTCGAAGTTCTTCCCGATGCACAACCATCCGCGCGGCAACGCCAGCGGGAGCCAGTGGGGTGCGCCGATCGCCTTGATGAAGACGGCGGCCGGCGGCCCCTACTTCTTCAACTTCCATGTGAGCCGCAACCGGCTGCTGGAGCAGGGAATCCGGCTGGACTACGACGAGGAGTCCGCGAAAGACGACCTCGGCGACGACGAGGCGGCCAACGACCACGAGGACGTATCCGCACTGAAGGCCCATCGCAAGGAACTCGGCAACTACAAGATCATCGGACGCTCGGGCGGCGGCAAGACGGTGCTCAAGCTGTCGTTGCGCCTTCTCGCGCGCAAGCACGTGATGGTGGGTGGCAAGCCCCTGAAGATTTTCAGCTTCGACAAGGACTATGGCGAGGAAATCTGTATCCGCGCCATGGGTGGGCGCTACTTTCGAATCGCCGGCGGCGAGCCGACCGGCATGAACCCTTTCTCCATGGCGCCGACCGCGGAGAACATTTCGGTGATCTTGAGCATCATGTCCTGGAACGCGCAGTTCGATGGTAAATACGCCATGACGCACAAGGACGAGGAGGAGCTGCTGCGCAGCATTCGGCAGGTCTACGAGCTCGAACCTAAACACCGCCGGTATGCACGCGTGCGAGATGCGCTGCCGACGCATCGAGAGAACAGCCTTTACCAGGCCTTGGGACGTTGGTGCGATGACGGCGCCTTCGCGTGGGTGCTCGACAACGCCGAAGATCGGTTTGACCTCGACGGCGCACACACCTTCGGCTTCGACATGACGAATTTCCTCGACATCGAAGAGGCGCGCACGCCCATCCTGCGCTACCTAACGCACAAGATCGCGCAGCACGCGTCTGGCTCGCCGCACATCATCGACGTCGCCGAGGCCTGGCGTGCGTTGAAGGATCCGCACATGCAGATCTTCATCGAGAACAAAGGCAAGACAATCCGCAAGGAAGACGGCGTGATCGGCCTCGACACCCAGGAGCCCAGTGATATCAGCCGCTCGCCGTTGGGCAGCACCCTCTTGTCGCAGTTCCCGACGCAGATCCTGCTGCCGAACGGCGAAGCCGAGCAGGCCGACTACATCGACGGGCTGAAGCTCACGCCGCGTGAGTTCCACTTGGTCAAGCACACCCCGGAGAACTCCGCTCAGTTCCTGCTCAAGAAGGGTGCCGAATCGGTCATCGTCAAGATGGACTTGAGCGGCATGGACGATATGTTGTCCGTCCTGTCCGCCAGCCTCGACAACGTCGAGGTCATGCATGCCGTGATCGACGAATTCGGCCCCGATCCCTCCCACTGGTTACCCGTCTTTCTGAAAAGGAGAGTGTGATGAAGCTGTTGAAGCGTGCGAAGCACGTCCTCTTCGGCGTTCTAACTGCGGTCGGCGTCGCCGGTGGCGCACATGCCCAGATCCCGGTGACGGTCACGAGCGACATTCCGGCAACGATGAACCAAATGCAGACGATCGCCAAATGGGGTGAACAACTGAACTCGATGAGCAAGCAGCTCGAACAGATGAGGCAAGTCTACGGCACGCTTCAGGGCTCGCGCAACCTCGGCAACCTGATGAACAACGATCTGTTGACGCAGTACCTGCCGCAGGACTACGTCGGAGCCGCGCAAGGCCTCAGGAACGGCAGCGGCTCGTTCTCGGGAATCTCGGGCTCCTTGAACGACATCGTGCGCGCGAACCAGTTGAAGTCGTGCGCCGAGCTGAACAGCGACGCCTCCATGCGGTCCGCCTGCACGCAGCAGTGGCAGCAGCTCGCATTGCAAAAGCAGATTGGCGACATGGGGTACCGCAAGGCTTCCGAGAACATCCGAAATCTGCAGACCTTCGTCGGATCGATCAACGCGTCCACCGATCAGAAGGCCATCTCGGAAGTCCAAGCGCGCATCCAGGTCGAGACCGTGCGCATGCAGAACGAGCAGATCAAGCTGTCGACGATCCAGGCGATGGAAGAGGCCGACCGTCGCCTGCAGCAGCAGTCAGCCATCGACAACTTCAATGCCGGCATGATCCGCGGGTCGGCTGGCGGAATCAGGTTCTGATGCCATGAAAATTTCCGTAGTCCTCACGATCAGCGCCTGGGTCGTCGTGGCGGCATGCACGAAGCAGGAAGTCGCCGAATCGCCGAAGTTCGATGCGAAGACGATTGCGGTAGAGGCCGACAAGGGCAATCTTGGACCCTTGACCGAACTTAACAACGAGTGCAGCGCCGAAGTAGAAAAGAACGGAAAGCGTCTGGCAGTTTGCAAGGTGCAGGACGATGTCCGTGACCTGCGCAAGCCCATCAGTATCCGGTTCTAGCCACATGGCAGGGAAGGGGAGCAGATCATGGTCGACAACATCGTCGGAGACATCTACTCGAACTTTGACAGAGCGCTCAACGGGTTCTATGAGGGTGCCGCAGCGGGAATCTCCGGCTACGTCATACCCATCGCCTGGGTGCTCCTCGGCATCTGCATGCTGATTTGGTGCTACCTGATCATCGAAGGCAAAGTGGCCGTGCCGATCACTGACTGGCTCCTGAAGTTCGTCGGATTCATGGTCGTGCTCTACATCATGGGCAACGGGTACCTCAGCTGGATCGCGAAGCCGATTTTCAATTTACCAACTGAGCTGACAACCGCGCTCAGCAGTTCAGCGACCAGCGCGCCGGATCTGTTGGGTCAGGTCAACGAGAAAATCGTCGACTTGGTGTCGGCGATGTTCACGGCCGGAACTCGACTGGTCAAGGACTTGGCCATCGGACCGGCGATCGCGCTGTTCCTGATGGGAGTGCTCGTCATCGTTGCCGCCTACTTGCTTCTGGCGGTCGCGCTCTTCGCGGTTGTCTTCTCAAAACTTGGCCTGAGCCTGGTACTTGCTGTTGGCCCCTTCTTTGTGCTCGCCCTTGTGCTGCCGCAGACAAGGAATTACTTTCATTCCTGGCTGAACACCGCTCTTTACTTTGTCTTCTATCACGTGTTCACCACGCTGTTCATCTTCATGTTCATCGGAATCATCAACTCCTATGTTGGCAAGTTGAACGCCCAGCTCGGAAGCACTGGCAGCGGTGGCGGGGTGCCCGCGATGGTTTCGAACCTGATCGGTGTCGGAGGCGCTGGCCTCAACGTCGCTGCAGTCTGCATCCCCATCATCTTGATCGCGATGGCCATGTTTTTCATGTTCTTGCAGATTCCGGTGATCAGCGCTTCCATGACGGGTGGAAGCGGGGGATCCTTCGGCGCAGGTTTGACGAACCTCACGCATGCGAAGTCGCTCCTCAGTAGGTCGAGAGCAAAGTAGGCGGTGAGTGATGGCTTCGACGTTTCGGTTCGTGATCGCGTTGCTCGTGATGGCCCTTTCAGGCTGCAGCGGCCCCAAGCCGCCGCCTGGCTGGCCCACGGGTGAGGAGCGACCCATCAATCCGTCCCAAATTTCAAAGGCGGTGAAGTGACCGAGAAGGAAACCTACTTCGCCACGGCGCTCGACTGGGATACGCAAGCGCGTCTCGACCTCGAGCGGCGGGCGTCGCGCAACGCCCGGATCGCCTGGGCGTGCGGGACACTCTGCGGGCTCAGCGTCTTGAGCGTTTCCGTTCTCTTGCCGTTGAAGCAGTTCGTCCCGGCCATCATCCGCGTCGACAACGCCACCGGTGCTTACGACGTGCAAGCGCCGGGCGAGATCGTGAACGTCGGCCGCGATCGCGACCAGAAGATCATCCTCTCGGACGTCGCGCGCTATGTGCTGGCGCGCGAGGGTTTCACCCGCGGCGAGGCAGAGGCCAACTACAAGACGGCCTACCTGATGTCTTGCGGGCCGGTGCGATCCGCCTGGGAGAACTACTTCAACCCGGAGATCAACGCGCAGTCTCCGGTGAAGACCATGAGCCCGACGGATTCGGAACGCGTCGAGATCCAGAACATCACGTTCCTGCCGACCGACCAGGACGACTTGCGCGTCGCGCAAGTCCGGTTCGACAAGACGGTCACGCGGGGTGTCGCGCCGCCTGTGCGCACGCGCTACATCGCAACGCTCACGGTGCGCTACGAGCAGGCCAACATTCCCTCTCAGATCCGCGACCTGCACGTGAACGCGTTTGGGTTCTGCGCGGTCAACTATCGGCGAGATCAGGAGGGCGTTTCTCAGGTGCTGAGTGCCCCACCGCCGGGTTCGGCAGGGCAGGGCGGTTCCATCCGTGGGCCCGCGGCGCCGATCACGCCCGCCAACGTCGGGATGCCTCAGGCGGCGGCGAGATGAAAGCGCCGCTGCGCTTGCTGTCGGTTGGGTACTGCACTTTCGCTGCAGTTGCGGGCCATGCCGAGGTCGGCACCGTGCCGTCGGCCAGCGATGCCCGAATCCAGACGGTTCGCTACACCGGCAACGACATCATCCGCATTGTCGCCGCCGAAGGCGTGGTGACGACCATCGAACTCAGCAAGAAGGAAGACATCAAGGACTTCGCGATGGGCGACCGCGACGCCTGGCACGCGGCCATCAACGGCAACCTGTTCGTGATCAAGCCGAAGGACGTCAAGGCCGACACCAACCTGACGCTCTTCACGAACCGTCGCAGCTACCTGTTCCAGCTCAAGACGATGAGCAGGACCGCCCGCAACGTTGCCTACTGGGTGCGGCTGCAGTACCCGGAAGGCGATGCTTCGACCCCAGAGGCGCTCGCGCTGGCGAAGCAGGACGCCGACCGCAAGCAGATGAAAGCCGACCTGAAGGCGTCGGGTCTTGAGGGCGCCCTCAACTACGACTACTGGATCGTCGGCCCGAAGGAACTGCAACCGCTCTCGATGCACGACAACGGCCGGCAGACTTTCATGCTGTTCTCCGCGGCCAATCCCTTGCCGGCGGCGTTCATCATCGAGCCGGACGGCAGCGAGAACCTGGTCGACTACCACGTCGAGGACGACACGATGGTGCTGCACCGCGTCGTCACACGGGTGATCCTGCGGCGCGGCGCGCTTGTCGCGGGCATCACCAACCGGTCGCCGACCCTGCCGATCCAGTCGGCACCGACCGGGACGGCCAGCGGCAAGGTGCAGCGATCCATCCGCGAACCGGGAGGTGAGTGATGTTCGAACAGAAGCTGGAGGCTCCGGTCGCCGAGGAGGAGCGCGAAGGGCTCATCGAGCGCAAACGGGCCGTCGCACCGGGCCAGAAGCTGATCCTGGTGGCGACCTCGAGCGTGGCGGCGGTGCTGATCCTTTTCGGGATTGCGAGCCGGAACAACTACTTCGGGCTTTTCGGGGCGCCTGCGCCGGCGAAGGCCGATCCGCACAACGACAGCCGCCCGGTGTCGGCGCCGGAGGTCAAGGTGCCGCTGGCGCTCGTGCCGCCGCCTTCGATCCCATCCTCACCGTCCTACGTCGAATGCCCGGGCGGCCTGCGCTTGCCGATCGGGCTGAACTGTCCCGAGCCGGAAAAAAAGGCCGAGGCGACCCCGTCCGCGGCCCAGGGCGGCATGTCTGAAGAAGATCGCATCCGGGAGCGCCGACGCAAGAGCGCGATCACCCTGGCCGTGGCCCCGCCGGGTGGGGCGGCCGCTGCGCATTTGGGGGCCGCGGTGGCGAACGTCGGCGTGCCCAGTGCGACCACGCCGCAGGGTGGCACGAATGCCCTGGCCGGTGCCCTGACCGCCACGATCACGCCCGGCACCAGTGCAACGATCAACCGAAACCCGTCCATGACGCTTGCCAAGGGCACGTTGCCGGATTGCACGCTGCTGACGGCGATCCTCACTGATCAGCCGGGGTTCCTGAAATGCATCCTGAGCGCGCCCGTCATGTCGATGGACGGCATGGTCGTGCTCATGGAAGCCGGCACCACGATGGAAGGCGAATACACCCAAGGCCTGCAGGCGGGCCAGAAGACGATCTTCACGCTGTGGTCGCGGGCCGTGACGCCGAACTTCGTCTCGGTACAACTGAACTCGCCCGGCACCGATGCCCTCGGCCGTGCCGGCACGTCGGGCTATGTGGACAACAAATGGATCGAACGCTTTGCCGGGGCCATCTTCTTCTCTCTGCTCCAGGACGCCAAGCAGATCTACATTGCCCAGGACGATGCCCGCGCGCAAAGGGCCAGCGGCAGCCCCTATGGCACCACGTACAACATCGGGACGCAAAGCATGCTCTCCCAGCTGAACAACACCGGCAACACGACGAACACGATCGTCGAGGAAATGCTCAAGCAGGGCAGCCAGCTGAAGCCGAGCCTCTACAAGAACCAAGGCGAGATCATCAAGATCTTCGTGGCCCGTGACGTCGACTTTTCGACGGTGTATGAGCTGCGCCCGGCGGCGGCAACCAACTGAGGCCTCGCGGATGGGCGCGCCCGACAAATACGTCTCGATCCTGGCCCATCTGCGCGCCTTCGAAGGCTGGCTGGCCGACCCAAGCGTGAACGAGGTCGCCGTCAACGCCCCGGGGGCCGTGCAGCTGTGGA
This sequence comes from Variovorax sp. P1_G12, assembly GCF_056405555.1. Classification (NCBI taxonomy): domain Bacteria; kingdom Pseudomonadati; phylum Pseudomonadota; class Betaproteobacteria; order Burkholderiales; family Comamonadaceae; genus Variovorax; species Variovorax sp. P1_G12. The sequence continues at coordinate 393,489 of NZ_JBFUBW010000002.1, read as the reverse complement.
AGAGAGGGGTGTGGGAGCGGGTCGACGCCCCCGCGGTCAACTTCGAATATCTCCAGGCCCTGGGCAGTTTCCTGGCGAACATCTCGCAGAAACCCTTCGACGAAGGAAATCCCATCCTGTCGGCGTACCTGCCCGACGGCGAGCGGATTGAAATGACGATGCCGCCGGCCGCGGCGCGGGGAATGATCTATCTGAACCTGCGCAAGCACACGAGCCAGTCTTTCAAGCTTAGCCAGTTCGTGGATCAGGGGTACTTTGAGCAAACACGGCATGTGTATTCGACAGCCCTGGTTGAAGGCGAGCGTACGAGGCTCCTCGCTCAGCTCGAGCCCGTCCAGGTCGAGCTATGGGCCTTGGCCCAGGCCGGGGATTGGTCCGCATTTCTCACGCAGGCGGTGGGACAACATCAGAACCTGATCGTGTCCGGTGCGACCGGCAGCGGCAAGACCTCGTTCATTCGCGCGTTGATCGAACTGATTCCTCACTGGGAACGGTTGATCACGGTGGAGGACACGCCGGAGATGCCGCTTTGGAACCATCCGAACTCCCAGGCGCTGTTCTACCGTCGTGACGGGCATGCCGGCGAGCGCGTGGTCGGTGCCACCGCCAAGCAGGTGCTCCAGGCGGTGATGCGCAAGACGCCGAATCGCGTCCTGCTGGCCGAGTTGCGCGGCGATGAGACCTTCTACTACGTGCAGAATGTCCTCAACTCGGGCCACCCCGGCGGCATCACGACCGTCCACGCGAACTCCTCGCAGCAGGCCTTCATCCGCATCGCGCTGCTGATCAAGGCGTCGGACGAAGGCCGCAGCCTCGCGCTCGACGAAATCATGCGGCTGCTGCACACGCTGGTGCATGTGGTCGTGCAATTGGTGTTTGACAAAGAACGCGGTCGGCACGTGCCGGCGATCTACTACGACCCGATGCTCGCGCTGTCGGTCGTGCGGTGAGGTGGATGGAACCAGCGCAGGTGTGAGGGCGCTGCCCTCCTCGTTCCCAAGGAGAGTGCAATGAATCGAGTGCAACTGATCGGCCGGCTTGGCCGAGATCCCGAAAGTGGGCTGAGCGGCAAGGGCAGCTATGCGAGCTTCGGCCTGGCGACGAATGAATACTGGACCGATCGTGGCTCCGGTGAACTGGTCGAACACACGGAATGGCACCAGTTGATCTGCTACGACCGCTTGGCGCAGATCGCCCAGGAGTTCCTCACCAAGGGCAGCGAGGTCTATGTCGAAGGACGGCTGCGGACGACGCGTTGGACCGACAAGGACGGCAAGGAGCAGCGAGGCTCCGAGATCCGGATCGATGAAATGAAGATGCTTCGCAGGGCTCCGAAGATGGATCCTGTGGTCGCGGCGGCCAAAAGCATGGCCTCGATCGAGACCATGATGAGGGACCTCGCCGTGGGTCTGCGAAACGACGTCACGCTGGCCGATCTCGCCGGGATGCTGAACGTGGTGCGGACCACCTTGGTCGGCGACGGCCCCGACAAGGAGGATGCTCGTGAACCAATCGCTCAAAGCGTTGCCGCCTGAGTCACCGCGCGAGGCGGACACCAGGTTCATTCAGGACGTTGACAGCGTGCGACGTGCCATCGACGCACGGGGAGCGCTACCCGACAAGACTTCGAATGAGGCGCCGTCGAACGTCATCGGGCCTGACAAGCCGGGGGCTCGTGCGGCTGCCCGTGGCGACGCCAACGCAGATCCGCGTTCGGCGCGGCCCGAAGTGGTCGTGCGTGTTTCGGTGATCGATGGCGCGGATCGCCTTGTCTACGTCGACATGCGAGATCGAGTTGGCTGGAAGCAGCCTGTGGCGGCTGAGCAGGTGGCGAGCGAACTTAGTCGTCTTCCTTCTGCCACCGAGGGTGTCACCCCTGCCGCGCCGCGCACGGTGCGAACCCTGGAGATGGGGCGCCCGCTGGCCCCACCGCATCGGGTGGATGATTCCATGCCCGCATCGAAGACGCCGACGCCCTACGGTCTTGGCAAAGCCAGCCTCTCGGCGAGCCCGTCGCTGTCGGCTCAGCAGCAGCGCATGTCAGCGCCATCGAGGGCGCCAACGCTGCCAGTTCGAGCGACGCTCCAGGCACCGGCGAGGTCCAGATGAGCCGGCTGCGCGAGTTCCCTGCGTTGGCCGAGATGAGGCTTGCGCCCCAGCCCAAGTAGGCTTCGATCTTCATGAATGACAATCGCAAGCCCGCGCCACCGGCCTCCGTCTGGAACCGTTTCTGGTCGCCTCGCGCCTATGTGGAGACGTGGCCCGTTGATGCGTCGCCTCAGGAAGTGCGCGAGATCAGCTTTCGAAACGCCAAGTGGTTGAGGATGCACATGGACATCTACATCCTGCGATGGGGCGTCCTATGGGCCTTGACCATGGTCTTGGCGATGGTGGCAACCCGCGAGGATGTTCCGGATCTGCTCTATGCGCTGGCTCTTGCGGCGACGATGATGTCGTCGTTGGGTCTGGGAGCCATGCTGCAAATCTATCGCCGCGCCACGAAGGCCATCCGGCAGTGAACGGACGGTGAGCCGAACGCAACACGCGAAGCGCCCTGCAGGCGATGGACCGCTTGGTGCCCCACGAGCCGCGGGGGCCGCCCACCTCGAGCAGCCCCGCGTTTCCAGCGCAGACTTACTTCACGAAATCCAGAAGCGTCTTGCCGCTGCCGATGGCAGTCTTCAGCCACCGCGGCTTTGGACCGCGGCCGGTCCACGAATTGCCGGCGCCGTCGCTGTAGGTGATTTTCGAAGGTGCTCGCTTGGCCCTTTTGGCCGGCGCCTTGCTCGCTGGGTTTGCAGCTTCCATTCGACCCATCGCGGAAGCTAGCTTTGACGGGGTCCCCGAACCTGCCCGAAATTCATCGATCGACCGCCCGGCTGTCAGAGCATCGCGCAGCCAACGCGGACGCGGGCCACGGCCTGACCACACATTGCCGGCGCCATCACTGAACTGGGCAGAGGGCTTTGTGCTTTTCTTCCTGGCGGCCCGGCTCGGCGTGGAATCAAGACCCAGATGGGCGGCCGTCAGGCCGTAGTGCGCAATCGCGACCTTGATGCGATCGACGACGCCCTTGATCTCACTGCCACGTAATGCTTCTGCCTGACGTTGGAGTTGCTCGATCTGCTTTTGGATCTGCTTGTAGGTTTGTGCCATTGCTTGCTCTGGTTGGTTGCTCAAGTTGAGAGTACTCCGACTCTCTGGGCGCGATTTTGCCACTCCCTGGTGTAAAGAGAGCATTTAGACCCGGAGTTTCAGGGGCACCGATGACCGACACTTGGGGCGAACACGTCAGCGGACAACCGCGAAGTCGATCTTCGCGCGATTGAGTCGCGCCAAATGCAATGCCGACGTGCTGGTCGAGAACTACAAGGCCGGCACGCTGGCCCGTTACGGGCTCGACCATGCCTCCTTGCAGCGGATCAATCCGAAGCTGATCTATCTTTCGATCACCGGCTTTGGCCAGACCGGGCCGATGGCGCAGCGGCCCGGCTATGACTTCGTGTTCCAGGGCATGGGCGGATTGATGAGCTACACCGGCCATCCCGATGGTGAAAGCGGTGCAGGCCCGCTGCGTGCCGGGGTGGCGGTGGTCGATCTGAGCACGGGCCTGTATGCGACCTCGGCCGTGCTGGCGGCATTGTTCCAGCGGCAACGCACCGGCTGCGGCCAGTACCTGGACATCGCGCTGCTGGATGTGGCGGTCGCCTTCAATGCCAATCAGGCTGCGAACTATCTGATGTCTGGCGTCAGCCCGAAGCGCAGCGGCAATGCGCATCCGAACTGCGCGCCCTACGAGGTGTTCCGCTGCAGCGACGGACACCTCATCCTCGCCGTGGGCAACGACGCCCAGTTCCAGCGGTTCTGCCAGGTCGCGGGCATGCCCGAACTGGCCGAGGATGCCCGGTTCGCGCGAAATGCCGACCGCATCGAAAACCTGGCCGCGCTGCGCCGCCGCCTGACGGCGTTGTTCCCGACGCGCACGCGCGAGAGTTGGACGCGAGCCTTCGACGGCGCCGGCGTTCCCTGGGGGCCGATCAACAGCCTGGAAGAAGTCTTCGACGACCCGCAGGTGCGGCATCGGCGCATGGTGCAGGTACTGCGCCATCCGGTGTTGGGCGACATCCCGACGGTGCGTAATCCCATGCTCTGCGCATCCGGCCGACCCTCGACCGAGGTGCCGCCGCCGCCACTGTTGGCGCAGACGCTGGAAGCAGCCTGGTCAATCCGGCCAGGGACCGGTCGAGATCTTCGTTCGAAGTGAAAGACCTGGAGACATGAAGCGAAGAACTCTTGTCGCGTCGATCCTGGCCGGTGGCGCGCTGGCCCTGCGGGCCCATGCGCAGAACTACCCGAACAGGCCGGTGAGGGTCGTGGTGCCCTACGCGCCGGGGGGCACCACCGACCTGTTGGCCCGCATCATCGCGACCCGGCTGGGTGCCTTGTTGAACCAGCCCTTCGTCGTGGAGAACCGGCCCGGCGCCGGTGGTTCGGTCGGGAGTGCCTACGCGGCCAGGGAGCCGGCGGACGGCTACACGCTGGTGATGGTGGTGGAGAGTTCGCATGCGGTGAACCCCAATGTGTATGCCAGGCCGGCCTACGATCCGGTCAAGGATTTCGCCCCCATCAGCAACATGGCCGACGTGCCCAATGTGCTGGTGGTCCGACCTTCTTTTCCCGCGGCCGATCTGTCGGCATTCGTCAAGGAACTCAAGGCGCATCCGGGCCGGTATTCGTTCGGCTCGTCCGGCAATGGAGGGCTGAGCCACGTCAATGGCGAATTGTTCAGGCATGTCAGTGGCACGCAGATGCTGCACGTGCCGTACAAGGGACTGGGGCCGGCCTTGACCGATCTTGTATCGGGACAGATCGATGCGGTCTTCGACAACATCCCTTCGTCCGCCTCGCTGATCCAGGCCGGCAAGATCCGTCCGCTGGCGGTGGCGGCGAAACAGCGGCTCGCGCTGTTGCCCCAGGTGGCGACCTACGCCGAGCTGGGCCTGCCGGCCATGAACAACCCCTCATGGTTCGGACTGGGGGCCCCGGCGGGCACGCCGCCCCGGATCCTGGATCAGCTCCATCAGGCGGTGCGCGAAGCACTGGGCGACCCCGGCGTCATCGCCGCGATCGAGAAGCTGGGCGCGATCCCGAGTCCGATGTCGCGTGCAGGGTTCGCCAGGCTCGTCGTCGAGCAGAACGCCTTCTGGAAGAAGGTCCTCGGGGAAATCGGATTCGAAAGGCTTTGACACCCATGAAGAAGCGACTCTCCGCCATGCCGATGTGCGCATCGACGACCAGGGCGTGGTGACTGTCACCATCCGCGATGCCGGATCGCTCAACATCCTCGGGTCGCCGGTGATTTCGGACCTGATCCAGGCATTTCGCCAGCTATCGGGCGACGCCGAAGTGCGTGTGGTCATCCTGCGCGGGGCTGGCGACAAGGCGTTTGTTGCCGGTGCCGATATCAAGGAAATGGGCGCGCTGGACCCGGCGAGCGCACGGGTCTTCATCGACAACCTGCGTGAGCTTTGCGAAGCGATACGACAACTCGCGGTGCCTGTCATCGCCCGCATCCCGGGCTGGACCTTGGGCGGAGGCCTTGAGCTGGCTCTCGCGTGCGACCTGCGCATCGCATCGGCTGCGGCGCATGTCGGAATGCCGGAAATCAAGGTGGGAATTCCCTCCATCATTCATGCGGCCTTGCTGCCGCGGCTGATCGGCAATGCCCGCGCCAACTGGATGCTCTTGACCGGGGATTCGATCGATGCGACGCAGGCTCTGGCATGGGGTGTGGTCGACACTCTGGTGCCCGCCGACAGGCTGGACACCGAAGTGGCTCGCGTGGCAAGTCAACTCGCCGCCTACGGACCCGCTGTGGTGCGCCAGCAGAAGCGCTTGCTGCGGCAATGGCAGCAGGAGCCGCTGGAGACGTCCATCCGCGATGGCGTGGGTGAGTTCGCAGCGGCTTTCCTCACGGGCGAACCCCAGCATTTCATGAAGGAATTCACCGCCCGGAAGGCGGGCCGAGCGGGTTAGGGACCTACTACGCCTGCGGTCCGGTTGCGCGACGTCGAGCGCGCGAAGGCGCAGCTGAGCGCACGCGCGAAAAGCTCGGCGCCGTCGATCCGCGCAGCTAGCGCAGTCGTCGTGTCGTGATGGCGTGCTTCAAATCCTGAATCGATGGCGAGGGTTTCAATTCCCGCTTCTGCCGGAAGAGCCTGCGAAGCAGGAAGCCGACCGCCCCCTCTTGCGCGAAGTGGGCATACAGATCGAATTCGGACACGTCGACCTTGAACTGCTCGGAGAACCTTGCGAGCAGGTCATAGGCGTCGTCACCATAGCAATCCAAGTCCTCTTCCAGACGCCAGTTCGGCGAATCGTCATTGAATTTCTTTTCCGGAAACCATTCTGCGAGGAACCGATAGAGTGCCTCGAAGTCTGGAAGCTCGTTGTCACCATGATCTGCTTGCACCGGCACCTCCGAAATCTCCACCGTCAGCCATGTATCGAGACCCGCCATCGGCACTCTTCACAAGGAGCGTTTCGATGACATCGATCGCGATGATCGTGCCCCCCACGGCCGGGAATGCTCTGCCAATCACTCTGCCGAGGACGTTTGTCTTGAGAATTCTCACGGGCAATTTCTGAGGGAATGCCCGCGACAGATACTTCGATGCGATCGATGTGCCCGGAGCCGACCCCGGCATCACGAACCTCTTTTTCAGCACTGGTTGACCCAGCGCCCACACGGCTCCGCCCGTCATCCGTGCGGCTGTGTGGTTCCAGTGGTCGTCGGACACCCGGTCTTCCTTCAAACGAATCGAATCGACGACCACGGCGCTCTGCGTCAGTCGCCGATTGAGCCGATTGAATTCATGTTCGAGTCGGTCTTTGAGCTCGTTTTCGGGGTATGGGTTGCTTCCACTGCGCAGCCAAAAATTCGCATTGTCCTGAGCAGTCCTGATGCATTTCAAAAGCTCGTTCTGAAAGGCGAAATCGTTCATGGCGTACCTCCCTTGTCTTGTTGCCGCGCAAAGAATAGACGGCGACTGGGCCCATGCCGAGATGCGATGATTCTCAATTTTCATCGCGGCTTTTCCGTCACGCCCCTCGGGCTTGCAGATGTTGGACAGCATCGTCAGCACGCTGTCGTCGAAGCCGCCGAGCCGTCGGCTGCGGCCCTGGCCACGCGCTCGGGGGGGCCAGCGCCGTCGTTCGGTAGGCGCCGCACCCCGGCCCGTGGTCTGAATGTCCATCGAGCGCGCCGTTGGCGCCGCTGAAGTCAAGCGTCAGGGTGCAGAATCCTGCCGATGAACCACCCCTACGCAGACCTCATCGGCCTCATCGTTGAAGAGCAGCGTGCCGGCTTCAGCCAGTGCACGCTGCAGGTCGAGGAACATCACCGCAATCCGCACGATGTCGTGCATGGCGCCGTCATCTTCGCGCTCGCGGACACCGGCATGGGCGTCGCGCTCTACCCGACACTGGCCGAAGACGAGATCTGCGCCACGATCGAGGTGAAGATCAACTACTTCAAGCCCGTGGCTTCCGGCCTCATCAGGTGCGTCACTGAACTCGTCAGCCGAGGCAGGACCATCGCCAATCTCGAGTCGAGGATCTTCTCTGGAGACACCCTGGTCGCGCAGGCCAATGGCAACTACTCGATTTTCATGCCACGCAAGAACGTGGGTTCTGTCGCGCCGTAAGGCGCGGCCGAAGAGGCAGGGGCCCGTGGCGTCGTCTTCGCCGGCTCGACGCCGTTGCCGAGCCGGTAGTCGGCCGGCGTCTTCCCGGTCCAGCGCTTGAAGGAACGGAAGAAGGAGTTGGGGTCGACGAAGCCGAGCAGGTAGGCGATCTCGGTCAGGCTCGCGCGGCCGGCCGCGAGGTAGCGCCGCGCCATCTCGAGGCGGGCTTCGTCCAGCAGCGTGCTGAACTGGACCCCTTCGCGCGCCAGCCGGCGCTGCAGTGTGCGCTCGCTCACGAACAGCGCGCCGGCCACCTGAGCGATGCTCGGCACATCGCCGTGCAGCAGTTGCCGCAGCGCCTCGCGCACCACATGGGCGGTGTCGCGCGGGGACCGGTGGGCCATCAGGTCGCGCTCCGCGGCATCCTCGAACAGGGCGGCGACGGTCGGATTCGCGCTGACCAGCGGCAGGTCCAGGTCGCTGCGGCGGAACACGATCGAGTCGTGCGGCTGGCCGAACAGCACCGGACACGAGAACACTTCGGCATAACGCGCGTGATAGGGCGGCGGCTCTCCGATCAGCGTCAGGCGCACCGGCGTGATCTCGCGCTCGGTGAACAGGCGGCCGAAGTTCAGCAGCGTCCCCATCTGCAGATCCATCCGGCAGCGGCTGTACGGGCGCCCGGGGCCGCCGTAGCGCACGCGCACCGCGGCCTCGTCGGCGTCCGGCACGATGTCGAGTTCGCAGGCCGACACCAGGGCGTTGTAGCGTGCGATGCGCGCCAGCGCCGCCCCGAAGCTGCTGCAGGTCATGGCCGAGAAGCCGACCACGCCGAATAGTTCGGGCCGCATCGGCTGCATGCCCAGCGCCAGCCCGACGGCCGGATCGCCGATCCGTTCGTAGGCCACCGTGAAGAAGCGGTCCGCCTGTTCCGCGCTGAGCGGCTTGCGCAACGCCTCCGGCGAGAGCCCGGCCTGCACCGCGAGCGCTGCGAGGTCGATGCCGGCCTTCTGGATCCCGGCAAGCATGTTGAACGGCAAGGCGGCGGTGGGCGTCACGAGGTCGGTCCTTCGATGAATTGCGGTGTCCGTTCCTTGGCGCGTTCGGCAAGTGAGATTGGCGGCTGCGGACAGTTTTCCAGCCCGGGCGCAGCTTAATCTGCAAACGAAAGAAAACACAATTATTACTTTCTGTATGGTTCCCACGGCTGAAGCTGTTGCGGGCGGGCTTGGCGCGCGCAAGACACACCCGATCGTCGAGCTCGACTACGGCGTGCGGCGCTGGGCCAGCCTGCTGGTCCTGGTGGTGCTGGTGTCGCACTTCCTCGAGCGGCCGCCGCCGCCGTGGGCCTGGGCGGTGCTCGTCTTCCACGGCTTCCTGTGGGCGCCGCTGGCACGCTGGGTGGCGCGCCGGGCGCCCGACAGCCGCCGGGCCGAACACCGCAACCTGATGGTCGACGCGCTGCTGTTCGGCGTCCTGAGCGGGCTGGTGTCCTTCTCGCTGTGGCCCAGCACGCTGATGCTGAGCTCGGGCCTGCTGTCGATCCTGAGCCTGGGCGGCCCGCCGCTGGCTCAGCGCGGCTTCGTCGCCTGGCTGGCCGGGGCGTTGCTGGGCGCGGCCGCCAACGGCTTCGATCTGCAGCTGGAGTCATCGCTGCGTACCGCGCTGCTGTCGGTGGTCTGCTTCGTGCCCTACCTGCTGATGTTCGGCGTCCATTCGTATTCGCAGGCCCAGCGCGCGCTGGCGGCGCGGCGCGAAGTGATCCAGCGCAACGAGCAGATCACGCTGAAGAACCGGCAGCTCGAACTCGCGCGCATGCTGGCCGATTCGGCCAACCGGACCAAGAGCGCCTTCCTGGCCAACATGAGCCACGAGCTGCGCACGCCGCTGAACGCCATCATCGGCTACAGCGAGCTGCTCGAATCGGAGTTCATGGACATCGGCGAGGCCGATCGCGTCGGCGACGTGCAGAAGATCCGCAGCGCGGGCATGACGTTGCTGGCCATGGTCGAGGGCGTGCTCAACCTCTCCAGGATGGAGGCCGGCCAGGCGGAGGTCTTCAACGCGCCGTTCCGGCCCGACGAACTGGTGGCGGACGTGGCGCAGGAGATGCGCGAGCAGATCGAGCGCAACGGCAACGTCTTCAGCCTGTTTTGCGACGTCCCGCCGCTGCGCCTGCTGGGCGATGCGGAGAAGATCCGGGAGATCCTGGCCCATCTGCTATCGAACGCCGGCAAGTTCACGCGCGACGGCGAGGTCGTGCTCAACGTCCGGCACGAGCCCGAGACCCAGATGCTCGTGATCCAGGTGAGCGACAACGGCATCGGCATCTCCGGCGCCCAGCGCGAGCTGCTGTTCCGCGCCTTCGCGCAGGCCGACAGCTCCAGCACGCGCCGCTTCGGCGGCAGCGGCCTGGGCCTGGCCATCACGCGCCACTATTGCGAACTGATGGGCGGCACGATCGACGTCGACAGCCAGGTCGGCGCGGGCGCCCGTTTCGTCGTTCGCGTGCCGGCGCCGGTGGCCGCCAGGAGGGGCCTGGCCCATGCCTAGGATCCTGATCGTCGAGGACAACGAGATGAACCTCGACATGCTGTCGCGCAGGCTGTCGCGCCAGGGCTTCCAGATCTCGGCCGCCATCGACGGCGCGCAGGCCGTGGCGCTGGCCGCGAGCGCCGCACCGGACCTGATCCTCATGGACATGAGCCTGCCCGTGATGGACGGCTGGGAGGCGACCCGCGTTCTGAAGGCCGATGCGGCGACCCGGGCGATCCCGGTGATCGCGCTCACGGCGCACGCGATGTCGGGCGATCGCGAGCGCGCCATGGCCGCCGGCTGCAACGACTTCGACACCAAGCCGGTCGACCTGGCGCGGCTGATGGACAAGATCGCGCGCGCACTCCTGCCGAAAGAGCCTGGATGAACAGGCTCAGCATCACCCGCACCGCCACGCTGGACAACCTGCCCGATCTGCTCGCCGTGGCCGACCAGGCCTGCCGGCGCGCCGGTGCCAGCCGCGAGGTGCGCGACGAGGTCCGGCTGGCGGTCGAGGAGGTCAGCGTCAACGTCATCACGCACGGCTACGCCGACGGCCCGCCGGGTCCGATCACGCTGGCGTGCGACTGGGAAAGCTGTCCGATGACGATCGAGATCGCCGACCGTGCGCGCGCCTTCGATCCGGACTCGCTGGCCGCGCCCTCGCTCGACGCCTCGTGGGAGGAGCGCCCGATCGGCGGCCTCGGCTGGCACCTGGTGCGCCAGATGGTCGACGAGGTGCGCTACCGGCCGGACCCCGAGCGCGGCAACCACCTGACGCTCGTCAAGCAGATCCGTCCCTAATCCAGAGCAGAGGAGTTCCCATGCAGATCCACATCACCCCCGGCGACGTCACCATTGCGGCCATCAGCGGCAGCGTCGACAGCCTCACCGCCGAGCACCTCATGGCGGCGCTCGGCAAGGCGGTCAGCGAACAACGGGTGCGGCTGGTGGCCGACTTCAGCGAGGTGGTCTACACCAGCAGCGCCGGCCTCAGGGCGCTGCTCGCGACCCTCAAGGACGCGCGGCGCCAGGGCGGCGACTTCCGGCTCGCGGGCGTCCAGCCCGGCGTGCTGCGGGTGCTGGAGCTGTCGGGCTTCACGAGCATCCTGAGGCTCTATGGCGACGTCGGCTCGGCCGTGGCGAGCTTCGACGCCGAAGTGCAATGACACCCACCCCCGTTGCTTGCTCACTTCGTGTCGCCGCCTCCCCCCTCAAGGGGGCAACACCAGCGGCCCGGCAGAGCCGGTTCCGCGGTGTTCCTGGCTTCGGTCCTGCGATGTCATACGGCGTGGATCGAACCACGCGCGGTGGAGAACTGCGATGAAATCATCTGGATCCGCGCACGGGCGCAAGCGCATCGCGCTGGTCATCGGCTCGGGCAGCGTGAAGTGCGCCGCCGCCATCGGCATCCAGACCGTGCTCAAACGCGAAGGCTTCGAGCTCGACATGGTGGTGGGCTGCAGCGCCGGTGCGATGTATGCGGCCGTCATGGCGGCCGGGCACGATGCGGACGTGGCGGCCGACATGACGCGTCGGCTGTGGACCAAGGAAGTGGCGAACAGGCGCAACACCCGGGCGCTGCTGCAGACCGTGGCGCCGCGCTGGCTGCGCTTCGACAAGGCCACCTACGGCCTGCGCGACGACCGGATGATCATGCAGCGGCTGCAGAGCGCCTTCGGCGACACCCGCATCGAGGACCTGCCGACGCCGCTGCACGTCACCGCCACCGACCTCGCCAACGGCGAGCAGGTGGTGCTGTCGTCGGGCCGCCTGGTGGATGCGGTGCGCGCCAGCATCGCGCTGCCGTTCGCCTTCTCGCCCTGGCGCATCGGTGACAAGCTGCTGATCGACGGCTTCCTGTCCGACCCGCTGCCGATCGGCGTCGCCATCCGGCAGGGCGCCCACGTGATCGTGGCGGCCGGCTTCGAGAGCCCCTACCAGTCCAGCATCCACTCGGCCGGTCGCTTCGCCTTCCAGCTCAGCGCGATCATGTCGAACAACCTGCTGAAGTCGAACTTCGCCTTCCACAGCCTGGCCCACCACAGTGAGATCATCCCGATCATTCCGCGCTTCGAGCAGCGCGTGCGGCTGTTCGATACCGACAAGATCCCCTACATCATCGAAGCCGGCGAGCGCGCCGCCGAGGAGCAGTTGCCGTACCTGCGCGAGCTGATGCGGCAGAGCCCGGAGCCGGCGGAAGTCGCATGAAGCAGGGGCCTCCCGGGCCGCCGGAGCACAGGAGAAAGCCGAAGGTGGCGGTGGTGATCGGGTCGGGCGGCCTCAAGTGCGCCGCCGCGCTCGGCGTGCTCAAGGTGCTGCAGCGCCGGTGAACGCCACCGCCGTCGCGCCGGCTGCAGCGCAGCGGCGTCACAGCTCGACGCGCGTCAGCAGATAGACGCCCTCGGGCCCAGCGATGCGCAGACGGCACCGGCCAGCCTCGTCCGTTTCGAACGCGTAGACCCGATCCGGGAACTGCGCAATCCTGAAGCGGGAGGCTTTGTAGGGCACGAGTTCTACGTCGGGTGTGCCCGGAAAGCACAGATAGAGCCGCGCACCGTTCTTGACGCCGACCTGCCACTTGACGCCCGACGCGGTTTCGAATGTGCCGCACAGGTCCCGGAGGTCGTCGACTGTCGGGTGGGGTGCGACGCGGGTGAATGTCGCCTCGGCCTGGTCGAGCACCATGTGCAGCGCGCCGATGTCGCCCTGCGGATCCGTGGTGAAGTTCAGCGACCACTTGCCTCGGAGCTCGTCGTCGGGGGTGTCGAATCGGTCGTAGTGCACGTGACCGAGTGCCAGGTCCGCAGCACGGAACGCGAAGCGGAGTCCTTCGGGGTCGTGGCGGATCACCGTCCGTCCATAGGCCGGATGCTCGTACTCACCGACATACGCCGTGAGTGGGTGCGAGGGCACGGTGCCTGGTATGCGCTCGTTTCCCGCGCGTTGCCGTGCCTGGGTCATGCCTGTGCGGAAGGCTTTCTTCACGGCAAGCCAGCGTTCGTGCCACGGCGTGGGTGCCAGGCCAAGCAGGCGCTCGACGGCCTGGTAGGCGATGGTGTCGCGCAGAACCCCGAAACTGTCGCCGATCACGAACGTCACCACTCCGATGCGTTCGTGCGGCAGCAGCAGGACCTGGGACGTGACCCCATCGAGCAACCCACCGTGGTAGCTGATGAGATGGCCGCGGTACACAGCGGTGTGCCGCCCCATGCCATAGGTCACATTCAGGATTTCGCGCCACCCCCGCGTCAACGCCAGCGTGTTGGGCAGCGCCATGGCAGGTGCCATTGTTTCCTGGACAACCTGCCGGGGGACGATCTGTCGCTCGCCCATGCGACCGTCGTCCATCAGGAGTCGCAGCCACTTGGACATGTCTTCCAGAGTGGAAACCATGCCGCCCGCAGCGCTTGATCCGCTCAGTTGGTCTTCATCCGGCAAGCGCAGGAGCTCTTCGGAATCCCGCTTCTCGATGTAGGGCACGGCCCGATCGGTGCTCGCCAGCAGCGCGGCGTGCGAGAAGAGGGTCTTGCCCATCCCCGCCGGTTCGAGCAGATGGTCCCGGACAAATTCGGCCCACGGCTGCCCCGAGAGCATATGGATGATGTGGCCGACCGCGGCATACATCAGGTTGTTGTAGATGAAGCTCTGGCGCAGGGACTCCACCGGCCGCAGGTGGCGCAGCCGCTCGAAGATCTCGGCGGGTGTGAGCGCAGACTTGTTCCACACGCTGTCGTGCCGATGGATCCCGGTCCGATGCGAAAGCATGTCGCGCAGGGTCACCGTGCTGTTCAGCGCTTGCGTCGCAAATCGGATGGAGGGCACCTTGTCGCGAATGGGCTCATCCCAGGTCAGCTGGCCTTGCTGAACGAGCTGCCCCGCAGCCATCGAGGTGAAGAGCTTGGTGTTGGACGCGATGGGAAAGAGGGTCTGCGTCGTGAACGGAGCGCGAGTGGCCCAGTCCCGGTATCCGTAACCCTGGCGCAGCACCAGATCGTCGCCCGACATGACGCACACCGCCGCGCCCGGAATGTTCCACTCCTGCAAGGTTTGGGTCATGAAACCTTCGAAACCGTCGAGGCGAGCTGCCATCAGTCCTCCTTGGGGCCTTCAGCCACGGTGATCCCTGTTGAAACTCTTGGGCTGGCGCCGGAGGTCCGGTCCTGGCCGAACCCGGCTGTGCGGCGCATTCTGCCTGCTCCGCCCTTTCCTGGGTCGCGTCCGGGCGGGGCTCGTCTGGTCCAACCCTTCCCGCATGCGCAATCCGGCGGAGTTGGTTGGCGCGCGCCATCAAGCCCGGGCGCAGCCGATCATCAGCGCCACGTAGCGCCAGCCGGAACAATCGGGACACGATCACCGCGCTGCGAACTCATAGTCGATGTCCGTCACGAGCCCCTGAAAGTACGGCGCTGGCCCACTCGGCAATTCCCATTCGACTTCGCCCTGTAGCGGGACGCGCATGCCGGCTCGCAGCTCGTAGCCGGTGATGCGGCACAGCCACGGCGCAGACTCGGTCGCCGATCGCGGACGGGACGCGGCCCACACCGCCGCGATCAAGCCGTCCGTCCCGAATCTGAACTCCAGCGTGACCGTGGTCGTCCCGTCGCAGAGCGTCGCTCGCGCGGACGCATCGTCGATGCCCTCCCATCGCACGCCCTGGCTGGGCAGCAGGGCGGTCGGATACCACGCCGCTTCGGCGAGGTAGCGCATCAATTCGCCGCGTGCCGATGCCGCCGTGTCACGCATGTCCGCCACGGTCACGAGTCCGAGCACCGCGGCGCGCAAGGATCCGGCGCCCAGGGCATAGGTGTCTCGAACCCAGACATCGGCGCCCGGTGCCATCCTGATCCGCGCGTCCCAGTCGAAGCCGGGAGGGTGCATCGTCGCGAACTGGGTCGCGCTGAAGGTCTGCCAGGCATCCTTCTGCCGAAACTGCCCTTGCTGCGAGAACCGAACGCTGGAGATCATGGCCTGGCCGTCCTGCAATGCGGCTTCGAAGTAGCGCCTCACGGGCGGCGGGAGCGTTTCGATATCGCGAGCGTCGTAGGTCTTCACGGACGGGGGCAGGCAGGCCGTCCGCATCGTCGCGCGAAGGGCGGTGCCCTGTCGCTGCCACTGCCACCGGCCCAGCGCCACCGCGCCGGCCGCGGCCGAGACCAACCCTGCGACCAGGATGTAGCCGGACGTCTTCATCGACTCACGCTGGTACCAGCTGAGCGTCCACGCCCCTGCGCGGAGCGGGACCGACGGGCGGTGCAAAGCCAGCACGTGCCCACATCTGCACCGTCAGGTTTGATGGCGACGCATCCAGCAGGCTTCGAACCTCCGCGTGGGGTTTCGCCTGCTCCGGATACTCCTGCAAGGCCTGCTGGAGTGGCTGCAGCGCAATGCCGGCAGCCGTGGCGGCGAGTTGCACCCGGACGTACGCTCGGCCGGCGTTGACCTGGGTTGATCGGTCATTGCCATCGGTCACCATCCACAGAAAGCCTGGCGTTGAATCGAGTTTGGCCTTGAAGTCCTTGATCTGGCTCGTGGTGGCGTAGTCACCCGGCGCCGGCGGCCTGCTGCGGTCGAACAGCCCGACCTGGCTCATCCACACGGGGATTCGATCGAGGACGGACAAGCCATCTCGGTGCTGTTCGATCTCCGTGGCCCCCACGCGCAGCACCTTGTACGACTCCATGATCGTTCGCGGCGTGGTCAGTTCGATCTGCCACGCCTGCGCGGCAATGGCGCGGTGGCGCTGGAGCGCATCGGGCTGATCCAGGCCGACGAATCCGAAGCGCAAGGAATTCGGCTTCACGCTCTCCATCATCGTCTGCCAGGCATGAGGCGGCACCGGGCGGGCCAGGTCGTAGGCGCTGCGGTTGGTGCGGCGAGTCAGGATCTGCGCGAACAGCGGGTCCCTGGATATGGTGGGGTCGGCGATCAGGCGGATGCGCGCGACCGGCCGTTGGTCGAGGTTGGAGGGGCCGAACGGACCCTCCGGGAACAAGGAGATCTCGGCCCTCAGGCCGCGCTCGCGTGCCGCGATGTCGAGCAGTTCCAGGAACGTGCCGTGGCTCATCATGATCTGCCGCGAGAACGGATCGGTTTCGGGGAGCAGGCGAGTGAGGTCGCAGCGCAGCAGGATCTCGCCCGGCGTGCGCAGATCGACCAGCCACGATTGCAGGTTGTGCGAATGGGGCGCCAGGATGGCATAGCCAAGAATCCAGCGCCGTGCGTCAGGCTCGGCGCCGGGCCCTTTCCACGCGGCGACGGCATCCTCGGGCATCTGCTGGCTGCAGGCGGTGCCGGTTGCGGCGACCAGTGCGATGCCGCCTCCCGAGGTCAGGCGAATGAAGTCTCGTCGATCCATGTCGCGGCGCTCCCTGTTGTCCAGATTCGATCGCATCTTCAGCTGATTCTGGCCGTTGGTCCAGAATCAGTTGCTGCTTGCTCGGGGACGGCCCGAAAGCCGACGCTGACGACCCCTGCGCGTTCGACTGGGCCGCTTCCCTAGAATGGCCAGCCACGAGTTGAATGGAGCTTCCCTTGCGCATTGCCACCTTCGCCTTCGCCGCCCTTGCCGCGGCGGCCACTTTCCCGGCCCTCGGGCAGGTCAACATCAACATCAACGTGCCCGGCATCGTGCAGATGGCGCCGCCGCCGCCGCGCTATGAAATGGTCCCAGGACCGCGCCCGGGCCAGGTGTGGGTGCAGGGTCGCTGGGTCTGGAACGAGCGCGACTACGTCTGGCAGGGCGGCCGTTGGCAGCAAGACCGGCCGGACTACGTCTATGCACCGGGCCGCTGGGTCCAGGCGAGCGGCGGATGGCGCTGGGTCGACGACCAGTGGAAGCCGGGCAAGCAAAAGAACGGCAAACACAGCAATCACGACCACGACGACCAGGGCGATGGCGGCTACCACTGCCCGCCGGGGCAGGCGAAGAAGGGGCGCTGCTAGCCCGCGTCGACTCCACGCTCACCGAAGACGAGATCATGGCCACGGCGCCTGGACTCGTCTGCGCGATCGAGCGCATGCGCCCTTCAGCGGAGTACCCGGCGCCCGGCATCACGCTGGGCCCGGCATTGACGTTCGGCTGGATCGCCGGGCGGCATCTCGCAACGGCGCCTGAACTTTCAACGACGGAACCCCTCGGCTCATGAAGATCTACTTTTCTCCCTTCTCTCCCTACGTGCGCAAATGCCTGGTGGTGGCGCACGAACTCGGCCTCGGCGAGCGCGTGCAGTTGCTGCCATCGAACGCGAACCCGGTCCAACGCGACCAGGAGATCATTGCCAAGAATCCCTTGGGCAAGGTCCCCACCTTCATCACCGACGACGGCGAGGCCCTGTACGACAGCCGTGTGATCTGCGAGTACCTGGACAGCGTGGGAGGCGGCAATCTGTTTCCCGCCAGCGGTGCGGCGCGCTGGAGTGCGCTGACCCTGCAGTCGCTGGCGGACGGCATCCTCGACGGCGCACTGCTGGCGCGCTACGAGGATGTGGCCCGGCCGGAGGGTTTGCGCTGGCCCGAATGGCGAGCGGCGCAGTTGGACAAGGCCGAGACTTCGCTGGCGCACCTGAACGCGAATCCGGCGCTGCTGGCACCCGGGCGCGTGGACATCGGCACCCTCGCCGTGGCCTGCGCGCTTGGGTATCTGGACCTGCGATTCGGCGATTTCGATTGGCGCACGAGGCATGCCGGGGTGGCGGCATGGTTCGCCGAGTTCTCGAAGCGCCCGTCCCTGCAGGCCAGCTGGTCGCTCTGAGCGCGTTCCCTCAGGGCCCCTTCTTTCGGGACATCGTTTGAGAGTAAGCGCTCACAAGTGACGGCTCCTCGTGTGCGGCCGACCGGGCCGCGACGCCTCAGGCGCGCTGCAGGCGGTACAGCGCGTCGCGATAGATCCGGTACACGGGGCCGATGCTGTCGAGCGAAACCCGCTCGTCGGCCGCGTGGATGTTCTCGCCGTGCAGGCCGAAGCCGCACAAGGCCGGCACGCCCAGGCCGTGGAGGTAGTTGCCGATGTTCGACGGTCCCACCACGGTGGTCGGAAGATCGAGGCCGAGTTCGGCGCGGCCGGCCTCGCGCAGCGCGGCCACCATCGGGTGGGTGTCGGGCACGCGGTAGGCGGGCCAGCCGGCGGTCCATTCGATATCGCTGGCCGGCGCGGGCGCGTATTCGGCGTCCTGCCGCTCGACCGTGCGGCGAACCAGCGCGCGCGCGTGCTCGTCGGTGAAGCCCGGCGTGAGCCGCAGGTCGAGGCGCAGTTCGCACAGGTCGGGCACCTGGCTGTAGCCGCCGTCGCCGGCGTGCATGCCGGTCAGCGTCAACTGGGGCGGGAGCCCGAAGGCATCGTCCGCCGCCGGCAGTCCGGCCGCCTCGAGCGCGCGCGCGAGCGCGGTGGCGCGGGTGATCGCGTTCAGCCCGCGCTGGCGGGTGGCGCCGGAGTGCGCGGCGATGCCGTGCACCGCGAGGCGCGCGCGCAGGAAGCCGCGCCCGCCGGTGACGATCCGCTGCATCCCGGGGTAGCCGATGATCACGCCGTTCGGGCGGGGCGCTGGTGCGCCATCGAAGGGGTGGTCGAAGAAGGCGCGCGCGCCGCCGAAGCGGCCCGAATGCTCGTCGAGGTCGAGCAGCACGCCGAGCCGGCCGGCGAAGCGATCCCGCGCCTGGCTGAATTCCTGCAGCAGGTGTGCGAACAGGGTCGCGCCGCCCTTGGAGTCGGCGCTGCCGCGCCCGTAGAGCCAGCCCTGCGAGATCCTCGGCTCGGTCGGCGGCGAGGTCCAGGTGGCGGCCTCGCCGAAGCCCGCGGTGTCCAGCGTGGCGTCGAGCACGGTCCAGGGGCCGCCGGCCTGCCCGCCGCGCACCTCGGCATAGAGGCCGAGGGCCTTGCCGTCGGCGCCGCGCAGCCGGCGGAAGGGCAGGCGGCGCGCATCGAGCCAGCCCTCCATGCAGTGCACCACCGGCCCCGGCGCGTCGGTGCCGGCACGGCTGGGCGTGCGCACCAGCGACTGGAGCAGCGCGACGATCGAGTCGGCCGGGACGACGGGGCTTGGCATGCGCGGCTATTGTGCCGCCGGCGCCAGCAGCGCGTGCAGCATGCGCTGCGCGTTGAGCGGCAGCGCATCGAGGTCCCGCACGCAGGCCAGCAGGTGCCGCGCGGCCCAGGCCTCGGCGATCGGGATGGCGCGGATCTCCCTGAGGGACGGGGAGCGGTCCGCCGCGGCCTTCGGCACGATGCCGACGCCGATGCCCTGCGCGACCATCCGGCAGACCGCCTCGAAGCTGCGCACCCGCACCCGGTAGGCCAGCCGCTTGCCCAGCCGCCGGGCGTGCTGCGCCACGTGCGCCTGGAGCGGGCTGCCCTCCGCCAGGCCGATGAACCGGTCATCGACCACCTCTGCCAATGCCACGCGCCGGCGGCGCGCCAGCGCATGGCCGCGCGGCACCACCAGCACCAGGTCGTCGCGCCGGAACACGAAGTGCTGCAGGCCCTCGACGTCGACCACGTCGGAGACGATGCCGATGTCGCAAAGCCCGGCGCGCACCGCGTCGACGATGTCGGTGCTGGCCTGTTCTTCGAGGTCGACCGACACGCGGGGATGCTGCGCCAGAAAGCGGCCCAGCGCCTCGGGCAGGTGCTCGGTCATCGCCGAGGTGTTGCACAGCAGGCGGACGTGGCCCTGCAGGCCGGCGCCGTAGTCGCCGAGTTCGCCGCGCAGGCGCTCCATCTGCTGCAGCACCAGCCGCGCGTGGTGGACCAGCGTGTGTCCGGCTTCGGTCGGCTGCACGCCCTGCCTGGAACGCAGCAGCAACGGCGTGCCGAGGTCGGCCTCCATGCCGAGCACGCGCTGGCTGGCGGAGGCCAGCGTCATGTGCGTCTGCGCGGCGCCGCCGGTGATGCTGCCGGCCTCGACGATGTTCTCGAACAGCCGCAGGTCGGTGAGGTCGAATCGCATGCCGGCAAGGTACCACGGTAGCCCTCAGTCTGTGCCTGAGGCAGGGTGTGCAGGTTCCGCATTTTCAAGTGCCGCGAGGGCCGCGACACTGGCCCGATGCTGGAATTCGATTTCTCCCTGTGGGCGCTGATGGCGGCCGTCTTCGTGCTCGCGGGCGTCGTCAAGGGCGTCATCGGGCTCGGCCTGCCGACGCTGTCGATGGCGCTGCTGGCCGTGTGGATGCCGCCGGCGGCGGCGGCCGCGCTGTTGATCGCGCCGTCCCTCGTGACCAATCTCTGGCAGCTGCGGCCGTGGCCGAGCGTGCTGGGCATGCTGCGCCGGCTCGGCGGCATGCAGCTCGGCATCGTCGGCGGCACGCTGCTCGGCGCCTGGTGCTTCGGTGCCCCGGCCGGTTCGGGCGCGATGCTGGCCCTTGGCCTGGCGCTGGCCGCCTATGCGGCCTGGGGGTTGCTGGGGCGCCCGCTCGATCTGCCTGCGCGCCATGAAGCCTGGCTGGGCCCCCTCGCGGGCGCGCTCACCGGCGCGATCACCGCGTTGACGGGCGTGTTCGTGCTGCCCGCCGTGGTCTATCTGCAGGCCCTGAGGCTGTCGCGCGACGAGTTGATCCAGGCGATGGGGCTGTCGTTCACGAGCGCGACCTTCGCGCTCGGCTTCGCGCTGGCGGGGCAGGGCGGCTATTCGGCGCCATGGGTCGGCGCCTCGCTGGCGATGCTGGTGCCCGCGCTGGCGGGCATGGTGCTGGGCCAGCGGCTGCGGCTGCGGCTTCCCGTGGCCGTGTTCAAGCGCTGCTTCTTCATCGGGCTGGCGCTGCTGGGCCTCTACATGGTCGGACGCGAACTGCCGCGTTGAGAAATCCCTGCCTCGTCGCACAATGCAAGGCGCGACGAATTGACCAGACAAGGAGGACGCATGTCAATGCACGTACTGTGGGACACCGCGATGGCGAGTCTGGCGTCATCGATCTCCACGCCGGCCGGCGTCGTCGCCGTGTGCTCGGCGGCGGTGGCCGGCGCGCTGGTGGTGGTCAGCTCGTTCGTGAAGACCATGATCCCGCTGCGCTGTCTCGCGGTGGGAGGCAACCTCGGCTTCCTGGTCTACGGGGCGCTGCATCCCTCGCTGATCATGATGCTGCTGCACGGGGCGCTGCTGCCGATCAATATCTGGCGCACCGCGGAGATGGTGCGTCTCACGCGCCGCGTGACCGCCGCGGCGGCGGAAGACGACCTGTCCGGGGTCTGGCTGCGCCCCTACATGCGCAGCCGCCGCCTGAAGGCCTCCCACGTGCTGTTCCGCAAGGGGGACGCCGCCAGGCACCTGTATTTCCTCGCCTCGGGACAGATCGAATTCGTCGAGATCGGCGAGCTCATGGAGGCCGGGCGCCTGTTCGGGGAGATCGCCTTCTTCGCGCCCGACAAGCGCCGCTCGCTGACCGCGCGCTGCGTCACCGACTGCACCGTCCTGAGGATCGACGAAAACACCTTCAAGCAGCTGTATTTCCAGAATCCGGCCTTCGGATTCCAGGTCGTGACCCTGGTCACGTCGCGGCTGATCGCCGACCGCAAGCGACTGGAATCCCTGATGGCGGCAAACACACCGCGGGCACCAGGGGCGCCGGGGGCACCGGAGACGGTCGCCCTCGGCACTTGAGCCCTCAGGCCGGCGCCGGGGCAGATCAGACGCAGGCGCGGGCCGCGCCGAGGATCATTTCTTCGGACGGCAGCTTGCCGATGCCGGCCAGCCCTTCGCGGGCGCATTCGATGTCGTGCCAGCGCACGATGCCTTCGCGGTCGATCATGAACATCGCCTTGAGCTGCGGCCATTGGCGGTCGACGTCGCCCAGGTCGGTCGGCGTGCAGGCATAGCCGTCGAGTTCGGTCAGCACCTTGGCGGCTTCCGAGATCGGCAGCGGCTCGGGCAGCTCGCCGGTCGGATTGACGCGGATCTCGTCCAGGGCCTGTATCAGGGCGGGCGTCGCCTCGGGCTTGGGCACCCGGTAGGCGCGGTGCGTCGACAGGGCGGGGTCGGACGCCAGCCGCAGCGGGGTCGGCCGGAACTTGAAATAAAGCCGCGCGTTCTCGGGATCGGTGGCCACCACCACCAGGCTCTCGACCCCCAGCGCCTTCAGCTTGACCTCGAACTTGCCGAGCTGCACCAGTTGCCGGCGGCAGAACGGGCACCACAGGCCGAGCATCAGCGCGAGGAACACGGGGCTGCGTCCGCGGTAGTCGGCGAGCGATATGGTTTCGGGGCCGGCCACCGCAGGCAGCGCGAAGTCCGGGGCTGCTTCGCCCGGTGCCACGGGGGATTCCATCTGGGAGGTCATGTCGAAACTCCTTCCGGCAGGTTCAGCAGAGAAACGGAAGCACCATCAGGGCGTCGGGTTCGAGGCCGGCGCGCTCGCAAACGGCCTGTGCCTTGGCCAGATAGGTCTCGGCCTGCGCCATGCGGCCGGTGTCGAGGTACAGCGTCGCCAAACCATCGTAGCAGGGAAAGAGAAGCTGGGGCTCGTCGATCTGCTCGGCCAATTGCAACGCCTCGTTGTAGGACACGAAGGCGCGCGCATGGTCGCCGTGGCATTGATAGATCTGGCCCAGCACGATCAGCGGCACCGCCAGGTGATCGAGCAGGCCGAGCCGGCGGTCGAGGCTGGCGGCGGCGCGCGCGGCCTCGATGCCTTCGGCTTCGCAGCGGTTGGTCAGCGCGCAATAGGCGACCGCGAGATTGGCATAGAGCCGCGACTGGAAGCCGAGATCGCCGACCTTGCGCGCGGTCTCGAGCCCGCGCAGGCAGGTCTCGATGCTGCGCTGCGGATCGAGCGACGCATACAGCACCCCGAGGTTGGTGTAGCCCCGGCAGGCCGCCTGCAGCAGTTGATGAGCCTCGGCCTGGGCGACGCTGCTCTCGATCTGCGCCACCGCCTCGGAAGGCCGGCCCAGCCGCGCCAGCGCGACGCCGAGCGTGTTGCAGGCCTCGGCGCGCACCACGGTGGCCTCGCGTTCGCGCCCGAGCGCATCGGGGGGCAGTTCGGCCAGCGCGCGCTGCGCCAGCGTCAGGGCGGTGGCGCTGTCGCCGGCGCGGAAGGCGAGCCGGCCCATTTCCTGGAACAGGTGGGCGCGCTCGATCGGATCGCCGTCCGGCCCCAGGCCTTCCAGGCCGGCGCTGAAGCAGGCGCCGGCGCGCTCGCGCTCGCCGGCTTCCCAGTGCAGCCCGCCGATCTTGCGCAGCGCGCGCGCGGCCCGGACCGGGTCGTGCTGCTGTTCGGCGCCGCGCTGGACGAGGTCGTACTGCGCCAGCGCCTCGGCGCGCCGGCCCTGGAGCCCGAACAGGTCGGCCAGGCGCTCGCGCGCGTCGAGCGTCGCGGCCTCGATCACGGACACGGCGGCCGGCGTGTCCGCCGGGGCCTCGGCCAGCGTGCGCAGCGCGCGCTCGTAATGGCGGATGGCGTCGTCGTTGGCATAGACGGCGCGCGCGCGGTCGCCGGCGGCCAGCAGGTAGTGGGCGCCGCGCGCCTTGTCCGGCGACAGGCTCCAGTGGTGGCCGAGGGCCTCGAGTTCGGCCAGGCGGCGCGGGCTGCGGGCCTCGCCATCGGCACTCGGCTCCCGATCCGCAAGAAACGTCGCTTCCAGGGCCTGGCCCGCCCGCTGGTGCAGCTCGGTGCGCCGCGCCAGCAGCAGGTTCTGATAGGCGACCTCGTGCAGCAGCGCGTGCGTGAAGCGCCAGCGGGGTCCGCTCGCCGCCCCGGCCCGGATCAGATCGGCCGCCGCCAGCCGGCCCAGCGCCGCTTCGGTCGACGGCGGGTCGCTCGCGATGCGCTGCAGCAGCCCGGCATCGAACTCGGCGCCCAGCACGGCCGCCTCCTGCAGCATGCGGCGGTCCCGCGCGTCCAGCCGGTCGATGCGCGACAGCAGCAGGCCGTACAGCGTCGACGGGACATCCACCGCCTCGTGCGTGGCCTCGCAGACCCAGCGCTCGCCCTGGCGCACCAGCAGGCCGCAGCCGGCCAGGCTGCGGACGATCTCCTCGACGAACAGGGGGTTGCCGCCGGCGCGCGCCGCCACCAGTTCGCGCACTGGCGCCAGGCCGTCGTCGGCCGCGGCGCCCAGCAGGTGGCTCACCAGCGCGCCGGCGTCTTCGTCGTTCAAGGGGCCCAGCTCGACGATCGAATGCTCGGCCCGCAGCGGGCGCAGCGCACGGGCGTCGGGGCGCTGCGCGGCCAGCAGCATCAGCGGCCGGTCGGCCAGCTGGTCGATCACCTCGCGCAGCAGGTCCATCGACGCTGCATCGGCCCATTGCATGTCGTCGATCACGATCATCACCGGCTGCCGGGCCAGCCTTCGCTCGAGCAGCGCGCGAGCCGCCAGCGTGATCTGGCGCTGCAACTGCTCGGGGTCGATGTCGCGCGGGCCCGTGTCCTCGATCCCGAGCAGGTGGCTCACCACCTGTTCGACCGCATCGACCTCGTCGGCGTCGGCGCCGAGGGCCTTCAGCCCCTCGTTGAGCTTGCGTCGGGCGACTTCCAGCGTGTCAGCGGCGTCGACCCGGTAGACCTCGCGGAACAGCGCGCCGAAGGTGCCGTAGGTCGGCTCGCCGTGCGACGAGCAGGTGGTGCGGCGCACGCCCGTCGCCGCCAGCCGGGGGTCGCTTTCGAGCCGCTGGAACAGTTCGGCCAGCAGGCGCGACTTGCCGGCGCCGGCCTCGCCGACGATGCCGACGAGCTGGGCCCGGCCGCCCTGCATGCGGTCGAACGCGGCCACCAGGCGATCGATGGCTTCGGCGCGCCCGACCAGCGGCGCCACCAGCCCGAGTTCGGCGAGACCGCGCGCGGAAACCGCATCGGTGCGCAGGCCGCGCAGGCAATGGACCCGCATCGGCCGCGCCTTGCCGCGCAGCGCCAGCTCGGCGGCCGGCTCGAAGTCGAAGCGGTGCCGCACCATCGCGTGGGTCGCCTCCGACACCAGCACCGTGCCCGGCAGCGCGGCGGTGAGCAGCCGCGAGGCGGTGTTCACGGTGTCGCCGGTGACCGCATAGGCGCCGCCGGCACCGCTGCCGAGGCTGCCGGCAACCACCGCCCCGGTGTGGACGCCGATGTGCAGCGTCACCGGGCGGCCGAGGCGCGCGGCCCACTGCCGGCTCAGCCGCTCCACGCGCTGCATCATGTCCTGCGCGGCCTCGAGGGCGCGCAGGGGGTCGTCCTCGTGCGCGCGCGGGGCGCCGAACACCGCCATCACGGCGTCGCCGACGAATTTCTCGACGAAGCCGTCGCAGCGTGCGATGGCCTGCGCCAGGGTCTCGAACAAGGCGTTCTGGAAGCTGCGCACGGTCTCGGGGTCGAGTTGCTCGGCCAGCGAGGTGAAGCCCGTCAGGTCGGCGAACAGCACGGTGACCTGGCGGCGGTCGGCCAGCGGTTCGGGCTCCGCCGGGCGAGGATCCGCCAGCCGCTGCCCGCAGTGCGGGCAGAAGGACGAGGAGGGCGGCACTTCGGCGCCGCAGCCGGTACAGGTCGTGGTCATCGCGAGTCCCGAGCCCGGATGCTGCGCCAGTTCGGGCGCGCGCGCCACCGGGGCGCCCCGGTGGCGGCGTTCCCAAGGCCGGCGGAATCCGCCATGATGACCGCCCGCCACCATGGAATTCCTCAAGTTCATCCGGTCACTCGAAGCGCTGCTGTACGAGGTGATGGCCTGGCTGGTCTTCTATCCCCGCACGCTGTGGCGCGTGCTGCGCCATCCGCTGGCGCTGGCAGCGCGGGTGGAGTCCGAGATGAGCGAGAAGGCCGAGGACCCGTTCGACGACCTCGTGAGTCCGCCGCTGTTCCTGGTGCTGTCGATCCTGCTGGCGCATGCGCTCGAGATCAGCCTGCACGCGAGCCTGGCGCCGTTCACTTCGGGGATGCCGAAGGAGCTGCCGTCTTCCGACACCAGCCTGCTGATCTTTCGCGCGCTCACCTTCAGCCTGTTTGCGCTGCAGATGGCGTGCGGCCTGCTTCGGAGGCAGCGGCGGGAGATCGATCGGCAGACGCTGCGGCAGCCGTTCTTCCTGCAGTGTTTCTTCGCTTCGCCTGTCGTGCTGACGCTCTCGCTGGCGTCGGTGTTCGGCCGGCTCGGCTTTCAGCTCCCGGCCGCCGTGCTGGCAATCGGCGCGCTCGCCTGGTACCTCGGCGTCGAGGCGGAATGGTTTCGCACCCGCCTCGGCATCGGCCGCCTGCGCGCCTTCGGCATCGTCTGCAAGCTCGCGCTCGTCGTCTTCCTGCTGGCCTTCGGCATCGCGTTCCTGACGCTGGGACCCGCGGCGCAGTGAGGGGTGCCGATGTCCGCACCCGAGGCGCTCATCACGATGGACGGTGCCCTGACGCCGATGGTGGTCGGACCGTCGGGGCGACGTCGTTCAGTCAATGAAGCAATGACGGGTTGCCCATCGCTTGACGTGACCCAGGCACTCCTGCATCAGCTCCGGCTGTCCCAGGTAGTAGTGGGTAGCACCCTGGATCTGGACGAACTCCTTGTCGGGTGTCGCGAGCGCACTTCGGATGATGGGGTTGTGGGTGGCCGGGACGGCGTCGTCGGCCTGGTTCTCGATCTGGAGCACCGGCGTGCGGTGGATGCGCGCCGCGTTGACCGCGCCTTTGATGTTGGAATGGTCGTAGGACCATTGCGACAGCCAACTGCGCAAGCTCGAGAAGCGTGCAATCCCCGCCGGTCCGTTGTTGACCACCCGCGGATCGCCCAGGTAACACCAGTTGGCTCGACGCCCGTTGGGATCGACCTTGGGGTCGAGCCAGCGAACGTCGCACATGGTCCGGTGCACCACGAAGCCACGCTCCTTCTCCACGCCGCCTCGCTTGAGGCGCTCCAGCGTCTCCAACACCCAATGGCTGATGCGCCGATTGCGGTCGATCTGGGCCTGGCGAAAGCGGGCCACGAACTCGCTGTCGTAAGACGGCTGGTGCGGGCATTGCGGATCGTAGATGTCCATCTCCAGCAGACGATGGTCCGGGTCCAGTTCGTCGGTGATCGACGGGTCCAGCCATCCCGTGAGCGTCTCGGCCCGACTCAGGTGCGCTGCGATGAAGATCACACCGTCGGCGGGCGGCAACCGGGCGCTTGTCAGGTCGTAGAGGTCGCCGGCAGGTGTGTGGGTGATCGTGGGAGACTCGGCCTGCGCCTGGTAAAAAAGCGACAGTGAACCGCCGCCAGACCAGCCGACCAGGATCACCTTCTCGTAGCCCCAGACCTCGCGTGCTTCGCGAACGTGCACGCCCATGTCGAAGGCGACCTTCTCCATGATCAGCGCAGAGTCGTTCTTCGGGTAGCGGCTGCCGGCGCACAACACGTGCACGCCGGCCTCGGCCATGGCGATGGGCATCGGCAGCATCTCGCAGGTGGCAGCGGGGTGCATGAAGACGTACAGCACCTTGGATTTGACGCCGCGCGGAATCATCAGCTGACTTTGCAGGATCACCTCGCCCTGGGTGCCGCTGAAGCCATAGGTCTCCGCCATGGCGATCGACTCCTTGAAGCGCAGGATCACCGGGATGCGATCGAACGCATGGCGGGCCTGGCCGTCGGGCTTCGTTGCGGCGCCATCGTGAGGCGCCTTCGGAGCGGCCGGGGAAGTGGTGGTAGCTTGGTCCATGGTGTGAGGTCCTTGGGGGCAAAGAGCAGCCTTGCAATCGGCGCCACCTTCAATCGGTCGCAGCCACCGGGTTTCGGGAACGCCAGTCGCTCTTTTCCCGGATCCAGTTGGCGTGATTCGCGTGCGCGGACTCGCGTTCGCGGCGGGCGAATTCCTCTGTCTCCGTCGCAGTGGTCAACTCGAGGCGAACGCCGTTGGGGTCCATGAAGTAGATCGATTCGACAAATTCGTGATCGATCGGCCCCATCACTGCCACGCCGGCGGCCTGGAGATTGGTTTTTGCCGTCTGCAGTTCCGCCAGCGAATTCACGCGAAGCGCGAGATGGTTGGTCCATGGCTGAGGTGCCACCAGCGCCGGATCGTCCGGCGCCTCGAGCAGATCGAAGAAGGCGAGGAACGAGCCGTCCATCATCTGGAAGAAGAAATGGCTGTAAGGGCAGCGCGCGCCGCTGCCGCGCAGGGTTTCGACTCGGATCACGTGCACCAGCGGGCAACCCAGAATGTCTTCGTAGAAGTGGCGGGTTTCTTCGGAATCCCGGCAGAAGTATGCGAAGTGGTGCACGCCCTGGATGGGTACGCCGAGACGAGACGTGGGCGTGGGGGTATTGAGTGACATGTTCGTGTCTCCGAGTGTTGCGCCGGTCAGGATCGGCGTTGTTGTTGAACAAAGGGTTGAAGAAGTGCCGAGCGCGCTTCAGGCTTGCCGCGCCGGCACCAGCACTTGGCGTGGTTGCACTTCCCGTCGCTGGCGCAGCCAGCGAATGGAGCGCCCGCCCAGCGGACGCTGCAGTCGCGCCTCGGCGTAACTCACGGCATCCAGGAGCCCGTCCGTGGCGATGCCTGTCGCAAAGCCGCTGCGCTGCGCCATGAGCACCAAGTCCTCGGTGGCGACGTTGCCGGCGGCGCCGGGCGCGAAGGGGCAACCGCCGATGCCGCCAACGCTGGCATCGAAGCGGCGCACTCCCGATTCGAGCGCGGCCCAGGCGTTGGCGACGCCCATGCCGCGCGTGTCGTGGAAATGGACGGCGAGCTGCCCCACCGGCACCACGTCTCGCAGCGCACGCAGGCGCTCCTTCACCTGACCCGGCGCGGCGGACCCGATGGTGTCGGCGATCACGATTTCGCCGGCACCTGCCGCGTGCATGCACGCAGCGAGTCGCATCACCTCCGACAGGGGGGTCTCGCCCTCGAAGGGGCAGTCGAAGGCCACCGCCACGTAGGCGCGTGTGCGCAAGCCGAGACGCCGGGCCTCTGCGAGGGTCCGCGCGCTGACGTCGGTGGCTTCCTGCAGCCCCATATGGATGTTCCTGCGGTTCATGGTCTCCGTGGCCGAGAGCACCACGGCGATCTCCTGTGCCCCGGCCGCATGCGCGCGTTCCAGGCCTTTCAGGTTCGGCACCAGCACCGAGCTGCGCAACTGCGGCAGCGCTTCATTCAACCGGCAAACCAGTTCGCTGGCATCGGCCATCTGCGGCACCGCCTTGGGCGACACGAAGCTCGTGGCCTCCACGCTCTGCACGCCAGCGGCTGCCAGAAGGCGGATCAACTCCAGCTTGGATTCCGTGGAGAGGTGCACCTGCTGGTTCTGCAGCCCGTCGCGCGGGGCGACGTCCGTGATGTGGATTCTTTCCATCGCGCGGCCCCTCAGGCGATCGCGCCGTCGCGCCGCAGTCGATCGAGTTGTTCCGCCGAGTAGCCGGCCAGTTCGGACAGCACGCCTTGCGTGTGCTCGCCCAGCGCGGGCGGGCAGGAAAAGGGCTTCGCGGACGCGGCGGAGAGTTTGATGGGATTGCCCGGCATGCGCAGGGTCTCGCCGGTCTTGAGGGGCACCTCGA
The DNA here is from genome assembly GCF_056405555.1 of Variovorax sp. P1_G12. NCBI lineage: Bacteria > Pseudomonadati > Pseudomonadota > Betaproteobacteria > Burkholderiales > Comamonadaceae > Variovorax > Variovorax sp. P1_G12. The sequence continues at coordinate 363,861 of NZ_JBFUBW010000002.1, read as the reverse complement.
CCACCATGTCGCGCGCACGCACCTGCACGTCGTTGAGAGCCTGCTCGAAGTTGTTGACCGGGCCGCAGGGAATGCGAGCGGCATGCAGGCGCTCGAGCCAAAAGGCGGTCGATTGCTTCTGGAGTTCGGCGCCGACCAGCGCATCGATCTCTGCCTTTGCCGCGTAGCGCGCAGGCTGCTGCAGGTACTCGGGCTTGCGCAGGGCCGGCAGGTCGATGAAGTCGACGAAGCGTTCGAAGAACGGATCGCCGATGCACGCGATGATGATGTGGCCGTCGGCCGTCGGATAGCTGTTGTAGGGCACATGCACGAAATGCCCGTTGCCGATGCCGGCGGGCACATGGCCGGACATCAGATGCATGGTCGCCATGTAGTTGAGCAGGGAGATCTGTACATCCAGCATCGAGATGTCCACATGCTGGCCGCGGCCGGTGTGCTCGCGCTCGGCCAGCGCCGCCAGCACGCCCATGGCCCCGAACATGCCGCCGCCAAGGTCGCCGATCGGGATGCCACTGCGCGTGGGGCCGGTCTCGGGGGTGCCGGTGATCGACATGCCACCGCCCATGGCCTGCACCACCTGGTCGAAGGCCGGGCGGTTGGTTTCGGGGCCGGTCTGGCCGAAGCCGGTGACCGAGCAGGTGACGATTCGCGGGTTCACCTGCGCCAGCGACGCGTGGTCGATGCCCAGCCTTGCCGTCACGCCGACGCTGAAGTTGTCGAACACCACGTCGGCCTGCCGCACGAGGTCGAGAAACACCGCCTTGCCAGCCTCGCTCTTGAGGTCGACACACACGCTTTCCTTGTTGCGGTTGAGCGTCAGGTAATAGGCGCCCATGCCGTCGCGAGCGTAGTCGGGGTCCTTTTCCAGCAATCGCCGCGTGCCCTCGCCGGCGCCGGGTGGCTCGACCTTGATGGTGCGCGCTCCCAGGTCTGCCAGGAGCATGGTGCCGTAGGGGCCCGAGAGCATGTGGGTCAGGTCGAGGATGGTGATGTGTTCGAGTGCCAAGGGGATGTTTCCAAAGAGAGCAGTCCCTCTTCGTATCGCATGAGGCATGCCAACCGCTGATGAGCCCGTAACGTGTTGATTTTCAAAGACTTGTTGAAAGTGACGCTTTGATTGACGGTTTCATGCGACATTAGTGAAACACTTGAATGTCTCATTGAGACACTGAATCCCATGGCCGCCAAACCCCTTCATCGAACGCGCCTGCCCCGGCTGTGCTTTCTCGGCTACCGGCAGATCCGTGAACTCGCCATGCCCGTGGTCATGGAATACGTCGGACGCGCGGACATCGAAGTGGTGGACGGCACCTTTGACGGCGCGTTGGCGATCGCGCGAGACCGCGTCGAGCGCGGCATGGTCGACGCGTTCGTCAGCGCCGGCTCCAACGCCAGCATCCTGCGGGCGGGACTGGAGGCGCCGGTGGCAACGATCCAGCTTGACGGCTTCGATCTGTTGCAGGCGCTGATCAAGGCGCGCCGCATCTCGAGCCGCGTCGGCGTGGTGACGTACGGCCAGATCATCCCTGAGCTGGACGCAATCAAGGATCTTCTCAACCTCGAGATCCAGCAGCACGCCTACCGGACACCGGAGGACGCCCGCCAGCAATTCGAGCAATTGCGCCGCGACGGATTCGACGTCATCGTGGGCTCGAGTCTGGTGGTCGAACTGGCCGAGGAGGCCGGGTTGCATGGCTTCCTGGCCTATTCGCTGGCCAGCATCCGCAAAGGATTCGAGGATGCCGTCGAGCTGGCGCGGGTGGCCCAGCTCGAGGCAGGTCGCTACGAGCAGCTCAACAGCGTGCTGCACAACCTGCAGGAGGCCGTGCTCGCCGTCAACCGGGACAACTGCATCATCGCGGTCAATCCGCCAATGCAGCAGCTGTTGGGCACGCCGCATCGGCCCTTGCTGGGCCAGCGCCTGGACCTCCTGGAGCCCGAACTGTCCCTCCAAGCCACTTTGGACACGGGCACCGAAGCGCGTGCCGCGGTGCAGCGCTTTGCCCGCCGCGACTGGATCGTCAACCGCACCCCCATTCGCGAGCACGGCGAAATCGTGGGCGCGGCCATCACGCTGTACGACGCGCGAACCATCCACGAAGCCGATACCACCCTGCGGATTCAGCAGCGTCGCCATCAGAATGCCGCGAAGTACGGCTTCGCAAGCCTGGTCGGTCAAAGCCCCGTCTTCGTTCGCGCCGTTGCCACGGCGCGCCGCTTCGCAAAGACCGATCTGGGCGTGCTGATCGTTGGCGAGAGCGGTGTCGGCAAGGAGCTCTTCGCCCAGGCGATGCACAACGAAAGCGCACGCGCCGACCGGCCTTTCGTTGCGGTCAATTGCGCCGCCTTTCCGGAAACGCTGCTGGAGAGCGAACTGTTCGGCTATGAGGAAGGTGCGTTCACCGGATCGCGCCGCGGCGGCAAGCGCGGACTCTTCGAGACAGCCCACACGGGCACCTTGTTCCTGGACGAAATCGGCGACATGCCGCTGTCGCTGCAGACCCGGCTCCTGCGCGTGCTGCAGGAGCAGGAGATCACCCGCCTGGGTGCGACGGCCCCCGTTCCCGTGGATGTGCGCGTGATCGCCGCGACGCATCAGCCACTGGAGGAGATGATCGCAGCGCGGCGATTTCGGCAAGACCTCTACTACCGCATCAATACCCTGCGCCTGAGCATTCCGCCCCTGCGAGATCGTGGTGACGATATCGCCGAGCTTGCGCAGACCCACGTGGGGCGTTGCCTCCATCGACTGGGCTCTCGCATGGACGCCGTGGGCGCGCTCGCACCGCTGCTGCCCCGCTTCGTCGCGTGCGACTGGCCGGGCAATGTGCGAGAGCTGGAGAACATCTGCGAAAGAGTCGCCGTCTTCCTGCTGCAGTTCGAGCGACTCGAAGACATCCCCTATGACGAACTGCGGCTCGACTGCCCCGAACTGTTCGAGAAGCATCCGCCCGCGACACAGCCACTGGGCGAGCGCGTGCTGGAGGCCCTTCGCATTTGCGAAGGCAATCGCCAGCGTGCTGCTCGGCATCTCGGCGTCAGTCGCTCGACGCTGTGGCGTTGGCTACGCGAATTGAAGCTCGATGCAAAGGCGCATGAAAGCGCCTGATGGCGCTTGGAAGATCCGTCGCCAACCGGCTGCTTCGAATCAGAAGTTGTGCCGGATACCGAAATCGTAGCCGGTCGAGCTCTTTGGCTGGGTGCTGAACAGGCCCCACACAGTCATGGCACCGCCATCCTTGTCGTGCACATAGCCCACCGTCGCATACAAGGCCGTACGCTTCGACAGGTTGTACACGTAGCCGAGGGCCCATTTGTAGGCGGACGGGTTGCTGACGCCGAGGCGGTTGAAGTCGTATTTGACCTGGGCGTAAGTCGCGCGAATCAGGCCAGGACCCACGGGCACGGTCGCACCAATCAGATAGCCGTTCAGATCGATGTCATGCACGGGGTCTGCCGGAGTGACCTTGTAATCGACGTGGGCCTTGGAGTCCGTGTATTCAGCGGAGAGCTTCACGACGCCGAAGTCGTACGAAGCGCCGAGGTTGAAGTTGTCCACCGAGGTGGTGGTGCCGACGAAGAAGTTGTCGCCGATGGTGTTCTGGCTGTAAGAAGCAGCAACGTCCAGCGGGCCGCTGGTGTACCCGAAGCGGCCGCCGGCGTAGCGGCCAGCGCGCTGAGTGTTCGGTGTGTTCGGCGTGAGGGCGCCAGGATCGAACTTGGTGGCTTCGGGGAAGGAGTACATCAGCTGGCCATAGAAACCACCGAGACCCGGGGGCAAAAAGTAGCCGACGCTGTTGCTGGCGCGAATGTAGTTGTTGCCGCCACTGCCGGCGATGCCGTTGTTGTTGAACGGGGTGTTGGCCATCAGGAGCAGGCTGCCTCCCGACCCGATGGTGTAGAACGGATCGAAGACCACGTCGTTCCATACAGTCGGCGTGTAGTCACGGCCGAGGCGGACTTCACCGAGGATGCCCGACAGGCTCACCGTCGAACGACGGCTGAAAAATTGGACCGCCGATCCGGCGCGGCCATCGTCGTTGTTCAGTTGCGACTCGAGCCAAAAACTGGCGGCCAGGCCGCCACCGAGGTCTTCCGTGCCACGAAAGCCCAGACGGCTCGAACCGAGGCCCGAGTTCGACAGCGCCCACTGGGTGGTTGTCACGCCGGCAGTGCTTTCGTTCCGGTAGTAGCTGACGGCAGCGTCCAGAGTGCCGAACAAGGTGACGGACGACTGAGCTGAGGCGACACCCACGAGGTTCAGTGCAGCCAGAGCAATTAGCGTTTTTTTCATTTCAAGTTCTTCAAGTTTGGATAGAGATGCCTGGCACCCTTGTCTCCCCCTGTCCGCCGAGCCATCTTCCTTATGGGAAGCTGGCGCGAAGGCACGCCAGACTTGTTTCATCTGGATTCCAAAGCCCTGCGAACTGCGACCAAAGTCGCTGTTCGTTGCAGGTCTCAATGGGATGGCGCTGCTGACGGGGGACTCTAGGCGGGGGCCTTCCCGCTGGGCATCGTCGGTTCAGACGGATTCCATTGCCTGGGTCCGCGGTGCAATTCGTCGCATGCGACTAGGTGTTTTTCCGAGGGCGCGCCGGAGCGGCTGCCAAAAACGATTAGAGGCCTTAGAATCCGACGCCACTCTTCGCCAGCAGTTGTCCATGTCGTCGCCCCCCTCTGCCACTCTGGCTTGCGAGCGTGCGTTGGCGCACGCCGGCAAGTTCGACCTCCCGGGTTCCAACGCCTCACTGGTGCATCGCCAAGTGGTCACCGACCGCGTCGAGCGCGGCGCCGCTGCCAAACTGGTGCTGGTGCGTGCGCCCGCTGGCTTTGGCAAGACCACGGCATTGCGCCAGATTCACGAACAGCTGCAGGCGCGCGGCATCGCGACGGCATGGATCACGCTCGACGCGGCCGACAACGACGTGCCCCGCTTCCTCAGTTGTCTGGCGGAAGCCGTAGCCCGTCTGCAGATCGCCGACGATGGGCAAACCAGAGGCGATGCCGATGCGGTTGCGCTGCTCGAGCGAGAGGGGCCCCCGTTTGCACTGTTCCTGGATGAATTCGAGGTCCTGCAGTCTCCCGCCGTGCTGGCGCTGCTGCGCGAGATCGTCGCGCGCTTGCCGCGCAACGGGCGGCTGGTGGTCGGTTCGCGCCACCTGCCCGATCTGGATCTCGGCCGGTTGCGCGTGCGCGGACAGTTGATGGAGATCGACGTCGAGGCATTGCGTTTCAGCGTGGAAGAGACGCGCGACTTCCTGAAGGCGCGTGGCCTGCCGGCGCTGTCCCACGACGTGCTGGAGACACTGCACGCACGCACGGAGGGTTGGGTCGCGGCGCTCATGCTTGCTGCCATCACGCTCGAACGCCACGACGATCCGGCCAACTTCGTGCACCGACTGTCCGGCGGCAGCGGCGTCATCGCCGAGTACCTGGCCGAAGACGTGCTCGGCCGCCAGCCACCGGAGGTGCGCGATTTCCTGATGCGCACCAGCATCCTGCGGCAGTTGAGCCCTTCGCTGTGCCAGGCGTTGCTGCCGCGTACCGACTGCGCACGCATGCTGGCGCACCTGCATGCATCCAGCCTGTTTCTGCTGCCGGTCGAGACCGATGCTGTCGAGCCTCGTTACCGCTTCTACAGCCTGTTCGCCGCATTCCTGCGGGCCCAATTGGCCCGCGAACATCCGGATGAAGTCGTGCGGCTGCACCTGGCCGCCTCTGCATGGTACGAATCGGCCGACCGACCGGTATCCGCCATCGATCATGCGATCGAAGGCGGGGATTTTCCGTATGCGTTGACGCTGCTGTCACGCACGGCGCAGGGCTTTCTGGAAGAAGGGCGCATGCGGTTGCTGGCGCGCTGGTTCGCTGCCATCCCGCGCGCTCAGTTGCGCCAGCATCCGCTGATGCAGGCCATAGAGATCTGGGCGGTCCTGTTCACCCAGGGACCGGCCGAGGCCCACGCCTTGCTGTTCGACAGCGGCATCGCGACGAGCCACGACGCCATCATCGGTGCCCACGTGAATGCGCTGCGTCCACTGTTGCTCGCCATGGCGGACCGCTATCCCGAGGCCAACGATCTGGGCCGCGAGGGCCTGGCACGGCTGCCTACCGCGGTGCGCTTTGCAGACACCGTCTTGATCAATTGCATGGCGCACGTCACGGCGGTGTTGGGCGAGACACGCGAGGCCCAGCGGCTGCTCGATTCGGCCCGCAGCGCGCAGTACGGCAGTGGTTTCAACCGCATGTACACCGAGTCGACGGAGGGCATGCTGGATTTCCAGCGCGGCATGTTCCGCCAGGCCATGGCACGCTTTCGGATCGCGGTGGGCAGCACGCGCTCCAGCTCGTACCGCTACACCGGCGGCAATGCGTGGGCGGGCGTTCTCTACGCGAGCGCGATGTACGAGGCCGACGACCTGGAGTCGGTCGAACGTCTGCTGAACGTCTACCTGCCTCTGGCCCGCGATGTCGGGCTGCCGGACCACATGATCGAGTGCCACGCGATCCGCTCGCGACTGCTTTTCGGACGCGGCGACGTCGATGGCGCGTCGCGCGTGCTGACCGAATTGGAGTCCCTGGGTCACCTGAGAAAACTGCCGCGGGTGGTGGCGTCGGCCAGACTCGAGCGAGCCTGCATGCTCATGCGTCAGGGCAATGCGTTCGGCTCGCGTGCCGAACTGGAGCGCAGTGACGACCGTGAAGTATGGGATCGGGTGGCGCGTCAGCGGCTCCCGGCGCACGAGCTGCTGGACATCGGCATCGGGTGGTTGCGCTGGGAGGTTCAGTTCGGCGATGCGGCTGCGGCGGCCCGGCGCATCGAGGCCGAACTGCCGATGGCGCACGCCGAGTCGCGCATCCGTCGAGCGCACAAGCTTCGGGTGCTGTGGGCGGTGGCACTATGGCGCCAGAACAACGCGCAGGCTGCCGCCGACGCGATGGGCGAGGTGCTGCTGGCGGGCAGCCGCGAGGGCTTCGCGCGGTTGATCCTCGATGAAGGCGCGGCCGTCGTGGGCCCCATTCAGGCGGTGCTCCAGAACCTGAGCAAGGCCTGCCGGCCGGAAGATCCTATCCTGCTGGAGTACGTGCAGCGCTTGCTCGCATCGCTGGGCGGCGACGCGCTGGCTGGTGAATCAGGCCCGGCACCAGCGACGCAAACCCCTTGGCGCGGAGAGCCCATTACCAACAAGGAGTTGCGAGTGCTCAAGCTGGTGGCGGAAGGCTACTCGAACGGCGCGATGGCCGAGAAGCTCTTCATCGCCGAAAGCACCGTGCGTACCCACCTTCGCAGCATCAACATCAAGCTGGCGGCCCAGAATCGCACCCAGGCGGTGTCGATCGCGCGCCGGCACGGCCTGATCGGCTGAGCGGACCGGGCGCGGCGAAACGCCACGCCGGTTCAGGCGCGCCGACTTACGGCTGCGGCGCCATCGCCGTCAGCACCGCCAGGCTCATCGCCACCACACTGGTCTTGATCGAGGGCTCGGGCACCGGCGCGAAGGAGGGCGAGTGGTTGTAGGGGACCGGCTTGCCACCGGGCTTGCGCGAGGCCGCCAGGTCATCCGGCGAGGCGGCGCCGACAGAGAACATCATGCCCGGAACGCCGGCGTTGAGGAACTCCGAGAAGTCCTCGCTGCCGCCGAACGGCGGTACCTCCACCACGTTGGCGTTGCCCAGCGCCGCCTTCAGCGCGGCCGCGGTGCGGGTAGATACGGCGGGATCGTTGATGACGGCCTTGCCGCCGGACACCAGTTCCACGACCGGCTCGGGCGCGTCGCCCATCATGGCGGCGGCGTTCGCCGTGCGGCGGATGCCGGCCAGCAGCTTCTCGCGCACCTCGGGCTTGTAGGAGCGGATGGTGCCGCGCAGCACCACCGTGTCGGGAATGATGTTGCCCACGGTGCCGCCCTGGATGGCGCCGACGGTGACCACGCCGAACTCGGCCGGGTCCTTCTCGCGGCTGATCACCGTCTGCACGTCGGTGACGAAGCGCGCGGCGATGGCGATCGGATCGATCGTCTTGTCCGGCGCCGAGCCATGGCCGCCGCGACCCTTGAAAGTGATCTCGAGCGAATCGGAGTTGGAGCTGCCCGGGCCGATCATGTAGCCGATGGTGCCGTAGGGCAGGGGCGAGACGTGCAGCGCCAAGGCGTAGTCGGGCTTGGGAAAGCGCTTGAACAGGCCGTCGTCGATCATCGCCTTGGCACCCGACACCGTCTCCTCGGCCGGTTGGGCGACGAACATCAAGGTGCCCTTCCACTGGTCCTTCATCGCCAGCAGGGTGCGCGCGGTGCCGACCCAGCTCGCCATGTGCACGTCGTGGCCGCAGCTGTGGGCGACGAAGGTCTCGCGGCCGTTGAACTGGGTCTTGGCCTTGCTCGCGTAGGGCAGGCCGGTCTTCTCTTCCATCGGCAGGGCGTCGAGTTCGGTGCGCACCAGCACGGTCGGGCCGGCGCCGTTCCTGTAGATGGCGACGACGCCGGTGCCGCCGACCTTCTCCGTCACCTCGAAGCCGAGCTTGCGCATCTCCTCGGCCAGCTTGGCGGCGGTGCGCACTTCCTGGAACGCGAGTTCAGGGTGGGCGTGGATGTCCTTGTAGAGCACCTCGAGCGAGGGGTACATGCCGGACACGATGGGCGCCACCTGCTTGTGCAGGGAAGAACCGGTCTGGGCCACGGCCCCGGCGGTGACGCAGAGCACCGCGCTGGCGACGGCGCAGCGACGGAAAATGGCATTCAATAGCATTCTGTAGTCTCCATGTGTTCCGATCGAAGTGGCTGGCTCAGAGCGACCGCGCGATCACTTCCTTCATGATCTCGCTCGTGCCGCCATAGATTCGCTGCACGCGGGCGTCGGTGTAGAGGCGGCTGACCAGGTACTCGTCCATGTAGCCGTAACCCCCGAAAAGTTGCACGCACTCGTCCACCACCTGGCCCTGGGCTTCCGAGGCCCATAGCTTGGCCATCGAGGCGGTGGCGGTGTCCAGGTCGCCGGTGAGCAGGCGCTGGACGCACTGGTCGACGAAGGCCCGGCCGACCATGATCCGGGTGGCGATCTCGGCCAGCTTGAAGCGCGTGTTCTGTTGCTCCACCAGCAGCTTGCCGAAGGCCTGCCGCTCTCGCACGTAGTCCAGTGTGGCCTGGTAGGCGCCCTCCATGGCAGCCAGCGCGATGACGCCGATCGCCAGGCGCTCGTAGGGAAGGTCACCCATCAATTGGTAGAAGCCTCGGCCCTGAATTCCGCCGAGCAGGTTCTGCCCGGGCACCTCGACGCCGTCGAAGAACAGCTCCGAAGTGTCTTGCGCCTGCATGCCCATCTTGTGCAGGACGCGCCCGACGCGGTAGCCCGCCGCGCCTTCCGTTTCCACGATCAGGATCGACATGCCGCTGGCGCGCTGCGACGGGTCGGTCTTGCAGACCACCAGCACCAGCCCGGCCAGCAGGCCGTTGCTGATGAAGGTCTTGCTGCCATCGATGCGCCATCCGGCGGCTGTCGGCGTGGCCCGTGTCCGGATGCCCTGCAGATCCGAGCCGGCGCCCGGCTCGGTCATGGCGATCGCGCCCACCAACTCGCCTCGCGCCATGCGCGGCAGATAGCGCCGCTTCTGGTCGTCTGTGCCGTGGTTGAGGAGGTAGTGAGCGACGATGCTGTGCACCGAAATGTTCATGCCGCTGAGCGCTCGGCGTGCCAGTTCCTCATAGACGACCGCCTCATGGCGGAAATCGCCACCCCCGCCACCCCATTCCTCCGGGATGTCGGTACACAGCAGGCCGAGCTCGCCGGCCTTGCGCCAGACCGCAAGCCCGACGTTGCCGTCGCGCCTGGCCTGGGCGTCGCCCGGCGCGAGTTCGGCATGGATGAAGCGTACGACCGTGTCGCGGTACTGTTCCAGGTCCGAGTCGGACCAACTGCGCTGGAGATTGATGGGCATGATCAGGCGCCTGCACAGGCGGCGGGTCGGCGCGCACCCCAGTCGTCCAGCGCCACGGCCAGGTCAGCGCTGCTGCCGGCGCGCGGCGCTTCCGCGGGCGTACGCGAGAAGCGCGGCGCCGGGGCCGGCTGCACGACGTCGCCTAGCGTGACGAAGGTGCCGCGCGCACGGTTGTGCGGATGGGCCGGCGCCTCGTCCCAGTCAAGCACCGGCGCAAAGCAGGCATCGCTGCCTTCCAGCACCGAGCACCACTCGTCGCGGGTGCGCGTGCGAAAGACATCGGCCAGGCGCAGCTTCATCAGCGGCCATTGCGAGCGGTCCATTTGCTGCGCGGCGAAGGACTCGTCCAGCCCGCACAGGTCGCACAAGCGGCGGAAGAATTGCGGCTCGATGGCGCCGATGGAGACGAACTTGCCGTCGGCGCATGCGTAGGTGTCGTAGAAGTGCGCCCCGCCGTCCAGCAGGTTGCCACCGCGCTCGCCAGACCATTGCCCGGCCGCCTTCAGGCCATAGAACAACGAGGACAGCAGCGCGGCGCCGTCCGTCATTGCCGCGTCGACGACCTGGCCGCGGCCCGAGTTGCGCGCTTCATTCAGGGCGGCCAGCAGGCCCACCGCCAGAAGCATGGCGCCCCCGCCGTAGTCGCCGATGTAGTTGAGTGGCGGGGGCGGCGCCTCGCCTGGGCGGCCGATGGCATGCAGCGCGCCACTCAGGGCGATGTAGTTGATGTCGTGGCCGGCGGCGGCGGACAAGGGGCCGGTCTGGCCCCATCCGGTGATGCGGCCGTAGACCAGGCGCGGGTTGAGGGCGTGGCACTCGGCAGGGCCCAAGCCCAGGCGCTCCATCACTCCCGGTCGAAAACCTTCGACCAGAAAGTCGGCCTGGGCAATCAATGCGAGCGCATCTTCGCGGGCCTCCGGCTGGTGCAGGTCGAGCGTCAGGCGGCGTTTGCCGCGTCCGGTCACTTCGCCCGGGCCTCCCGGGCCTCCCGGGCGGTCGATGGAAATGACGTCGGCACCGAGATCGGCGAAGAGCATGGCGCAAAAAGGCCCCGGCCCCAACCCGGCCATCTCGACCATTCGCAATCCTGTAAGCGGTCCAGCCATCCATCCCTCAACATGTCAGTCGTTGTTGCCTGGCACGCGCGGCAGCGCACCAAGGTCGGCGTGAAGCTCACGTCGCAGGTACGGATGCTCGCCGCGCGCTCCGGCGGGCGCCATCGTCGGATTCGACGGATTTGGTCGGTCGGTTCGCAGTGATCGAATACGTCGCAACGGACGATGGGTTGTCGACAGGCGCGGTCCTACACTGAATGCAGCCGGGTCAACCCTTGGCGGTGTCCTGGCGCTACTCGGCCTTCTTCACTGCCATTGGCTCACGATTGACTTTGGAGAAGGAGACACTGAATGAGAAAACGCACGTTCGTCAAACTGTTGGGCGCATCGGTTTTGCCAACCATGACGTCGCTGGCGCGTAGCCAGGAGCGCTGGCCCGTGCGCCCGATCAAGATCATCGTTCCCGTGACGCCCGGCGGCACGGCCGACGTCATGGCGCGTGAGTTCGGCCGACGGCTTGGTGAACGTGTCGGGCAACCTGTCGTGGTGGAAAACCGTCCCGGCGCGAATGGCATTCCGGCCACGGTGACCGTAGCGCGCGCGCCAGCGGATGGCTACACGCTGATGCTGACCTTTACCCAGCACGTCCAGAATCCGGTGCAGTTCAAGGATGTCGGATATGACCCGATCGCCGATTTCACGCCGTTGTGCCGCATTGGCGCGGCGGCGACGGTGCTGGTCGCCCGCGCCGACCTGGGGGCCAACTCCGCCACGGAACTGGTGCGGTTCGCGCCCGGCAAAGGGCTGACTTTCGGCACGACGGGGCTCGGTCCCCAGGTGATCCTCGAGGTGTTCAACAAGTCGTCCAGGCTGGGCATGCTCAACGTGCCCTACAAGGGCGAAGCGCCGGCGCTGACCGACCTGGTGGGTGGCCAGATCGACTTGGCGCTGCTGACGGTAGCCACCGCGCGCGCGCACATTCAAAGTGGAAAGCTCAAGGGCTTGGCAGTCATCGCGCCCGGGCGCGCACCCTCGCTGCCCAGCGTGCCCACGTTCTTGGAACAGGGTTTCAAGGAGGTCAACTGGACGGGTGGATGGTATGCCTTCATGGCACCCGCCAAATTGCCGCCTGACATTGCCGCCAGGCTGGTCAAGGAGCTTCACGCCATTGGCGAGGATCCCGCCATGCGCAAGACGCTGGACGACCTGAATATCACGATGAACTGGATGGACGGCCCGGAGTTCCAGCCGGCCATGAAGCGCGACATGGAGACCTGGCGGTCGATGGTCCAGCGCTCGGGCGTGGTGATCGAACGATGATGCGGCGCGCCATGGCAATCGCATCGAGGGCGCCGCGAAGACGCTGCCGGACGAGGACGACGGATGTGAACCTGAACCTTCGCGGCGTTTGGCGCGCCGCGCAGGCCCTGGACTCCGGCCATACTGCTGCACAGGCGCAGCGAATTCAGATACTTTGACGAGGACCCCATGACCGCTTCCCGACTGCTTTCCGCCACTTACTGGCGCGCCAGCTGGATTCGCTTTCGCGAGCCAGTGAACGAGTTCGCCCAATGTGAACCTGTGCTCCTGAACACCCACGATGGCGTGCAGGTGAGGGGACTGCACTGGACACCCCGGTCGAACCCGCGGCCCAAGGTGGCCGTGATCGCGGCGCATCCGCGGGTGGACTTTTCGCAGCACTATGCCTTCCCGGCGTTGCTTCGCGCCGGCTACGCCTGCGTCGGCGCCAACCTGCGATCGATCAACAACGACCTGAACTGCGTGCACGAGCAACTGCTCATCGACCTGGCGGCCTACGTCAACTGGCTGCGCGACGAGTGCGGCGTGGAGAAGGTCGTGTGGCTCGGCAATTCGGGCGGCGGCACGCTGGGCTGCTTCTACCAGCAGCAGGCCAAGGCCAAGCCTTCCGAGCGCCTGCGCAAGACGCCGGCCGGGCGGCCGGTGCCATTGGCCGATATCTCGATGCCTGCGTTCGACGCGATGATGATCTCGGCCGCGCATCTAGGCCAAGGGTTGGTGCTCAGCCAGACCATCGATCCGTCAGTGGTCGACGAGCACAACCCCATGCTGACCGATTCGTCGCTGGATATGTATGACCCGATCAACGGCTTCCAGCCGGCCCCGCAGTGGACGCGATACGACCCCGAATTCGTGGTTCGCTACCGCCAGAAGCAGCTGGAACGCGTGGCGCGGATCGACGCACTGGCCCATTCGCTGATCGACGAGCGCAGCCGCGGCGAGGATCTGTGCAACTGGCCGGGCTTCGAGAATGCCCCGCAGCATTTGCAGCGTTCTGCCGTCCAGCAAGCGACGTTCACGCCGGTGATGACGACCTACCGCACCATGGCCAACCTGAACTACGTGGACCACAGCATTGATCCGAGCGAGCGGGGCTACGGCAGTCTGTTGAGCGACCGGCCCGACATCATGAATTTCCAGCTGCTCGGCTTCGGACGGCTGCAGACACCAGACGCGTGGCTGTCCACCTGGTCGGGGCTGAGCAGCAATGCCAATGTCCTGAAAACTGCCCCGTCCGTGACCGAACCAGTCGCTGTCGTGCATGCCGGCCGCGACCTCGATGCATACCCGGAGCACACGAAGGGCATCATGGATTCGCTGGCGAGCACCGACAAGACGTTGTTCGAGTTCCCCAACCGGCTGCACTACTTCGAGCCGGAAGGCGACGAGCCGCAGAACGCCGGCGCGGCCGAGCAACTGGCAAAGCTGCTGCCTTGGCTTCAGGCGCGCTGCCCGCTATGAGCGCCGGCGCTGCAAGCTGAGCTTCTCCTGCGGAACTCGGTCGCGCACGTGACCAGGCAGGGTCCGAAAATCGCGGAGAAGTGAATAGTGCCAAGCCATGGCCTGCGCGCCTCTGAGAAAATGGCACGCATGTCCAAACTCACAGCGGCGCGCGAAGCCGAAATCTCCGGTCGATTGCTCAAACATTGGCATGAGGCGGTTCCGAATGACCGAATGGCGCACTTGGTCAAGGACACCACTCGCAGCTTTCTGAGATCGCTGCAAGCGCGGCTGGTCACGCACGGCGTGTCTCTCGGGCACTGGACCTTCCTGCGGATTCTCTGGGAGCACGACGGCCTCACTCAGCGCGAGCTCAGCCAGGAAGCGGGCGTCATGGAGCCGACTACGCTCATCGCGTTGCGCGCGATGGAATCACTGGGCTACATCCGGCGAGAGCATATGGCGGGAAACCGGAAGAATCTGTACGTCTTCCTCACCCCGGCCGGCAGAGCCCTGAAGAAGAAGCTGGTGCCGCTGGCCGAGGAGGTCAACGGCCTGGCGATGCGCGGCCTCGACGAGGCGGCCATCGCAACCACGCGTCGCGCCATGCTTGTGATGCTGGACAACCTTGCCCGCGACGACCTGGTGTCGGATTCTCATGCCGACAACGGCGCGCCGTAGGCAGCTCAGCCGATCACGCGCACGAGATATCAACGGCACCCGATCGAGATGCGGGCACGCTGGCTGCAGGGCAGAGTCCCGCCCTTTCGTGCTGCTGTCGGCCTTACGCGCTTTGCGGGATGCCGAGGCGCGTCAGAATCCGCTGCGTGACATCACGCTCATAGGATTCGTCGAGATCACGCGTCCAGGCTGCAAACTCCAGGCAGGCGCCGTCAGGATCGAAAAAGTACACCGAGCGAACGTAGACGTCATCCGTGAGGATGTCGGTGGCCCCTTTGGCAGAGTTGTCGTGATTGAGGACGCGGGAAACCTCGACGCCCTTCTGTGCAAGGCGCGCGACATAGGCATCGAACTTGTCCGCCGGGACGTTGAAGGCGATGTGGTTCATCGAGCCGTGCGCCGAAAGCCACGATCCCTGGCCTGGCAGCGCAGCGGGTGCAGCGACTCCCGGATGCGCCTCGGGCGCCACCGGAAACCAGAAGAAGGCGATCTTGTCGCCGTTGCCGATGTCGAAGAAGAAGTGAAGCCCTCCGTTGGGCAGATCGATGACCTTGACCAGCGGCATGCCAAGCACGTCGCGGTAGAACTCGACCGTCCGGCGCATGTCTTTGCAGACCAGCGCCAAGTGATTGACGCCGCGAATGTCGAACTCAGTGTTCCCATTGGTTGTCATGTGATGTTCCTCTTGATATGGCTGATGTCTCGGGGTGCAACCAGCCGGATTATTATGTAGTCGCCTAAGCAAACTTGCAATAAACTTAGGGCTCTATTGATATGGGTGAATCGATGTCGACAGTTAAGTTGCTCTCCTTTTCCGGCAGCCTGCGAGCTGGTTCGTTCAATCAGACGCTAGTCAATCGCGCGGCAGATGTCGCGAGTGAGATGGGGGCCGTCGTGACGCAGATCGACTTGGCGGACTTCCCGTTGCCGCTGTACTCGCCCCAGATCGAGGCGGCCGGCTTTCCGAGCGCTGCGCGCGAACTCAAGGCCTTGTTCGTCAGTCACTCGGGATTCCTGATCGGATCGCCCGAATACAACGGATCCGTTTCCGGGGTTCTGAAGAACGCGATCGACTGGGTGTCCCGACCCACTGATGGCGAGGGACAGACGGCGTGCCGCGCATTTCGAAACAAGATCGCTGGCGTCATGTCTGCATCGGTAGGCCCCTTTGGCGGCTTGCGAGGCCTTCAGCATCTGCGCCAGATCCTGGGCATCCTGCATACGCTCGTGGTCACCCAGCAGGTGTCTGTTCCTTTTGCCGAGAAGGCATTCGTTGGCGACAAGCTCATCGATCCGCTCCCGGAACAACTCCTGCCGATCCTCGTGGGGCAAGTGACCCAGTTGGCTCGCGCGACGGCCGAGGTGCCTGCGCGGTAATTCTGCGGGCATCCCGCTGCGAGGCGAGAGCCCTTGGTCAAGTTGCAGCATGGTGTGTTGCCGCGGCCTTCCTCATCCCGCAAGGCTTGCGTAGCGTTCGCGCAAGCGCTTCTTGTCGAGCTTGCCGACACTGGTCTTCTCGATCTGGTCGACGAACTGGAAGCGCTCCGGAATCGCATAGGACGGGAGGGCGCCGGTAGCGACCAGCGCGCGCAGGTGCCGCCGCAGCTCGGCGGCGTCGAGCGCACCCGCCTGCCGGGGCACCACCAGGGCCAGCGGCCGTTCACCCCATTTGGCGTCGACCACACCGATCACGGCCACCTCGTACACGCCGGGGTGCCCGCTGATCGCGTTCTCCAGCGCGATCGACGAGATCCACTCGCCGCCGCTCTTGATCACGTCCTTCTGCCGGTCGACCAGGTGCAGGTAGCCCTGGTCGTCGAACTGCCCGATGTCGCCGGTGTGCATCCAGCCGCCTTCCCACAGCGCTGCGCCAGCGTCGGGATTCTTCAGGTAGCCCTGCGTCAGATAGGGCGCGCGCACCACCACTTCGCCAACGGACGTGCCGTCCACCGGCACCGATTTCATGCCGGCGTCGACCACTCGCACCTGCGACAGGAGGACCGGCATGCCGGGCGTCAGGCGGACATCGATCTCGTAGTCCCGTCGGGCTTCGTCGTCGGCCATGTCCTCGGCGGCGTCCGTCTTGATCTGCGCCAGGGTCAGCAGCGGGCAGCTCTCCGACATGCCGTAGCCGCTGTACACGTCGATGTTGCGTGCCAGCGCTTGCCGGCACAGCGCACGCGACAGGGCGCTGCCGCCGATCAGGATCTTCCAGCCGCCGAAATCGGCGTCCTGCGCCTCGGGCGCGGACAGCACCATGTGCAGCACCGTCGGCACACAGTGCGAAAAGGTGACGCCTTCCTTCTTCGCCAGGTTGACGAGCATCGAGGGCTCGTACCGGCCTGGGTAGACCTGCTTCCAGCCGCACAACGTCGCGATGTAGGGGTAACCCCAGGCATGCGCATGGAACATCGGCGTCAATGGCATGTACACGTCATTGCGCGAGAAGCGGCCATTCTCGCCGGCCTGCGACACCGTTGCCAACACGGTCAGGCAATGCAGAACGAGCTGGCGATGGCTGAAGTACACGCCCTTGGGCAGCCCGGTGGTGCCGGTGGTGTAGAACAGCGTGGCACGCGTGTTCTCGTCGAAATCGGGAAACTCGTGCGTCGGATCACCCTCGGCCAGCAACGCCTCGTACTCGCCGGCCCAGTCGAACTGCGACGGCACCTGGCCGTCGTCAGCCAGGCAGATGAAGCGCTTGACGCGTGGCAGCTGCGCGCGAATCTCCTCGATCAAGGGGATGAAGTCGACGTTCAGCAACACCGTGTCTGCCTCGGAGTGGTCGAGCGTGTAGGCGATCTGCTCGGGCGACAGGCGGATGTTGGTCTTCATCAGGGTCGCACCGAGCATGGGCACGGCGAAGTAGGCCTCCAGGTAGCGATGGCTGTCCCAGTCGAGCACCGCCACGGTGCTGTCAGGCCCGACGCCCAGGCGCGTGAGCGCGCTGCCCAGCCGGCCGATGCGTTCGACGAGGGTGGGGTAGCCGAAGCGCAGGCGGTCGCGGTAGACGATCTCCTTGCGCGAGCGCTGGGCGATCGGCGTGACTAGAAGTTGCTTGATCAGCAAAGGAAATGCGTACGGATTCATGGGTCTGCGCTCTTGTGCTGCCAGGGCGGTCCATTGTGCTGCCCTCGAACGAGCGACTGTAGGACTGGTCGTTGCGCGGCGGCATCGTCGGATTCGACGATTCGAGCCGGCAGGAGTGGGGCGTCAGCGGGTGGCCTCGGACGGCCCTGGCGGCTGAAACATTCGGCGGAACCGTCGGAAGCGACGACCGCATTTGGTGCCGGCAAACCTATAGTCGTCTCGGATGAATTTGCAAGTCGGCGAGAAGCGGCCCTTCCCCTTGGGCTGGCCGCCGCGAAGCTCGGCGGAAGTGCCCAGGCGCTGGCTCGTCGCATTCGAAAACCGGGATGGACCGGTCGACACCCACAGTGAACCCATGAACAACGTCTTTCTGTATGACCACGTGCGCACGCCGCGCGGCAAAGGCCGCCCGGACGGCGCATTGCACACCGTCGCCCCGGTGCACCTGGCGGCAGCCGTGCTGCGCGCGCTCAAGGAGCGAAATCGCATCGAACCCGAGGACCTCGAGGACGTGGGTCTCGGGGTCGTCATGCCCGTCGGCGAGCAGGGCGCGGATATTGCCCGCGCCGCGTTGCTGGCGGCCGGCTACGGCGAAAGCGTCGCCGGCTATCAGATCAACCGCTTCTGCACCTCGGGCCTGGACACGCTGAAGATGGGCTTCGGCCTGATCGCTTCCGGGCAGGCCGATGCGGTGGTCGGAGGCGGCGTCGAATCGATGTCGCGCGTGGCCATCGGCTCCGACGGCGGCGCGGCCTATACCGACCCCAGGCTTGGCCAGCAGTACCCGTACGTGCCCAACGGCGTGTGTGCGGATCTGATGGCAACCCTCGACGGCTTCACCCGGGAAGACCTCGATGCCTATGCCGTGGAAAGCCAGCGCCGCGCCGCGATGGCACGGGGGCAGGGCTGGTTCGACGCTTCGATCATTCCGGTGCATGACGCCTTCGGCGGATTGCTCCTGCAACGCGACGAAGCACCCAGGCCCGGAATCTCGATGGAGGACCTGGCCAAGCTCAAGCCGAGCTTCATCGCTGCGGGCGAGGCCGGCTTCGACGCCATCGTGTTGCGCCGTTATCCCCATCTCGAGGCTGTCCGGCACATGCACACCGGTGGGTCATCCAGCGGCATCGTCGATGGCGCCTGCGCGGTGCTGCTGGGCAGCGGGGCGTACGGCGAGCGGCGCGGCTTGCGGCCGCGTGCCCGCATCGTGGCGACGGCAACCTGTGCTTCCGAGCCCCTGTTGAGCCTGGGCGGCCCGATGCCCGTCACCGACAAGGTGCTCGCACGCGCCGGTCTGCGGATCGACGACATCGATCTGTTCGAGGTGAACGAGGCGTTCGCCGTCGTGCCGATGCGCTACATGCGCCACTTCGGCATCCCGCACGAACGCATGAACGTCAACGGGGGCGCGATCGCGCTGGGCCATCCGCTCGGCGCCACCGGCGCCATCTTGGTGGGGACCGTGCTCGACGAACTCGAGCGGCGCGGCCTCGCCCGCGCGCTGGTGACGCTGTGCGCGGCAGCCGGCCAGGCCACGGCCGTGATCATTGAACGTGTTTGAGGCGGCAACCATGACGAGAAACATCCATCTCGAAATCGACGGCGACGGTGTTGCGCTGGTCACGCTGGACGTGGCGGATCGCACCATGAACGTCTTTACTCCGGCCTTCACGCGGGAACTGCAGGACGTCGTGGTCCAGCTGACAAGCCGGGCAGACATCGTCGGTGCGGTCATCACCTCCGGCAAGAAGAACGGCTTCATGGCGGGCGCCGACCTGCTCGACTTCGTGCATGTGCACGACCGCGGACTGTCGGCGCGGGAAGCCGGTGAATGGGTGGCGCCATCGGCGAACGCATTGCGCGCGCTGGAGCGTTGCGGCAAACCGGTGGCCGTGGCGATCAACGGGCTGGCGCTGGGCGGCGGCTTCGAGCTGTGCCTGGCCTGCCACTACCGGGTGCTGGTTGACGACCCCAAGGCGGTCGTCGGCCTGCCCGAGGTCACGGTCGGGTTGCTGCCCGCCGGGGGCGGAACGCAAAGGCTGCCGCGAATGATCGGGATCCCCAAGGCCTTGCCCCTTCTGCTGAGCGGCCGGCACGTTGGCGCAGCGGAGGCGTTGCAGCTCGGACTGGTCGATGAATTGCGCCCGGCCGCCGAGGTGGTCGGGGCGGCGCGACGCTGGGTGCTCGCTCATCCCGACTGGCAGCCCGCCTGGGACCACAAGGGCTTCACCGTGCCCGGCGGAGCGGGCGCGATGGCGCCGCACGCCATGGAGAGTTTCAGCCTGGGGCTGGCGAAGATCCGGCGCGACTCCCAGGACAACTACCCGGCACCCGCAGCCATCCTGACGGCCGTGTACGAGGGCACGCAGGTCCCGATCGACCTCGGCCTTGCCATCGAGCGCGGCTGCTTCGGCCAGTTGTTGGCGGGTCCCGTGGCGCGCAATCTGATGCGCACCCTGTTCATCAACAAGGGGGCGGCACGCAAGCTGGTGCGCCGGCCCCGCGACGTCGAAAAGCAGCCGGTCCGGCGTCTGGGCGTGCTCGGCGCCGGCATGATGGGCGCGGGCATTGCACAGGTGGCGGCGGCTGCCGGCATCGACGTGGTTCTCATCGACACTTCGCAGGCCGCGGTCGACACCGCCAAGGCCAAGGTCGCGGCCGGCTATGCGCGCGATGTGAAGGCCGGGCGTTGCACGCAGGAGAATGCCGACGCGCAGTTGGCCCGGATCCATCCCAGCGCCGAGTACGGCTCGCTGCGTGGCTGCGATTTCGTGGTGGAGGCCGTGTTCGAGGACCGTGACGCGAAGGCGACCGCCTTCCACCACGCCAAAGCAGGCTTGGCCGCGCTGCCCGATGGCTTCGTGATGGCGACCAACACGTCGACGCTTCCTGTCACGGGCCTGGCGGCCCTGTGGCCGCAACCCGAGGCGTTCATCGGCCTGCATTTCTTCTCGCCCGTGGAGCGCATGCCCCTGGTCGAGGTCATCGTGGGCCAGCGCACTTCGCCGCGTGCGCTCGCGCGTGCACTGGACCTGGCGGCGCAGCTCGGCAAGGTGCCCATCGTGGTCAATGACAGTCCCGGCTTCTACACAAGCCGGATCTTCTGTGCCTACATCGACGAAGGCATGGCGATGCTGGCCGAAGGCGTGGCGCCGGCACTGATCGAGAACGCCGCCCGCCAGGCCGGCTTCGCAACCGGTCCGCTCGCGGTCACCGACGAGGTGTCGCTGGACTTGCAGGCGCGGGTGATCAAGCAGGCGAGGGCGGACGGTTTGCCCGGCAAGTTCCTGCGGCAGCACGCGCAGCCGGTGGTCGATGCGATGCTGGCGCGCGGTCGGCTGGGTCGCAAGAGCGGGGGAGGCTTCCACGATTTCGCACCCGGACAGCCCAAGCGCCTGTGGGGCGGGCTGGCGCAGCTGTTTCCATTGGCGGCCGAGCAGCCCGACTTCACCGACGTGAAGCACCGGCTGCTCTACATCCAGGCGCTCGAGTCCGCACGCTGCGTCGAGGAGCAGGTGGTGCCGGAAGTCGCGGATGCCGACCTGGGCGCCATTCTGGCGTTGGGCTATCCGAGCTGGACCGGCGGCACGCTGTCGTTCATCGAGACGGTCGGTCCCGCGCAGTTCGTGGCGGAGTGCGAGCGTTTGGCAGACGCGTACGGCGAGCGGTTCCGCCCTTCGCCATGGCTGCGCGACCGCGCCGCGGCGCGCCGCGGCTTCTACCACCGGGCGCCGGCGCCCCAGTGACGCCGTCCCCAGTACCCCCTCTTTCAATCGACACGACATGGACTTCACGATTTGCCCCTCCATCGAGGAACTGAAGCTCGCCACCCGGCGCTTCATCGCTGAACAAGTCATCCCGCTGGAGAACGATCCGCGCCAGTCCTCGCACGGGCCCGACGAGAGCCTGCGCCTGGAACTGGTGGCCCGGGCCCGATCGGCCGGACTGCTGACGCCCCACGCCTCGGTCGCCCTGGGCGGCAAGGGACTGAGCCACATCGCCAAGGCGATGGTCTTCGAGGAGGCCGGCTACTCGTGGCTCGGGCCGACGGCACTCAACATCCACGCACCCGACGAGGGCAACATTCATCTGATGGAAGAGGTGGCGACACCGCGGCAGAAGGAGCGCTGGCTGCGGCCGCAGGTTGAGGGGCACACCCGCTCTTGCTTCGCGATGACCGAGCCCGACGGCGCAGGGGCCGATCCCTCGATGCTGGCGACCACCGCCCGGCGCGACGGCGACCACTATGTGATCAACGGCACGAAGTGGTTCATCACCGGCGCCGAGGGCGCCGACTATGGCATCGTCATGGCGCGGATGGAGGATGGATCCGCCACCATGTTCCTCACCGACATGAATCGCTCCGGCATCACCCTCGAGCGCAGCATGGATGCGATGGACCGCTGCTTCACGGGCGGGCACGGCGTGTTGCGTTTCGAGAACCTGCGCGTTCCCGTCGAGGATGTGCTCGGCGAGGTGGGCCAGGGCTTCCGCTACGCCCAGGTGCGCCTGGCGCCGGCGCGGCTCACCCACTGCATGCGCTGGCTGGGGCAGGCGCGACGCGCGCATGACGCGGCCGTCGCCTATGCGGCCCGCCGCCACGCCTTCGGCAAGCCGCTGGCGCAACACGAAGGCGTGGGCTTCCAGTTGGCGGACAACGACATCGACCTGCAGACCGCGCGCTTGCACATCTGGCATACCGCCTGGCTGCTCGACAAGGGCGAGCCCTGCAGTTTCGAATCCAGCCGCGCCAAGGTCGTGTGCTCGGAAGCGCTCTGGCGCGTCGTGGATCGTTGCGTGCAGATCCTGGGCGGACAAGGCGTGACGGCCGAGACGCCGGTCATGCGCATCTTCACCGACATGCGCGCGTTCCGGATCTATGACGGCCCGAGCGAGGTGCATCGCTGGAGCATGGCCCGCAAGATCGTCAAGGCGGCCGGGGCCGGCGCGTGACGACCGCGGACACCACCATCGACGTGCGCAAGCTGGGCGAGTATCTGCTGGCGCAGGGGTTGACCCCGACGCCCGAAGTCCAGTTGACGCCCCTGTCCGGAGGCCAGTCCAATCCGACCTACGTGCTGACATCGGGCGACCTGCGCCTCGTCCTGCGCACCAAGCCGCCCGGCCAACTGCTGGCGTCTGCGCACGCCATCGACCGCGAATACCGGGTGATGGAGGCGCTGATCGACAGCAACGTGCCGGTGCCGCAGATGGTGGCCTATTGCGCCGACACGGCCTGCCTGGGCCGCGAGTTCTATCTGATGGAACTTGTCGCGGGGCGTGTCTTTGTCGATCAGTCGTTGCCCGAGTGTTCGCGGACGGAGCGCGGCGCCATCTACCAGGAGATGGGCCGGGTGATCGCGGCGCTGCACGCGGTGGACTTCCGTGCGGCGGGCTTGGCGGATTTTGGCAAGGCCGGCAACTACTTTGCCCGGCAGATCGCACGCTGGTCGCGCCAGTGCCGGGACGCACGGCGGCCGGTCGGTCCCGCGATGCGCGAGCTGATGGACTGGCTGCCCGAGCACGTTCCGCCCGATGACGAGACCACGCTCGTGCACGGAGACTACCGCCTGGACAACCTGATCTTCCATCCCACCGAGCCGCGCGTGGTGGCGGTGCTGGACTGGGAGCTCTCCACGCTCGGGCATCCGCTTGCCGACCTCTCGTACCAATGCATGGCCTGGCGCATTCCGGCCACCTTGTGGCGCGGCGTGGGCGGCCTGGACCTGGAGGACCTGGGCATTCCCGATGAGGCGGCCTACCTGCGCGCCTACACACGGCGCACCGGACGCGAGCCCTTGGAGCACTGGGAGTTTTACATGGCCTACAACCTGTTCCGCATGGCCGCGATCCTGCACGGCATTGCGGAGCGTGCAGCTTCCGGCAATGCTGCGGCGGCCGACGCCGTCGAGACCGGGCGCAAGGCCGAGCCGTTGGCGCAACTCGGGTGGGCCAGCGCGCAGAGCTACCAGCGCTGACTATCCGACCTTGAAGTCAGCGGGCGTCGATGCGAATTGATTGACAAGGAAAAGACATGGATCTCGGGGCAAAGCTGAAGGGAAAGAAGGTGCTGATCACCGGCGCGTCGTCTGGATTCGGCGCGCATTTCGCACGGCTTGCCGCACGCTGTGGTGCGGCGGTGGTCATCAGCGCACGGCGCGTTTCGCGGCTGGAGGCCCTGGCCGTCGAACTGCGGGAGCTCGGCGCACCGCTCGTGACGGTAGTTGAGTGCGACGTGACCAACGAGGCTTCGGTGACGCAGGCCTTCGAGACCATCTCGGTGACCGGGGCGCTGGTGGACGTGGTCGTCAACAACGCTGGCATTGGGGGCGGCGCCGCGTCGATGGAGCAGCCGATCGCCCAATTCGACGCGGTCATGTCGACCAACTTGCGCGGCGTCTGGCTCGTTGCGACCGAAGCAGCGAGGCGCTGGAAGGCGGCCGGGCGAGGCGGGTCCATCGTCAACATCGCGTCGATCCAGGGAGAGCGGGTGTCGCCCGGCGTCGCCGCGTACTCGATCTCGAAGGCCGGCGTCGTCCACATGACGAAGAGCCTGGCCCTGGAATGGGCGCGGTACGGCATCCGCGTCAACGCCATCGAGCCCGGCTACGTCCGCACCGAGATGACCGACGACTTGTGGGAAACCGACTACGGAAAAGCCATGATCAAGCGCATTCCCATGCGCCGCCTGGGGCAGCCCGAGGAACTCGACGGCGTGCTGCTGCTGCTGGCCACCGATGCCGGTGCCTGGATGACGGGGGCCTGCATCCCGGTCGACGGAGGACACCTTTGCTCCACGCTCTAGGAACGGTCCGGCCGGACGTGGTGCGCACATCAGCGAGGTGCAAGATACCCTCGTCGTGGCGCGGGACTCACCCCTTGCCGGCGGGTGCCACCAGGGGGGAGGTGATCTCTCGGGAATAGCTGAAGGTGCGCTGAATATCCAGTTGCCGGATACGCCAGGCACCGTCCGACGCCAGTGCCAACTCGCACGTGACGTCGACGAGCAGAAATGGTGTCGAGCCCGGCACCGGGAGGCTGGCTGGCGAGCCGCTGTCGTAGAGATGCAAGGCCAGACCATAGACCGCGGTGGCACTCTCGGCGTCCTGCCTGAGCAGGGCGAAGTTGTTGACGATGTGCCGAGCCACCTGCGTTGCCGACCGCTTGCGCAACGATTCCTCGATCTGCTGTCGATTGCGCAGCATGACGCCACCGCGCTCCCACAGGCATTCGGGTGCCACTTGTTCCATGGCGAGGGCGTAGTCGCCTCGGTCCACGCCATAGTAAAAGAGGAGAACGCTCTGGTGGCAGGCAGTCAGCCTTGAATGGAGTTCGGAAAAGCTCATGTTCGGGTTCTCAAGGTGAGGCATGCAGTTCAGTCGCCCAGCACCTTGCCGAAAGGCTCGAAGCGGGTGCCGTTGAAGCGCACGAGCTGCATGCGCTCGATCGGGAAGAAATCGGTCGGCGAGGTCTTGACCTCGATGCCCGGGAGCAGCATCGGCGGGGTGTACTGAAGGTTCGCGGCCTGCTTCATGATGTTGGCGCGCGTGAGGTCGTCACCGGCCTTGCGCAGCACCTGTTCCATCGTCTGAGCTATGGAATAGCCCAGCACGTTGAGCGAATCGCTCACGTCGCCCGCAGGGTAGTACTTGGTCATCCAGGCCTTGTAGTCCTCGAATTCCTTCGCGCCCTTCCACACGGGGTCGACGGGGTCGCGAATGTACATCGCCGAGATCACGCCCTTCGCGTTCTCGGGACCGGCCGGATTGATCACCGTCGAGACCGACACCGAGGCGCTGAACAGGTACTGCGTGGGCTTCCAGCCGATCTCCGCAGCCTTGCGAATCGCCTGGGCCGCAAACTTGGGGATCGTGAAGTTGATGAAGGTGTCGGCGCCGGAGGCCTTGAGGCTGATCATCTGGCTGTCGATGGTCGGGTCGGACATCTCATAGGTGGTCTGCGCGACGATCATGGTCTTGGCCTTGTCGCCCAGCACGTCGGTGAGGCCCTTGAGGAATTCCCTGCCGGAGTCGTCGTTCAGCGTCAGAACGGCGATCTTCGCGTTGGGATTGGCGCTCAAGATGTGTTGCGCGTAGATCTTGCCTTCGGTCAGATAGGTGGGCTGCCAGCCCATGGTCCAGGGGAAGGCCTTGGGGTCGCCGAAGCGCGTGGCGCCGGAGGCGATGAAGAGCTGCGGCACCTTCTTCGCGTTCAAGTAGCGCTGGATCGCCAGGTTGTTCGGCGTGCCCGGCACGGCGAACATCGCGAGCACCTCGTCGCGTTCGACCAGCTTGCGCGTCTGCTCCACCGTTTGCGCGGGGTTGAAGGCGTCATCGAGCGAGATGAAATTGATCTTGCGCCCGTTGATGCCGCCTTCGGCGTTCACCTTGGCAAAGTAGGCGGCTTCCGCCCTCCCGATGGTGCCGTAGGACGAGCCGGGCCCGGAATAAGCCATGACGTGACCGAGCTTGATTTCGGTGTCGCTCGCGCCCGTGTCATAGCGTTTTTCGGCCTGGGCCGTGAAGGCGGCGGCGAGCCCGAGCGTTGCCGCAATGCCGGCGCTCAGAAGGCGGCGTCGCGAGGCGTGGTGGGTCAAAAGGGTGGCACATGTCATGGTGTTGTCTCGGTTGTTCTCAAGGGAAGCGGCTGCCGACGGACCTCTCGCTGGGTCTCGTTCGGCGTTCGTGCCGGATGTTAGGTAGCTTCGCTCGCACATCCCATCGTCGGAACGGACGGTTGAGCGCGCCCGAGCGAGAGGCCATCCGTTCTCGTCGCTTCCGACGATCCAGGCCGGCCGCGTCCGCCTCATACTTGGCAGACAACGACGATTCGACGGAGACACGCTGTCCATGGACCTCACCCAGCCCTTGCACAAGGCCTTGCAGGAACGCCCGAACGCCACCGCCCTCGTGTGCGGCGAGCGCCGACACACCTTCGCCCAGGTCGCTGACCGCGTGGCGCGGCTCGCGGCCGTGCTGCGATCGCTCGGCCTGCAGCCGGGCGACCGCGTGGGCCTGCTGGCCCTGAATTCCGACCGCTATGTGGAATACCTCTACGCCACCTGGTGGGCGGGAGGCGTGATCAACCCGGTCAACATCCGATGGAGTGCGCGCGAGATTGCGTACTCGCTGGACGATTGCGACACCCGCATCCTGCTGTCCGATGCGCACTTCGGCGCCGTCGCGCAGCAGCAGCGCGAACTGTCTCGCTCGATGAAGCACCTGTTGCACTTCGGCGATGGCCCCGCGCCGGAAGGCATGGCCGACGCCGAAGCGCTGATGGCACAGGCGCAGCCCGTGTCCGACGCCAGGCGCAGCGGCGCCGACCTGGCCGCGGTGATGTACACCGGCGGCACCACCGGCCTGCCCAAGGGCGTGATGCTCACGCATGGCAATCTCTACGCCGGCCAGCTCTCGACCAACATGGCCGCCACGCGCCCGGCCGAATCCGTCGGCCTGAACATGGCGCCCATGTTCCATGTGGGCGGCGCCGGCCTCACGCTGCAGCTGATGATGCGACTGTGCACCCAGGTCATCATCCCCGCCTTCGACGAAGTAAAGGTGCTGGAGGCGATTCAGAACGAGCGCGCCAGCGAGACCTTCATGGTGCCCACCATGATCAAGCGGCTCATCGAGCACCCGCGCTTCTCCGAATTCGACACCTCCAGCCTGCAGCTGGTGCTGTACGGCGCGGCCCCCATCGACGACACCTTGCTGCTGCAAGCCATCGAGAAGCTGCCGCGTGCCGGCTTCTGCCAGCTCTACGGCATGACCGAGCTGTCGCCCGTGGTCACGGTGCTGCCCACGTGGTGCCACCGCCTCGACCAGCCGTCGGGCCGCCGGCGCTCGGCCGGGAGGCCCGTGCCCATCGCAGAACTTCGGATCGTCGATGTCGAAGGCCGTCCCGTGCCGAACGGCGCTGTCGGCGAGATCGCCGTGCGCGGACCGATGGTGATGGCCGGCTATTGGAACAAGCCCGCGCAGACCGCCGAGGTGCTGCGCGACGGATGGATGCACACCGGCGATGGCGGTTGCATGGATACCGACGGTTTCGTCTACGTCGTGGATCGGCTCAAGGACATGGTCGTGAGCGGCGGCGAAAACATCTACTCGGCCGAGGTCGAGAACGCGATCGCGCAGCTTCCGCAGGTCTCGGCGTGCGCCGTGGTTGGCGTGCCCGATGACAAGTGGGGCGAGCGTGTGCACGCGGTGTTGGTGCTGCGCGCTGGCGAAACCCTGAGCGCCGAGGCGCTGATGGCTCACTGCAAGACCCTGATCGCGGGCTACAAGTGCCCGCGCAGCGTGGAGTTCCTCGAAGAGATGCCGCTGTCGCCGGCGGGCAAGATACTGAAGTACAAGCTGCGTGAGCGGCACTGGCAAGGGCGCGAGCGGAAAGTGGCCTGACAGGAGGGCCCTGCCGATGGGCTACCCCGGCGAGTGCCACGCCCTCATGGCGGTCGTGGTCGGTCGTCGGAGAAACAGTTCAGTCGGCAGTGGCGACGCGGTTGGGCCCCATGTAGCCGAAAAGGTGGCCCGCCACCTTGCGCATCTGGATCTCCTCGGAGCCCTCGGTGATGCGGTAGCGGCGGTGGTGGCGGTAGATGTGCTCGAAGGGCTTGTGGCGCGAGTAGCCGATCCCGCCGTGCACCTGCATCGCACGGTCGGCAGCCTCGCACACCAGGCGGTTGGCCCAGTAGTTGCACATCGAGACCTTGTCGGAAAGCTGCTTCTCGACCTGCGGCTTGGGCATCTGGTCCATCTGCCACGCGGTCTTGCGGATCAGCAGGCGCAGCATCTCGATCTGCGTGGCCAGCTCGACCAGCGGAAACTGGATGCCTTGATTGCGCGCCAGTTCCTCGCCGAAGGGCTTGCGCTCGCGCGCGTACTTCACGCTCTCGCGCACGCAGTAGTCGGCCGCGCCAAGGCTCGACGCGGCCTGACGGATGCGGTTCTCGTGCACGAAATGCTGGGCGATGGCCAGGCCGCCGTCGAGCGGGCCGAGCACGGCGTCCTCGGGCACCCACACGTTCGTGAAGCTCACGCGCGGATGGTCAGTGGGCATGTTGAAGGTCCAGAGGTATTCCTCGATCTTGAGGCCCGCGGCCTGGGCCGGCACCAGCAGCGCGCTGATGCCGCGCGCATCGCCATCGCGGCCGCTGGTGCGCGCGAACACCACGCAATGGGTGGCGGTGTGCATGCCGGTGGCCCACATCTTCTCGCCGTCGATGCGAAAGCCCGCGCGGCCGTTGCGCACCTCGGGCACGGCACGCGTCTCCATGTGGGTGGCGTCGGAGCCGTGGCCGGGCTCGGTCAGGCCGAAGGCGAGGTGCAAGCGCTCGTCGAGCATGCCCTGGATGAATTCGTCGCACTGCGCGGGCGTGCCGAAGTCGCGGATGGCCAGCACGAAGGGGTTGTTGGCGACGATGGAGTGTTCGTTCTGCAGGTCGTTGTGCAGGCCCAGGCCGCGCGCGGCGAAGTGCTCGCGTATCACGGCCATCCAGAGGTTGCTGCCGTTGCGGCCGCCGAACTCGCCCGGTAGCCCGAAGCGCAGATGGCCCGCGCGGTCGGCACGGCGACGCGCTTCGGCCAGCAGGGCTTCCCATTCGGGACGCGGCAGGCCGCCGTTGTCGAAATCGGTGCGCGCCCATTCGCGGCGGTGGTCGAAGAAACGCTCGTTGTCGTCCTGCGCCTGCAGCGGTGCGATCTCGCGGTCGATGAAGGCGTCAAGTTCGTTCAGGTAGTCGACGAGGTCGCGGGGCAGGTCGAAATCCATGGGTCAGTCTTCCTTCGTGCCGGCGGCATAGCCGGGCTGGTTGATGGCAAGTTTGTCGCGTGTGGTCTGGCGCAGGTGGGCGACCAGGCCCGGGGTTTCGGGACCGAGCCGGCCGGCGGCGATGCGATCGCAGAGCAATCGGTTGGCCGCCGCCAAGTCGGCGGGCACATCGGATCCCAGCAGCTCATGCAGCCGCGTCGCTTCGCGCGCCTGCGCCTGCGGACCGAGCTGCACTTCGCGCCGGACGATGTCGAGGGTGTTCGCGGCCACGCGTGCGTGGAAGGCCACCCGGCCCTCGGTGGCCGGTACCACCTGCTCGCGCAGGAAGGCGGCGACGGCCTCCAGCAGTTCAATGACGTCGGGACGATCCTGCATCAGATGGCCTCCTCGGGCACGAGCAGCGCCAGCAGGTCGGACTCGACCTCCGACGCACGGCGGCCAATGGCGGCTTTCTCGACGTCGCGCTCGCGGCCGCTGAGCCAGGCATGCGCCATGGCTTCACAGACGATGCCCCATTTGAGCGTACCCAGCACTTCCCACCAGTGCACGCGGTCCGCGTCGACCCGCCCGCCTTCGGCCTCGTAGCCTTCGAACAGTTGCTCGCGCGTGCCGAAGCCGCCCACCGGCAGTTCGCCGCGGCCAAAGCGCCAGGAGCGCACGCACATCCAGCCGAGGTCCTCCATCGGATCGCCGAGATGCGCCAACTCCCAGTCGAGCACGGCGCGCAGGCCCTCCTCGCCGACCATCAGGTTGCCGTTGCGGAAATCGCCATGCACGAGCACCGGTGTCGACACGTCGGCGGGCGCGTGTGCGCGCAGCCATCGGAAGGCGAGTTCGAACACCGGCCGTGCGGTGCCGTGGCTGCGGTGCAGGCCGATCTGGAAATCCAGTTCGGCTCGCGCGGCGGCCGTTCGAAGCGATGGCAGGCCGAGCGCGGGCAGGCGGTGGATGCGCGCCATGGCCGCGCCGCACTGGTGCGCCAGCACGCGGCGCGCGCCGGCCAGCCGGGCATCGCGCACGATGCGGCGGCCCAGCGTCTCGCCGTCGATCCGGTCCATCACGAAACCTTCGCCCAGTCCGTCGGCGGGTTGCAGTACATGCCGCACGCCGGGCACTGGCACGCCGCCTGCGCGCGCAGCGTCGATCAGTTGCGCCTCCGTGCCCAGGCCGGCGGTGCCCTGTGCGCGCGCGCCTGAGGCATCGGCCGCGCAGCGCAGCACCAGCGGCAAGACAGACTGCGCGCCTGCCATTGCCACGTCGAAAGCCCAGGTCTGCTGACTGGCGCCGCCTGAGAGTCGGCGCAGCGCCTGGACCGCCTGGCCGGGCGCCATGCGCCCGGCCAGGCGTTGCAGCGCGTTTGCAACGAGCGTCGCATCGTCGTTCATTCGTTGTTTCGTGATGTGGCGCGGCGGCTATCTGGCGCGGGCGAAGCGCTCCTGGATCTTGCGCAGCAGGCCGATCACGCCACCGGGCATGGCGAACATGCAGGCAATGAGCACCACGCCGTACACCGCCCAGGGCACGGCCTTGGAGATCTGCTCGGCCAGCGAGGGCACAAACATGATGAAGATGGCGCCGAAGATGGCCCCGTACAGCGTGCCCACGCCGCCCACCACGATGCCCACGAGCAGCGAGATCGAAAGGAACAGCGTGAACGAATCGGGCGACACGAACTGCACCGCGATGGCCGACAGTGCACCGCCTACGCCGGTGTAAGCGGCCGAGACGCCAAAAGTCATGGCCTTGTAGTGGTTGTTGTCCACGCCCATCGCCTCCGCCGCCATCGCGTGGTCGCGGATGGCGCGCATGGCCCGGCCGCTCCCGCTTTGCAGCAGGTTGTACGCGATGACGAATGCCACCACCGTGACGAACAGCGAGAACAGGTAGAGCCACTGGTCATCGCTGAGCGGCAGGCCGAAGGGTGCGGAGGGCTTCATGAGCACAATGCCCCGCACGCCGCCGGTCCAGGGCTCGAGGTGCTTGTACTTGAGCAGCTGCGGCATCGCCACGGCGAGCGCAAAGGTGGCCAGCGCGAGGTACACCCCTTCGAGCTTGAGCGCGGGCCGCCCGAACAGATAGCCGACGATCAGGCACACCACCGCTGCTGCCGGCACCACGAGCCAGTACGGCGCATCCGCATGTTCCATGAGCATGCCGGCGGTGTAGGCGCCGATGGCGAAGAAGGCCCCGTGACCGAGCGAGATCTGTCCGTTGTAGCCCGTGAGGATGTTCAGGCCCACCAAAGCGATGGCATACGACAGCACCATGGTCGCCTGGAACAGCTGGTAGCCGTGCGCCACGAAGGCGACGCTGGTGGCCAGGAGGATCAGCACGCTGACCCACATGAGCCTTTGACGCGAATCCACGGCAGCGCGTGCTTCATTGCGGGCGGCCGATGCTGCCATGGGCGCAGGCGTGGGGGTGGAGGCTTGAGCGAAGTTCATGCGATCAGACACGAGTGACCAGTTTGCGGCCCATGAGGCCAGAAGGCTTGACGATGAGCACGCCGACGATCAGCACGAGCGCGACCGACAGCTTGAGTTCGGTGCCCACCACGTAGGTGCCGATCAGGTTCTCGAGCACGCCGACGATGAAGCCGCCGAGCACCGCGCCCACGGGACTGTCGATGCCACCGATCAGTGCGCCCGCGAAGGCGTAGAGCAACACGCCGGTCATCATGTCCGGATCGAGGAACACCACAGGGGCGACCATCATCCCGGCCACCGCTCCGATGGCGCTGGCCAGACCCCAGCCGAGCATCAACATGCGCCCGACGTTGATGCCCACCAGCCGCGACGAGGCCGCGTTCTGCGCGGCAGCGCGCATGGCCAAGCCCAGGGGCGTGAAGCGGAAGAACGCGAACAGGAGCACGACCACCAACAGCGTGACGCCGATGGCGCCGACCTCGTGCGCCGACATCATCGTGCCGCCGAACCATGCGTCCGCAGGGAAGGGGCTCGGGAAGCGCTTGATGGTGAAGCCGAAGAGCCAGCCCGCGATGCTGTGGAAGATCACCAGCAGGCCGACGAACACCACCACCACCGAGAGTGCCGGCTTGTCGTGCATCGGCCGGATCACGGTGAATTCAACGACCACCGCGAGTGCGAAGGACAGCACCACGGTCGCGGTGAAGGCGACCCAGTAGGGCAGCCCGGCCTGCATCAGGCTCCAGGCGATGAAGGTCGAGAACATCGCCATCTCGCCCTGGGCGAAATTGATGTGGTGCGTGGCCTGGTAGATCATCACCAGCGCCAGCGCGACGCAGGCATAGATGCCGCCGGTGGCCAGGCCCGCCAGCAGTTGGTGCAGGAATGCGTTCATGTGTAGGTTCTCAATCGCCGAGGTAGGCTTTGCGGACGGCGTCGTTGCAGCGGATTTCGGCGGTGGGGCCCGAGAGCACGATGCGGCCGGTCTCGAGGAGGTAGGCCGAATCGGCCAGGTCGAGCGCGAGCTTCGCGTTCTGCTCCACCAGCAGGATCGACACGCGCTCTTCCTTGTTGATGCGCCGCATGATCGCGAAGATGTCCTTCACGATCAGCGGGGCGAGCCCGAAAGACGGCTCGTCGAGCAGCAGCAGGCGCGGCTTGCCCATGAGCGCGCGGCCGATGGCGAGCATCTGCTGCTCACCGCCCGACAGCGTGCCGGCCTGCTGGTTGCGGCGCTCGCGCAGGCGCGGGAAGTAGTCGAACACGCGCACCATGTCGGCGTCCACGCCCTCGCGGTTGCCGCGGGCGTAGGCGCCCAGGCGCAGATTCTCTTCGGTCGTGAGGCCGAGAAATGTGCCGCGCCCGTCGGGGACGTGGCCTACGCCGGACTTGGCGATCTGCTCGGTGGAGCGGCCGTCGATACGCTGGCCGGCCAGCATGACGCACCCCTCGGTGCTGACCATCATCTGGCACAGCGCGCGCAGCGTGGTGGTCTTGCCGGCGCCGTTGGCACCGAGCAGCGCCACGACCTGGCCCGTGGGAATGTCGAGGTCGATGCCTTGCAGCACGCGCGTGTGGCCGTAGGCGGCGCGCAGATCGCGCACTTCGAGGATGTTCGTCATGCCATGGCCTCCGCTTCCGCGTCTTCGCCCAGGTAGGCCCGTATCACCTCGGGGTGCGCGCGCACTTCGGCTGGCGTGCCCTCGGCGATCTTCTTGCCGAAGTTGAGTGCCACCACCTTGTCCGAGACGCCCATCACCAGGCTCATGTGGTGCTCCACCAGGAGCACGGTGATGTGCAGACTGTCGCGGATGTTGCGGATCAGCGCGCCCAGGCTTTCGAGTTCCTCGTGGTTGAGGCCGCAGGCCGGCTCGTCGAGCAGCAGCAGTTGGGGTTCGGCCGCCAGCGCACGCGCCAGTTCGACCCGCTTCTGCGTGCCGAAGGGCAGGTCGCCCACCTCGCGATCGGCCACGGCATCCAGTTCGAGAAAATGGATGGAGTGGTCGGCGCGCGCGCGCGCCTGCGACTCGATGGCCGCCACGCCGGGCAGCCGGAAGGCGTGGCGCAGGAAGCCTGCGTGGTGCTTGCTGTGGCAGCCCACCAGCACGTTCTCGCGTACCGTCATGGTGCGAAACAGCGCGAGGTTCTGGAAGGTACGGCCGATGCCGATGCCGGCCATGCGATGGCGCGGCATGTGGGTGAGCGAATGACCGTCGAATTCAATGCGGCCGGCGCTGCAGTCGTACAGACGCGAGAGACAGTTGAACAGCGTGCTCTTGCCTGCCCCGTTCGGCCCGATGAGGCCGCAGATCTGCCTTCGCTGGATGTCGAACGAGACCCCATTGAGCGCCACGATGCCGCCGAAGCGCACCGACACGCCGTCGATGCGCAACAAGGGGGTGCTCTTGTCTGCGCGATCGCAATCTTGAACCATATTTCGATCTCTTTGCGTTGGGGCGGGGTATGACGGCACCGCCCATGCGGCTGCCTTCGAATGGCGGCGCCGGCGTCAGAGCCGTTCGACGATGGTCACGTTGGCCATGCCGCCGCCTTCGCACATGGTCTGCAGGCCGTAGCGCTTGCCGCGCTGGCCCAGCGCGTTGACCAGCGTGGTCATCAGCTTGGTGCCCGAGGCGCCCAGCGGATGGCCCAGCGCGATGGCGCCGCCGTTCACGTTGAGGCGCGCGGGGTCGGCGTCCAACGCCTTCAGCCAGGCAAGCGGCACCGGCGCGAAGGCTTCGTTGACCTCGTACAGGTCGATGTCTTCGATCTTCATGCCGGCCTTCTTCAGAGCGCGCTGCGTGGCGGGCAGCGGTGCCTCCAGCATGAGGACCGGGTCGTGCCCCATGACGCTGATGTGATGCACGCGCGCCAACGGCTTCACCCCCAGCGTCTTGAGGCCGCGCTCGTTGACCACCAACAGGCCACTGGCGCCGTCGCAGATCTGGCTGGCGGTGGCGGCGGTGCAGCGGCCGCCTTCGGCGATCAGCTTGACACCGGCGATGCTCTCGAGCGTGGCGTCGAAGCGGATGCCTTCGTCCGTGGTGTGCTGCTCGCCGGTCTCGGCGCCGTCGGCCATGCGCACGGCCACGGGCACAATCTCGCGCTCGAAATAACCCTGCTGGGTGGCGGCAATCGCACGGCGGTGGCTTTCCAGCGCATAGCGGTCCAATGCATCCTTCTCGATGCCGTGGTTCCGGGCGATCATCTCGGCGCCCGCGAACTGGCTGAACTGCACGCCGGGGTAGCGCTGTTCCATCAGCGGGCTCACGTAGAAGCCAAGATTGTGCTTGAGCGGCAATGTGGTGGGCAGGCCCATCGGCACGCGGCTCATGCTCTCGACACCGGCGGCAATGACGATGTCCATCGTGCCCGACATGACGGCCTGCGCCGCGAAGTGCAGCGCCTGCTGCGAAGAGCCGCACTGGCGGTCGACCGAGGTGGCGGGCACAGACTCGGGCAGCTGCGAGGCCAGCACGGCATTGCGCGCAATGTTGGAGGCCTGCTCGCCGGCCTGGCCGACGCAGCCCATGATCACGTCCTCGATCAGCGCGGGGTCGGCGCCGGTGCGCTGCACCAGCGCGTTGAGCACCTGCGCGGCGAGGTCGGCCGGGTGCCATCCGGCGAGGCGGCCATTTCGGCGGCCTCCGGCGGTCCGCGCGGCGGCAACAATGTAGGCTTCAGTCATGCGAATTCTCCGGTTGCACCCTCATTTGGGTACGTCGGAGAATTGTTGACGCTGTGCCGTATTGCGGTGTCGTCGGAACCGACGGTTTTGGGCCCCGCGTCAGGAAGTCACCGGAGCCCTCAAGCGCATGCGCGGTGGCGAAACGCGCTCCTGGAGGGCGCCACTTCTTCCTCTATCCTCAGCGCGGCGCCATCCGGATGCCGCCATCCAGCCGCACGCTCTCGCCGTTGAAATAGCCGTTGGTGATCATCAGCTCGGCCAGCGTCGCGTACTCGGCCGGGTTGCCCAGTCGCTTGGGAAACGGCACCGAAGCGGCCAGCGCCGCCTTCACATTGTCGGGCGCGGCCTGCAGCAGCGGTGTGTTGAAGATGCCCGGAAGGATGGTGTTCACACGGATGCCTTCGCCCATCAGGTCGCGCGCGATCGGCAGCGTCATGCCGACCACGCCAGCTTTGGAGGCCGTGTAGGCCGCCTGGCCCATCTGCCCGTCCTGCGCCGCGACCGAGGCGGTGTTGACGATGGCGCCGCGCTCGCCGTCTTCCAGCGCATCGAGCGTGAGCATGCCTGCCGCCGACTTGGCGATGCAGCGGAAGGTGCCGACCAGGTTGATCTGGATGATGCGGTCGAAGTTCGCGAGCGGAAAATGCTTGATCTCGCCCGAGTTCTTGTCGCGGCTCGCGGTCTTCACCGCATTGCCGGTGCCGGCGCAGTTCACGAGCACGCGCTCCTGACCGTGCGCCGCGCGGGCCTTGGCGAAAGCGGCATCCACCTGCTCCTCGGAAGTCACGTCGACCTTGCAGAACACGCCACCCAGTTCCTTCGCGAGGGCCTCGCCGTGCTCCGCGTTGAGGTCGAACAGCGCGACCTTCACGCCGTGGGAAGCCAGGCGCCGCGCAGTGGCGGCGCCAAGGCCCGAGGCGCCACCCGTGACGACGGCGGCAATGCTGGAATCGAGATGCATCTCTTGTTGTCCTTTGATAGAGAAGAGGGAAAAGGTGCTTGCCGCTCAGAGAAGGTAATAACGCTGCTTCTGCGCCGCCATCTCACGCATGCGTGCCGTGGGCACGTACGGCGCACCGAGGGCCGCATGTTTATCGCACAGCGCGACGACGCGCGCCAGTCCGAGCCAGTCCGCGTACTTGAGCGCGCCGCCCGCGTAAGCCGGAAAGCCCACCCCGAGCAGCAGTGCCATGTCCAGCTCTGCCGGCGTGGCGACGACGCCGTCCTCGAGTGCGTGGGCGGCCTCGACGATCATCGGCAGCATCATGCGTTCGACGATCTCCGCGTCGGCAAAGCCGCGCCGGCCCTGCGGCTGCAGCGCGGCGACCAGTGCATGCGCTTCTGGCGCGGCGCACCTGCGCGGACGGCCCGAGGGGTCGTTCTCGTAGCGGTAGAAGCCTGCGCCGCTCTTCTGGCCGTAGCGCTTGTTCGCCACCATCAGCTTCACCGCGTTGCGCTCGATTGTCGGCATGCGCTGCGGGTAGCCAGCGGCGATCACGTCGCCCACGTGCGCGCCCACGTCCATACCCACCACGTCCTGCAGATAGGCCGGACCCATCGGCCAGCCGAAGGCTTCCATCGCGCGGTCCACGGCCTCGAAGTCGGCGCCGTCGGCCACCAGCTGCACGAAGGCATTGACATACGGCGTGAGGATTCGGTTGACCAGGAACCCTGGGCAATCCTTCACCACGATGGGCGTCTTGCCCATGGCGACCGCATAGCCCACGGCGGTGGACACGGCGGTGTCACGGGTCTTGGCGCCCTGGATCACTTCCACCAGCTGCATCACCGGAACCGGGTTGAAAAAGTGCATGCCGACGAAGTCTTCGGGCCGCGCGAGCGGCTGGGCGATGTCATCGATACGCAAGCTCGAGGTGTTCGAGGCGATCACGGTGCCGGGCCTCACGCCGTGCTCCAATGCGGCCAGCACCCTGCGCTTGACCTCGAGGTTCTCGACCACGGCCTCGATCACGCAGTCCACCGCATCGAAACCCGTCTCGTCGAGCTGCGGCACGATGGACGCAAGTACCGCGTCGGCCTTGGCCTGCACGAGCCGGCCGCTCTTCACTTGCTTGGCCAACTGCTTGCCGGCCTCGGCCATGCCGAGGTCGAGTTGCGGTTGCGCGATGTCCTTCATGAGAACCGGGGTGCCGCGCAGCGCGCTGGTGTAGGCGATGCCGCCGCCCATGATGCCCGCGCCGAGCACGGCCGCCTGCTTCACCGGACGGCCTTCGCGGGCATGGCGCTTGTAGAGCTTCTTGAGCGCCTGCTCGTTCAGGAAGGCTTGCACCAGCGAGGCGGCCGCCTGCGTCTTCGCCACGCGGCCGAAAGCGATCGATTCGAGATCGAGGGCGCCCGCGCGGTCACGGCCCGCGCCCTCGGCCATCATTTCGAGCGCGATGACGGCTGCGGGCTGATGCTTGCCGCTGCGTGCCATCACCTGTGCGCGCACAGTTTCCGCCAGCGCGCCGGCCTCCCGCGTCGCCAGGCCCCGGGGCGAGCGCTTGCGCTGTTGCGCGGCCTGCCAATCGACCTCGCCGTGGACCGCGCGCTGCAGCAGCGCCAGTGCCCGTTCGCGCAGCGCGTCAGGAGCGGCGACCTCGTCGACCACGCCTGCCGCCAGTGCAGCCGGCGCCTTGGCGGGCTTGCCGCTCGCCACCCAATCGGTGGCGGTGGCCAGGCCCGCCAGGCGCGACAGCCGCACCGTGCCGCCGAATCCGGGGATCAGGCCAAGCTTCACCTCGGGCACGCCCACTTGGGCCGTGTCCGCCATCACGCGCAATGATGCGAGCATTGCCAGCTCCAGTCCTCCGCCCAGCGCGAAGCCGTTGATGGCGACCACGCTGGGCACCCTCAGGTCCTCGAAGGCGTTGAAGAGTTCGTTGCTTGCGCGCACGCCGCGCGCGATCTCCGCCTCGGGCTGCTGGAAGGTCGCGCCGAACTCGGTGATGTCGGCGCCGACGATGAACACGTCCTTCGCGCTCGTCACCAGCACGCCGCGCACTTCGGGTGAAGCCGCAATGCGTTGGGTGGCCTGCCGGAACTCCTCGACGGTGCGCGCGTCGAGCTTGTTGATGGCCTCTCCGCGCCGGTCGAAGCGCAACTCCACCAGTCCGTCCTGCAACGGCAGGATTTCGATACTTTCGCCCTGGAACAAAGAAATTCTCCTCACAGCCGGCGACACGCCGGCCAATGGGGAAAAGTTTAAGGACGCGCCCCAGCCGTAGGCATCGTCCGAAGCGACGATTGAGGCAGTCGTGGCGAAAGTCTCCGGCGGAACAGATCGACGAGGGCTCGGACCGATGGAGCTGCGCTACAGCTCACGGCTCTACTTTGCTGCCTCCACGATCTTCTGCCAATCTTTCAAGTCCTTCTTCAGGAAGGCTTGGAACTCGGTCGGAGTCATGACCATCGGCTCATTGCCCATGTCCACCAGCTTGGGGCTCATTGCGGTGATGGTCTCGCCAATCGCCTTGTTGAGCCGCGCAACGATCTCCGGCGGCGTGCCGGGTGGCGCAACAAATCCGTACCAGGGCACCACTGCAAAGCCGGGATAGGTTTCGGCGACGGTGGGAACGTCTGGCAGGCGTGCCGTTCGGCGAGCGCTGGTCACCGCGATGATCTTTGCCTTGCCGGTCTGCAATATGGGCGAGGCTGCGGCCAAACCCCCAAAGGCCATCTGGATATCGCCGGCAACGATGCCCTGAAGAATGCCCTTGGTGCCATACGTCACGCCTGTGAGGTCTGCCCCGCTCATGCGCACAAACCATTCCGTCGCCATGCCGGCGAAGGTGGTGGGGCCCGCCGAGCCATAGTTGAACTTGCCCGGGTTGGCCTTCGACTTGGCGACCAGTGACTTGATGTCACTGGCGTCGACGTCGCTGTTCACGATGACGATCATCGGAACGCTCATCATGGGCGCAATGGGCACGAAGCTCTGCGGATCAAAGGGCAGGCGTATGCCGGCGCTGGTTTGATTGATGGAATGCGTGGCGCTGATGATTCCGAGCGTGTAGCCGTCGGGTGCCGACTTGGCCACCGCGTCGGGCCCGATCGATTCATTGCCTCCAGGCCGGTTTTCGACGACGACAGGTTGGCCCAGGCGTTGACGCAGTTCATCGCCCATCAGACGCGCCACGAGGTCGGCACCCCCGCCGGCGCCCTGCGGAACGATGAGTCGGATCGGCTTGCTGGGATAGCCCTGAGCCAAAGCCGCGCTCGTCACAAAGGACGCCAGCGCGGCAGCGATCAATCTAACAAAGCGCATGGGATTCTCCGTTGAAGTGATGAGTTGGGGTCGCTGAAGAACCATGGTCGCGTCCGGCGCCGGTCGGCCTCGAACTGCCTGATTCGCGGTGCCAGCGTCAGGGTCGCGCCGATCTCGTCGAGCCCCTTCAACAGCTGTTCCTTGGGAGTGGGCTCGATGTCGAATCCGATGCACCGCCGGTCCGGCGTGACGATCGTCTGAGATGGCAGGTCGACCTCGAGCGCATAGCCTGCCTGGCGCGACACTTCGCCAAAGAGGGACTCGACTGCTTCTTCGGGGAGTGCGATCGGCAGCAATCCGTTCTTGAGACAGTTCGCGAAGAAGATGTCCGCAAAACTCGGTGCGATCAGCACGCGGAAACCGTATTGCTCCAGCGCCCACGGTGCGTGCTCGCGGCTCGAACCGCAGCCGAAGTTGCGGCGCGCCAGCAGGATCGACCCATGTCGGTAGCGTGGCTGGTTCAGTACGAAGTCGGGATTGAGCGGTCTGGCGCTGCAGTCGATGCCCGGCTCTCCCACATCGAGGTAGCGCATGCCGTCAAACAGACGCGGTCCGAAGCCGGTGCGCTCGATCGACTTCATGAATTGCTTGGGCAGGATTGCATCGGTGTCGACATTGGCACGGTCGATCGGCACGACCGTTCCCCGGTGGCAGTCGAACGGCTTCATCGCGGGCTGCGCTGCCATTGCCGCTCCTTGACCTTCACCAGGCCGACCAGCGTGCTGTTCACAGGTGCCGCGATGCCGACTCTGGCGCCCTGCGCGGGTACCACGCCGTTGATGACGTCGATCTCACTGACGCGGCCCGCCTCGTGGTCGAGCAGGGCAGAGGGCTTGGCCTTGAATACCCGCATGCCGAAAGCCCTGGCATGTTCCACCGGATCTGCGACCTCGATCTTGACCCCCAGGGCCTTGGCCACCCTCCAGGCCTCGGTTGCCGCGGCGCGGCTGATCGGGCCCATCTCGGGATCGTCGAGTACTTCGCCGACCGTCATGCCGGTCAGCGCGCATGGCGCGCTGTAGGCCACGTTGCAGATGAGCTTTTCCCATTGCATCGCCACGATGTCGTGCACGGCCTTGGCATCGAAGCCGGCGTCTTCCCAGATCCGCGTCGCGGCCTGCAGCCGCTCGAACGGCAGGGCCCCATAAGCGCCAAAGCGCATCGCCTGCATCGCATTGTGGTGTGCGTAGCCAGGACCCTTCAACGATGCGCCGAATCCGCTCGCGATGCCGACGGCAAGGCGGTCCGGGCCCACGACGCGCGCGACTGTGTCAGCCGAGCCCAGGCCGTTCTGAATCGTCATGACGACGGTGTTGGTGCCGAGAAAGGGGAGGGCCTGCTGGGCGCCGGCCTCCACGTCCGCCGCCTTCACCGCAATCACGACGAGATCCATCGCTTCTTCCGGTGCACGGGTCGATGCCTGGATCCTGACCCACCGATCCCCGAGCGGCCCTTCCAGGCGCAAGCCGTTGTCGTTGATGGCTTGCACGTGGGCGTCCCATCGGGCCAGCGCCCACACCTGGTTTCCGGCAGYGGCGAGCAGCGCGGCGTAGACCGACCCCATCGCTCCACAGCCTACGATTGCAATTTTCATGACGTTTTGCTCTTGCTCAGTTCTTGATCAGGTCGGCAATCGCCTCGCGCAGGCCGGCCTTTTCTTCGAGGCCGAAGCCGGGCGCTTGCGTGGGCAGGGCGTGGCCTTGCGAAACCATGCAGGCCTCGGGGTAGCCTCCGAACGGTTGGAAGACGCCTGGATAGACCTCGCATCCCCCCAGCCCCAGGCCCGCCACGATGTGAAGATTGATCAGATGGCCACCGTGCGGCAACACCTGAGCCAAGGAGAAGCCGCGTGCCTCCAGCGCCCGCATGGTGATCATGTATTCGGTCAGGCCGTAGCTCAGTCCAGCTTCCATCTGGAAGATGTCCCTGCCTGGCCGCATGCCGCCAAAGCGCAGCAGGTTGACGGCATCGATGGTGGAAAAGAGGTTCTCGCCTGTGGCGATCGCGCCGCTATAGTGTGTCGACAGCTCTGCATTGAGGCCGAAGTCCAGCGGATCACCGACTTCTTCGTACCATCGCAGCCTCAATGGAGCGATGGCATCCGAATAGGCCAGCGCGGTTCTCAGATCAAAGCGGCCATTGGCATCGACGGCCAGGTGCTCGCCAGCGCCAGCGACTTCGAGCGCCGCGTGAATGCGCCGCACATCTTCATCCAGGGAAGCGCCCCCGATCTTGATCTTGTAGTCGACAAAGCCAAGATCCCGGTAGGTCCTGATCTCGGTCTGCAATCGATTCAGCGAGTCGCC
The DNA here is from genome assembly GCF_056405555.1 of Variovorax sp. P1_G12. Lineage (NCBI taxonomy): Bacteria > Pseudomonadati > Pseudomonadota > Betaproteobacteria > Burkholderiales > Comamonadaceae > Variovorax > Variovorax sp. P1_G12. The sequence continues at coordinate 321,885 of NZ_JBFUBW010000002.1, read as the reverse complement.
CGGGTAGTAGTAGCCGCCTGCCGCATAGACCGGTATCGGGTCGATCGCGGCCGGTCGGCCGGCCGCGCGCGCGATCGTCACATGCGCCGGCTCGTCTGCGAGCTTTGCGTTCAAATCCCAGATCGCGAGCTCGAGCGCGGCGACGGCCGTGGCCCGATCGCCGTGGCCTCCCGGCTTTTCGTTCGTCATTGCGGCGCGGTACACCGCATCCGCTGAAAAGCTTCGGCCGTCAGGCGCGAGCAGATCTCCTGGCGGGCGATGGAGCACTCGGGGGATGAACCGCTCGCGCAACAGGCCTCCTTGTGCGAAGCGGCCGATCGAATTGAATGCGACTCCGACGACAGGCCTTCCGTTGCGGATCACGTCGGTGAAGACCGCAACCAGGGAGACCGTGTGCTCCGAGAAATTGACCAGCGCGTTGGACACATCCCCGCGCAGTGGAATGGACATCTCACGAATATCGACGATTCGCATGGGGTTCCTTGGGATGGGTGGCTGTCAATTCAGTCGCCTGAAATCGACAAAGTGGCCTGCGATGGCAGCAGCGGCCGCCATCTCCGGGCTGACAAGATGCGTGCGACCGCCGACGCCCTGCCGGTCTTCGAAGTTGCGATTGGATGTGGAGGCACACCGCTCTCCGGCAGACAGACTGTCCGGGTTCATGCCCACGCACATCGAACAGCCGGCATCGCGCCATTCGAAGCCGGCGTCGATGAAGACGCGGTCGAGCCCTTCCTCTTCGGCCTGCAGCTTGACCAGGCCCGAGCCCGGCACGACCAATGCCCGACGGACAGTCGGCGCCAGATGTCTGCCGCGCACGACGCCCGCGGCGGCCCGCAGATCCTCGATGCGCGAGTTGGTGCACGACCCGATGAAGATGCTGTCGAGGTGAATGTCGGCGATGGCCATGCCGGGCTGGACTGCCATGTACTTCAGTGCGCGCTCCATGGCTGCGCGGCGCGTCGCATCCTGCTCCAGCGCGGGGTCGGGAATCCGACCATCCACCGAGACCACCATTTCCGGCGATGTGCCCCAAGTCACGAGCGGACCGAGCGAGCTGACGTCGATGTCGACCTCGGCGTCGAAGCGCGCGTCGTCGTCCGTCTTGAGGGCGAGCCAGACCGGCACCGCCGCCTCCCAGGTGCGTCCTTTGGGGGCCAATGGGCGGTGGCGCAGATAGTCGACGGTTTTTTCGTCGACCGCGACCATTCCGCACCGTGCCCCGGCCTCGATGGACATGTTGCACAGCGTCATGCGGGCTTCCATGGACAGGTTCCGCACCGCCTCGCCGGCATATTCGATGGCATGGCCCGTTGCGCCTGCCGTGCCGATCTTCGCGATCATCGCCAGCGCCAGGTCCTTGGCGCCTATGCCTGGCGCCAGGGTTCCTCGGAAGTTGATCCGCATGCTCTTGGGTTTGCGCGTCAGCAGCGTCTGGGTGGCCAGCACGTGCTCGACTTCGGAAGTGCCGATGCCGTGTGCGATGGCGCCGAAGGCGCCGTGCGTGCTGGTGTGGCTGTCGCCGCACACGACCGTCGCGCCCGGCAGGGTGGCGCCCTGTTCGGGGCCGACGACATGGACGATGCCCTGTCGGCGGTCCGCGAGCGCAAACAGCGGCACCGAGAACTCGGCGCAGTTCTGGTCGAGTTTTTCGATCTGCACGCGAGCGACCTGGTCCTCGATCTGCTGTCCGCGGCCTTGCGTCGGCACATTGTGATCCGGCGTCGCCAGATTCGCGTCCAGGCGCCACGGTTTCAGACCGGCGATGCGCAGGCCCTGGAACGCCTGCGGGCTGGTCACTTCATGCAGAAGGTGGCGGTCGATGTACAGGAGGGTGTTTCCGTCCGGTGCCACGTCGATGACGTGCTCATCCCAAACCTTGTCGAAAAGAGTCTGTCCCGCCATTGATGTTCTTGCTGCGTTGTTCGCGGTCTGCCGGCCTGTTCATGCGAACAGAAGTGCGTATGTACTGTTCAAACGATATGTAGGTACATATTAAACTGTCGACTTGCCGTCGTGTCAATCGACGCGTGCGAGGACCGTGCCCCTTGCGTTGCTAGACTGAATCCAAAGCCCTTCGAAATATGTCCATTCCTCTTTATCAACACGTCGCGCAGGACCTGGTCCAGAAAGTGACGTCTGGCGTTTTTCCGGTTGGCAGCGTGCTGCCGAGCGAGCTCAAGCTCATGGAGACCTATGGCACGAGCCGCAACACCGTGCGGGCCGCGTTGAAGCAACTGCAGGACATCGGGCTGATTTCGCGCAAGCGCAATCGCGGCACAACGATCCAGGCGCGTCCTTCCGCAGGGGCCTTTACTCAGTCACTGTCGACACTGGATGATCTGGTCAGCTTTGCCAAGTCGGCAACCCGCGCGGTGAACGCCAGCAGAGAAATGGTGTTGGACATCGATACTGCGCGCGCCCTCGGATGCCAGCCAGGCTCGCGGTGGCTCCACATCGCGATGACGCGAAGCGAGCCCGGGGCGGCCATTCCCCTCGCGTGGACGGATGCCTATGTCGATCCGCACTATGCCGGTGTGCGCCTGCTGGCCAAGAAGCATCCCGACCGGTTGTTGTGCGATCTGATCGAGATGAACTACGGGCGGCGCATCGCCACCATAGAGCAGACGGTGGGTGCTCGAGCGCTCGGCGGCGATCATGCGAAGAGGCTGTCGGTGCCGGAAGGAACGCCCGGACTGGAGATCATTCGGAAGTATCGGGACGCAGCAAACGCCTTGGTGCTGGTCACCCGCTCGTACTACCCGGCGGATCGCTATGTCATCTCGACAACCTTGATCCGCACAAGTTGAACCCAGTGAGGACTTGGCCAAAAAAACTGCCGCATCGGCGCCAGCGCGACGATAGCCTTCAATCAAGACAAACGCCCCGTGACCTGCATGTATCCGCGGGCGTCCATCGTGCCAAGGTCGCCGGTGCGGACCTCAAGAATCATCGTTTCGGACGATGCCCAAGCCTTCCCCTTTCCAGATACTAGCTGATCAGCGATGGTCGAGTCATCTGGAACGCTCCGCCGTTGAAGAAACCACCACACACACAAGGAGACAAAGACAATGAATTGGAGAAAAAAATCCAGGTTCACACAGGCGGCAGYGGCCGTCTTGCTCATTGCGGCAGCGGCCCCTTATGCCGGCGCACAACAATCCGGCATCTCCGACGACGAGGTGCGCATTGGCGTCCTGACGGATCTTTCGGGCGTCTATTCCGACGCCAGCGGCCGCGGATCGGTGATCGCAGCGCAAATGGCCATCGACGACTTCGTTGCGCAAGCCAAGCCGAAGTTCAAGGTCAAGCTTCTGTCGGCGGACACGCAGCTCAAGCCAGATGTCGGCGCTACCATCGCCCGGACGTGGTTCGATCGCGATGGCGTGGACATGATTGTCGACATACCGTCATCCGCAGTGACGCTGGCAGTCATGAATCTGGCTGCCGAGAAGAACAAGGTCGTGATTCCTACCGGTCCGGCATCGCTGCGTATCACCAATGAAGACTGCATGGCCACCGCACTGCATTGGGCCTACGACGAATACTCTCAGGGGCAAGGCACGGCACGTGCCATCACGGAGGCCGGTCACAAGAACTGGTTCTTCATCGAGGCTGATTACGCGGGTGGCAGGGCACTGCGTTCTGGCTTCGAAGATGCCGTGAAAGCGGCTGGTGGCAATGTTGTCGGCTCGGCGAAGCACCCACTGGGTGCCATGGACTTTGCGTCACAGATTGCACAGGCACAAAACTCCAAGGCAGACGTGATCGGCATGGCCAATGCGGCCGGGGATTCTGCGAACTTCGTCAAACAGGCCGCGAGTTTCGGCGTAACTCCCAAACAGATCATTGCCGCATCGTTGATCCACATCACTGAGATAAACGGCTTGGGCCTGAAGTCAACCAAGGGCATGTATCTGACCGACGGCTTTTACTGGGATCGCAATGCCGAAACACGTGCATGGTCAGAGCGATTCCTCGCACAGAAAAAGAAAATGCCCACGATGGTTCAAGCCGGCACGTACTCGGCTGTCTTGCATTATCTAAAGGGTGTTCAATCGGCGGGAACCGATGAGGCCAAGGCCACGGTCGCAGCCATGAAGAAGATCCCCGTCAACGACATTTTCGCCACGAACGGCAAGATTCGGGAGGACGGTCGAATGGTGCACGACATGTACTTGTGGGAGATCAAATCTCCCGAAGAGTCGAAATATCCGTGGGACTATTACAAACTGCGTGCGACGATTCCTGCGGAGATGGCATTCCGGCCACTGGAGCAAAGCACGTGCAAGCTTGTAAAAAAATGAACACATAGGACCATTGTGAGGGGTCGAATCCCCGGAGCGGGCCAGCAGGAGGCCTTCAGGGCGGTGCTCATGACAGATTCTCTGGAATCGGGCCCCCGCCATTGGGGATCGGCTTTCCGGAGTCGCGCCACTCCACTGCGGCGTGGAAACCTTTTTTCTCGGCAAACTCCTTGAACCAGCGTCCCTCCGCCGAATGGCGGGTGATGCCGTCGAACAGCGTCGCCAGAGTCTGGGTCGACGTCAGACCCATGTTGTCCAGCGCCTGGTTGATCATGAGCTTTTGCATCGCGAGCTGGTTGGTGGGAACGCCGGCGATGCGGTCGGCCAACTCTTCGACGCGGGCGTCGAGCTGGTCAGCGGGCACCGCTTCGAGCACCAGGCCCCAAGCGGCGGCAGTACGGCCGTCGATCTTGTCGCCTGTCAGCAGCATTCGCTTGGCGCGCTCCACGCCGAGGCGGTAGACCCACATCGCGGTCGTTGGGCATCCCCAGACGCGGGCAGGCATGTAGCCGATCTTGGCATCCTCGGCCATCACCACAAGGTCACAGCTGAGCGCGATGTCGCTGCCGCCGGCGACGGCATAACCGTGAATCTTGCAGATCGAGGGCGTCAATGAACGGAACAGCGTGAAGAAGTCGTCCGTGTTGCGGCGCATGCCACGATAGTCGCGAATCGGATCCCACGAAGGGCCGGTCTGGTTCCATTCGCTGTTGCCGTCTTCGGCGAACTTCTTCAAGTCGTAGCCGGCACAGAATGCGTCGCCGTCGCCGCTCAAAATAATCACATGAACGTCGGGGTCGTTGTCGGCACGTTCGACAGCGGCGCGAATCTCGCCTGGCATGCGGTCATCGATGGCGTTGAGGCGCTCTGGACGTGAGAGCGTGATGTACGCCTTTCGGTCGCGCGACTCATAACGAAGGGTTTGAAAGTCAGTCATCGTCTACTCCTGGGTTGAGGACCGGGGGGAGGATCGGGCCGTCGATCGAGCAGAACGCGCACGGCCCCGATCCAGTCATCAAGCAGGCGACCCTGTCGGGCAGGGTCGTCGCGCAATACGCCGGCCAATGCCAGGCCGCGTAGAAACTCGGTGCTCAGTGCCACGACAGCGCTGTATGCAGGACGGTCCCGCAGCGGCGCGAACAAGTCGCCGACGACCCGATCGAAGTCGCGGCGCGCATCTCGCTCGGCCACGCGAAGCGCTGTGCGCAGTGCGGGATCCGTTCGGGCCACCGCCCACAACTCCAGTTCGGCAAGATAGGCGGGCTGTGCGAAGGCGTCGGCCAGAGCGCGGGTCGCGCGCTCGATCGGTTCGAGATCGTCGGGCAAGCCAGCGAGCGCCCGGCGCACCGCCTCCTCGTTGCGGCGCACCAGTTCTTCGATCGTCGCGGCGAGCATCTCGGCGTGGCTCGGAAAGTGGTGCAGGAGCGCGCCTCGGCTGACGCCGGCGCGCTGCTGAACCGCAACGGTCGTCGTGGCGGCGGTGCCCAACTCGACCAGGGAGGCTACCGCCGCATCAAGAATTCGCAGGCGAGTGGCTTCGCGCTGAACCACGCGGATGGAGGGCTTGGATTTGACAGTCATGATTGACGGTGAGAATACTCACACCGTCAGCCATGACTGTCAAGCGCCGGTGCAGGAGGTCGCGGACGTCTGTGCATGAACTGACAAACGTCAATGCGCGCCTGCGTGATCGACAGATAATTTTTTTCTGCTGACTCTTCCCCCTGCCAGCGTCAGGTGTATCTCACCGCTTCTCGTTCCATCGAGAGCACGATGCCTTGGATCTCGACACAGATGATGGCCTCAGCTCAATTCATGGTGAACGGATGGGTCTCGGCTCCCGACCACCAGTCGTCGCGACGCTTCGGGGTCAAGCGCAGGCGCGCCATGCTGCTGGCGACCGCGATGTTCATCATGGCTTTGGCCCGCGCCGCCCTGGCGCAGCAGGATCCGGCCATCCCCGCCTTCAAGTCCGTCGATTCGATGGAAGCGCGTGTGCAAGGCTGCGTCACCTGCCACGGTCAAAGCGGACAAGGGACCAGCGATCAGTACTTTCCCCGCATCGCGGGCAAGCCTGCGGCCTATCTCTACAACCAATTGGTCGCTTTTCGCGATGGCAAGCGGGTCTATCCGCCGATGAACTACCTGGTCGCCTATCTGCCGGACTCCTATCTGCGGGAGATCGCCGAGCACTTCGCAAAAGAGCGGCCAGCCTTCGAAGCGAAGCAACCGACGACCGCCGCAGAGTCGGTGATCTCGCGCGGCGCGACGATCGCCATCTCGGGCGATGCGAGCAAGCAGATACCACCTTGCATCACCTGCCACGGCCCTGGGCTCACCGGCATGGAGCCGGGCATCCCGGGACTCGTCGGATTGCGCCCCTCTTACATCGTTGCGCAGCTCACGCGCTGGCGCACGGGCAGCCGGCAAGCGGCACAACCCGATTGCATGAAGCGCATCGCAGACCGCCTGTCAGAAGCGGATGTGCACGCGGTGGCGACATGGCTCTCGTCTCGAGATCCGCCGCGCGATGCGTCTCCCGCGTCGTCCAATCTCCAGCGCATGCCTTTGTCGTGCGGCAGCCAGATGTAGGCCTCCATGCAGAGCCGAACACGCAACCTCCTTCTCGCCGTGTTGGCGGTCGTGGTGGTGCTGGTCGCCGGCTTCCTCTATTTCATGCCCGGGTATCTGCCAACGGAGCCCGGCAAGATCGAAGCGAGCCCGACGACACAGACGATCACCAGGGGCGAGTATCTGGCGCGCGCCGGGGATTGCATCGCGTGCCACACCGCACCCGGCGGCAAGCAGTTCGCGGGTGGCCGCGCGATGGCCACACCCTTTGGCAACCTTTTCGTTCCCAATGTCACCCCGGACGATGAAACCGGCATCGGCCGCTGGACCGCCGACGACTTCTACCGAATGATGCATCAGGGCGTCTCGCGCGATGGCTCCCTGATGTACCCGGTGATGCCCTTCGCCTCGTACACCAAGGTGACGCGCGAGGACTCGGACGCCATCTACGCGTTCATGATGTCCGTGCCGCCGGTGAGCCAGAAGAACCGGCCCCATGAGTTGAACTTCCCGTTCAACCAGCGCGACCTGCTGATCGGCTGGAGGGCGCTCTACTTCAAGGAGGGCGAATACCAACCGGACAAGAGCAAGTCCGCGCAATGGAATCGCGGCGCCTATCTGGTGGAGGGCCTTGGCCATTGCGCGATGTGCCACACCGCGATCAACAAGCTCGGCGGCTCGAAGGCGTCGCAGGAGTTCGAAGGCGGGATGATCCCCAACCAGAACTGGTATGCGCCCTCGCTCACCTCGAACCGCGAAGCGGGCCTTGGCAACTGGAGCTTGAAGGAAATCACCGACCTCCTGCAGGCCGGCATTTCGGATCGGGCCACGGTCTACGGTCCGATGGCGGAGGTGGTCTACAACAGCCTGCAGTACCTCTCCGACCTGGATGTCGAGGCGATGGCGGTCTATTTGAAGGAGCTTCCGCAGCGCGACGCTGAACCACCGCCGACGAGCAGCGCGCGGCTGGTGAGCCCGAACGTGATGGAACTCGGCCGCAAGATCTACGCGACGCAGTGCTTCATGTGCCACGGCGAGGAAGGCAAGGGCCACCCGCCCCAGTTTCCGCCGCTCGCCGGCAACCAATCGATCACGATGAGTTCCCCGGTGAACTCGATCCGCATGGTGCTGAACGGCGGCTATGCGCCCGGCACGAAGCGAAACCCGAAGCCGCACGGCATGCCGCCCTTCTCGCATATCCTCAACGACGACGAGGTGGCGGCGGTAGTGACCTATATCCGCGTCGCGTGGGAGAACAGCGGGACGCCGGTGACCGCCGTCGACGTCAGCGGACTGCGCACGCTCGTCCCCGAATAGCAGCAACGAAGGTCCGCGCAATGGCAACCCACAACGATCTTCCGACTGCGGCCGATCGGGCCGACCTGGCGCAAGAGGAGGCGCGTATGGAGGCGCGTATCGATGACATCGTCGCGCGTGGACCGGCGGGCACTTTCGCCGTCGTCGGGCTCGCCACCTTCATCGTGGTCGCCATCGTCTTGCTCTTCTACTTTCTGGTCTACATGCCGCGAGGAGCCATCCAGTGACCTCGATGAACGCCGGCGCGTCGCACGCATCGGAGGCCGTTGCAGCCGGGGCGGAAAGGCGCTGGGCGATCATCGTGATGCTCATCATCGCCCTGCTGCTCGCGATGATGATCTTCACCGGACTGCATTGGGCGTCGATGCCACCGTCCCGCGTGGAGACGGTCGATCCGCGCACGCTGCACGTGTCGGGCGAGTTCGTCGAGAACAACCTGGGCACCACGGTCGATGCGAACGGCAAGGTCATGGTGCGGCTCGTCGCACAGCAGTATTCCTTCGAACCACAGTGCCTGGTCGTTCCGGCCGGTGTGCCGGTCACTTTTCGCGCGACCAGTGCCGATGCCATCCATGGCTTTGTCGTCGACAAGACCAACGCCAACGTGATGCTGATTCCGGGATTCGTCGCGACCTTCACCGCCACCTTCGACGAGGCTGGCGAGCGCCTGATGCCTTGCCACGAATATTGCGGCACGGGCCACGAGGCGATGTGGGGTCGTGTGCACGTGCTGCCGGCCGACGAATTCCTTGCCAAGGCCAAGGGCGCAGAGAGGATGAGCTGTGTTCCTCGCTAAGAAACTCGTTCTGGCGCACTTCTGGATCGCCTTCATCGCCTTCGGCGCGGCGATCCTCCTGGGGGAATGGCAGATGTTCGTGCGCAGCCCGCTGAGCGCCTGGGTGGGCGACCCGGAACACTACTACCGGTCGGTGACCGCGCACGGCACGGTGATGGGATACGTCTTCCCGACGCTGGTGGCCATGGGCTTCGGCTACGCCGTCAGCGAGCTGGCGCTGAAGCAGCCGCTCGTCGGCCTGCGCTGGGCATGGGCCGGCTTCTGGCTGGTGGTCGTCGGCACCGTGATCGCGGCAACGCCGGTCGCGCTGGGCCTTGCTTCGGTGCTCTACACCTTCTACCCGCCGATGATCGGCAGTCCGTTCTACTACCTCGGCGTCGTGCTGGTGGTGGTCGGCTCGTGGATCTGGGTCGCGCTCATGGCGATCAACCTGCGGGCCTGGAAGAAGAAGAACGCCGGCACGGCGGTACCGCTGGCGATGTTCGGAAACGTGGCCGGCGCCTACCTGTGGGCGTGGACATCGGTGGGTGCGGCAGTCGAGATTCTTCTGCTGATCCTGCCCGCTGCGATCGGTCTGACGGATACCATCAATGTCGCACTGGCGCGCGTGTTCTTCTCATGGACACTGCACGCCATCGTGTACTTCTGGCTGATGCCGGCCTACATCGCGTTCTACACGATCGTGCCGCGCGCCATTGGCGGACGGTTGTACAGCGACACGATGGGACGCGTCGCGTTCGTGCTCTTCCTCGTGTTCTCGATGCCCATCGGCATCCATCACCTCTTTGCCGACCCGCAGGTCGGCGCTGGGTTCAAGTTCCTGCATGCGGTGTTCACGGCGATGGTCGCGGTGCCTACTTTCCTGACTGTGTTCACCATCGTGGCGTCAGTTGAGATTGCGGCACGCTTGCGCGGCGGCAAGGGAATTTTCGGATGGGTGAAGGCGTTGCCTTGGGACAATCCGATGATGCTGGCCGTCACCTTCTCCTTCATCATGCTGGGCTTCGGCGGTGCGGGTGGGCTCATCAACATGAGCTTCCAGCTCAACGAGACGATCCACAACACGCAGTGGGTCACGGGGCACTTCCACCTGATCTTCGCGGGCGCCATCGTCATCATGTACTTCGTGGTGGCCTATGACCTGTGGCCGCAAGTCACCGGCTGCAAGCCGCTGCCTGCAGGCCTCTTGAAGACGCAACTTTGGCTGTGGTTTGTCGGAATGATGGTGATGACCATGCCGTGGCACTGGGTCGGCTTGCTCGGGCAGCCACGGCGCATGGCGTACTTCGACTTTTCGAATCCTGCGCTCAGCAATCAGGGGTGGACACTCGTGGCGGGCACCCTCGGCGGCCTGATGCTGGTGCTGTCCGCTCTGCTCTTCATCTACATCTTGGCGCGCGCGGGCAGGAGCGAAGCACCCCCTGCACCCTACACCTTCAGCACGCCGGTCCATATGCCTGCGTCCACGCCAGTGGCATTGAACGGCTTCGCACTTTGGGTCTCGCTGATGATCGCCCTCACGGTCGTGAACTACGGCTTTCCGATCGCGCAGCTGGCGATGCTCGAGAACGCCTCGGTCCCCGTCGTTCCCATTGGGGGCCGATGATGCAGGAAGCCAGAATGTTCGCCTGGAGCAACCGATGGTTTCGGTGGAGCGTGCTGGGCCTCGTGGCGCTCACCGCGGCGACGCTGCTCGTGGGCTTCGTGTGGCTGCCGTCAAGGCACGGTGACTTCACCGCCAAGAGCGTCTGGGACAGCATCTGCCGTGCGGCAGGCGTGCCCCGCGAATGGACGGCCGCGAAGGAATGGCCGAAGCCGGGCGCCGGGACGACCAGCGTCATACTGACCAACGCCATGGGGCGCCCCGGCGAAGGCGATGCGACTGGCCGCGGAGCGACCATCGCCATCCAGCAATGCAGCATGTGCCATGGCGCGCAGGGCATGAGCGATGGGGGTTCGCCCAACCTGGCCGGGCAGTATCCGGAGGTCATCATCAAGCAGTTGCATGACTACAAGCGCGGCAACCGGGCCAGCGCGTTCATGCAGTCCATCGCCAACAAGCTGTCGGAGCGGGACATCCAGGACGTCGCCGCGTACTACGACTCGCTGCCCAAGGCGCGCGCGGCTCCGGTGCATGCCAACGAACCGGGTGCACCGGCGTTGGTGCGCGTGGGTGACCCGCTGCGAAACATCGTGCCTTGCGTTGCGTGCCATGGCGGCATCGACCACAAGCTGGGCGCGCCGTGGTTGGAAGGGATGCCGAAGGAGTATCTGTTGAAGGAGCTCAAAGCCTTCGCGTCGGGCGATCGCCGCAACGACAGCTTCGGCCAGATGCGCAACATGGTGCGGCCCTTGACGGCACAGGAACTCGACGGCGTCGCGGAGTTCTATGCGCGGCGCGAGCCCGCGCGCGAGCGCTGAACGTCATTCCGATCGCTCGGCGCCAGGAGCGGTTTCGGCCGTCCACATCGCACAGATCATCGGGCGCCCCTTTCGCAAGCGTTCAGATCATTCGATGCCACACGTGGTCGCGCTTGACCACCCGGTGCCAGACCGCCACGCCAGCATGGCCCAGGCGCTGTTGGCAGGGGCGATCACTGCCCTCGAAAAGCGCCTTGGTGTTTGCGGATAGCGCCGGGGCCGGCTCAAGCCGGCTCGACGACTACATGGGCTCGACGCGCGCCGCCTTTGCCAGCGCCTGCAGCTTCACGCCGTCTGCGGCGTAGAAGCGTGCGGCGTCGACCAGCGACATCGGGGAGGGCACGGCACCCCCGGCGGCATCGATGGCCTTGCGTACGTCCGAGTTGCCGAGCGCGTCCGTGACGACCTTGTGCAGCTGCACACTGGCGCTTTCGCTCATCGCGGCCGGCACCAGTACGCCGACCCAGATGCTCGGGCGACCGACGGCAGGCGCCGATCTGCTTTCATCGAAGGTCGCGGCGGCGGGGAACCGGGCGAGCCGCTGCGCAGACGTGACGCCCAGCACCTTCATCTTGCCGCCAGCGACCATGCCTCCCAGAAGTGCGTCCACGGGCAGGATCGTGAAGTCGATGATGCCGCCCTGAAGGTCGTTCAACATGGGCAGGCCGCCACGGTAAGGCACATGCGTGGCCTCGATGCCCGTGGTGGACAGCAACATCTCCGTCACGAGGTGGAACAATGAGCCCTGGCCTGTACTGCCGTAGCTCAGGGGCCTGTCGCCACCGCGGCGCGCCAGTGCGACGAGTTCGTCCAGGTTGTTCGCGGGCAAGTCGCTGCGCGCGTACAGCGCCAACGGCGAATCGTTGATCAGGCCCAAGAGCCGGAAGTCCCTGGATTTGTATCGGACGGCGCGCAGGGTGAGCGGTGCGAGTACGGTCTCGGAGGGCGACCCCACGAAGAGCGTGGTGCCGTCGGGCGCGGCCGCCAGCAAGCGGCTGGCGGCGATGGAGCCGCTCGCTCCGGTGACGTTCTCCACCACCGCGACACGCCCGAGCCCCTGGCCCAGCGCCGGAGCGACGGCGCGCGCGAATACATCCGTGATGCCGCCCGCGGGTTGCGCCACGAGGATGGTGAGATTGCCGGCGCGGGTCTGGGCGCGAAGGCGGGGGGCGACTGTGAGCGAAGCGGTGCCCAGGCCCGACAGTGCGAATGCGCGACGCGAGATGTTCATGGTGGAAACCGTGTTCGGGGCATCATCCGGACCGATGCCCCGCAGTCTTCGAACCTGGAGCAAGTTGATACGTATTATGGATGGCGATCAAGCATGAAGAATCGAACGACCGGCAAGTCAGCGCCCGCTGTGGCCAGTCCCCCGGCGGCCTCCGTCGGCAAGGCCAGGGCGCCCACGATGGCCCTGCGACGGCCCACGCAGCGCGACATCGCCGTTGCCACGGGCATGTCGCAAACCGCCGTGTCCCTGGTGCTCAACCACGTGGAGCCGTGCACGGTGTCCGGGGAGGCGCGCGAGCGCATACTGCAGACCGCCGAGCGGCTCGGTTATGTCCCCAACCGCATGGCCCGGAATCTTCAGTCTGCGCGCACGCGCACGCTGGCTTGCATCGTTCCGGACATCACGAACCCGATCTATCCGTCCCTGGTGCGGGGGTTCCAGTCCGCCGCCGACGCGGCGGGATACGACACCATGATCTTCGACACCGACGGCACCCTCGAGCGCGAGCAGCGGGCGCTTCGGTGGCTGTCGCAGGGGCATGTGGACGGCGTGCTGGCGCTGTTCTTCCACATCGACGAAGCCGAGCTGTTGGAGGCCGTGCGCGGGCGCATTGCCGTGGTTCTGGTGGAAAGCGAGGCCAGGCCGGCCCGCGACGACATCGACAAGGTCTATATCGACAACGCGGCGGCGTCGCAGGCCATGACGCAGGTCCTGATCGACAAGGGGCACCGACGCATCGCCATGCTGTCCTGCCCGAAAGGCCCGGGGGCGGAGCGCCAACGCGGCTTTCAGGCCGCCATGCAGGAAGCCGGGCTTGTGGCCTGCAGCATCGTCGCCGATGACTTCACGCAAGCCGCAGGCGCGCGCGCCATGGCCACCGAACTGGCTGGCGACTTCTCATGCAGCGCCGTGTTCGCGGCCAACGACCTCCTGGCCATCGGCGCCATGGCAGCGCTGCGCGCGGCAGGGCGACGTATTCCGGACGACGTCGCGGTGGCCGGCTTCGACGACATTCCCTCCGCGCAATTGCTGCATCCGGCGTTGACCACGGTGCGCCGATCCGAACAGGCCATTGGCCGCTTTGCAGCCGAGTTGCTGATCGCACGATTGGACGGCCCCGATGGGGACAGGCCGGGCCGTGCCTTTGAACTGCCTTTCCAGCTGGTCCTGCGCGATTCAGCCTAGGCCTGTGAGCAGGCCCTGGTCCAGCTCGCGGCCGGTCCGATCCTTGATCCACTTCTCGCGTCGATGAACGGCCCGTCGCTGACGCTGTTCCCGGAGATGTTCCCGCGCAGAAGCGACATGCCGGCGACCGTACGTCTTTGCATTGCATACCTTGGATGTAATAATACGTATTATGTCCCCGACCAAGTCCGCAAACTCCCGCGTCCCGGCCGTGTCTACGGGGCCCGATGACGCTCGGGCGGCTGCACGTATAGTCGTCGCAGATGACAAGGAAATCGCGGATGGCAGCAGGCACGGGGGGCGCCGAACCGGACCCCACGGGCAAGAGGCCGCGGGTGCCGCTTCGCCGGCCGACGCAGCAAGATATCGCGGCGGCCACCGGCCTGTCGCAGACCGCGGTCTCGCTGGTGCTTCGACATGGCGACGTGCCGGCGGTCTCGGCGGATGCCCGCGAGCGCATCATGGAAGCCGCGCAGCGCCTCGGCTATGTGCCGAACCGCATCGCGCAGAATCTGCAGGCGACCCGCTCGCACACGCTCGCGTGCATCGTCCCGGACATCACGAACCCCACCTATCCGGCGATGGTGCGCGGTTTCCAGGCGGTGTCCGAGGCGGCCGGCTACGACGTGATGGTCTTCGACACCGATGGCAATCCGGAGCGCGAGTGCAAGGCGCTGCGCTGGCTGCTGCAGGGCCATGTCGATGGCGTGCTCGCGTCGTTCTTCCATGTGGCCGAAGCGGAGCTGGCCGGCCTGGCCCAGCGCGGCACCGCGCTCGTGCTGATCGGAAGCCCGGTGCGCAAGGCGTCGACGCCGATCGACAAGCTCTATGTCGACAACGCGGGTGCCGCCCGGGCCATGACGCAGGCGCTCATCGCCAAGGAGCACCGGCACATCGCGATGATCTCGCCCGCACTCGGGCCGGGCGAGGAACGGCGCCGGGGCTACCGCAGTGCGATGAAGGATGCGGGGCTGCGTCCGATCGAGATCCCGGCCGACGGCTTCGTGCAGGAGGACGGCGTACGGGCGATGACGGCATTCCTCGCGCAGCGGCCGCGCTGCAGCGCGGTGTTCGCGGCCAACGACCTGCTCGCGATCGGCGCGATGGCGGCGATCCGCGCTGTCGGCCTGCGCATCCCGGAGGATATTGCGGTGGCCGGCTTCGACGACATTCCGGCCGCGACGCTGATGTTTCCGACGCTGACAACGGTGCACCGCTTCGAGCCGGCGGTGGGCCGCATGGCCGCCGAAATGTTGATTGCCCGGCTCGACGAGAACGCGGCCGAGCGCCCGGGCCGCAGCATCGAAATGCCCTACCAGCTGGTGATGCGCGACTCGACCTGACCCTTGTCGGCCGGCCGGCCGCCCTTCCATGAGAAGAAGGGCGATATCGCGATGAAACAAGTCGGGGAGATTCCCCATGACTATGCCGAACGCGTCTACAGCGGCGTGCTCGGCAAGTTGATCGGCGTCTACCTCGGGCGGCCGTTCGAAGGCTGGTCCTATGAAGACATCGCGGCCAAGCTCGGCGACATCCGCTACTACGTCCACGACCGCGAGGGCGTGGCGCTGCGCAACAACCTGCTGGTCGTCACCGACGACGACATTGCCGGCACCTTCGTGTTCGCGCGGGCCCTCGAGGACCACGGCTACACGGCCGAACTGAGCGCGCGGCAGGTCGGCCAGACCTGGCTCAACTACGTCGTCAGGGAGCGCACGGTGCTGTGGTGGGGCGGCCCGGGCAATTCGACCGAGCACACCGCGTTCATGCGCCTGGACTCGGGCGTGCCGGCGCCGGAGAGCGGTTCGATCGCGATGAATGGCAAGGCCGCAGCCGAGCAGATCGGCGCGCAGATCTTCATCGACGGCTGGGCAATGGCCGCCCCTGGCAACCCGGCGCTCGCCGCCAGGCTGGCCGGCCAGGCGGCGCGCGTCAGCCACGACGGCATCGCGGTTCACGCGGCGCAGCTGATCGCGGCCATGGAGGCGCAGGCCTTCGTCGAGCGCGACATGGACCAGCTGATCGACACCGGCCTGGCCGCGATACCGGCCGATTCGACCATCCGCAAGGTGGTCGACGATGTGCGCCGCTGGCACGCGCAAGACGCGGCCAAGGACTGGCGTTCGACGCGCGAGCGCATCGCCGCGCAATACGGCTACGACCGCTTCGAGGGGCTGTGCCATGTCGTGCCCAACCATGCATTGGTCATCCTGTCGCTGCTCTACGGCCAGCACAGCTTCGACGAGGCGCTGTCGATCTCGTGCACCGCCGGCTGGGACACCGACTGCAACGCCGGCAACGTCGGCTGTCTGATGGGCATACGCGGCGGGCTGGCCGGCATCGACAACGGCGCCGACTGGCGCGGCCCGGTCGCCGACCGGATGTACCTGTCCGCCGGCGACGGAGGCGGCGCGATCACCGACGCGGTCCAGGAAAGCTGGCGTCTGATCGATGCCGGTCACCGCCTCGCCGGCGCCAGCGCCCCCGCCCGGCCCAAGGACGGCGCGCGCTTCAGCTTCGCGTTCCCCGGCAGCGTGCAGGGCTTTCACGTCAGCGCCGGCGACCCGAGCCTGGTGCACCCGCTGGCGCTGCGGAACGTCGCGGTCGACGACGGCCGTGCGCTCGAGGTGCGCTACGCCGCGCTGAGCGCGGGCCGCGTGGCGCGCATCAGCACGCCGACCTTCATCCACCCCGAGGTGTTCGGCATGCCGGCCTACGAGCTGGTGGCCTGCCCGACGCTGTACCCGGGCCAGCACCTGCGCGCCAGCGTCTCGGCAGCGACCGACAACACCGCGTCGGTCCGGGTCGCGCTGAGCCTGGGCCACTACGACGCCCACGACCGGGTCGTGACGATCTCCGGCCCGAGCGTGCTGTTGCAGCCCGGCGGACAGGCCGAGCTGCGCTGGACCGTGCCCGACCTGAAGGGGCTGCCGACCTATGACATCGGCCTGGAGCTGCAATCGCCCGTCGCGCGCCTCGACGGCCGCGTGCTGCTGCACGCGCTGGACTGGAAGGGCGCCCCGGAGCTGGTGTTGCGCCGCCCCGACGGCCCGGGCCGGATGTGGTTCAAGGCCTGGGCCGACGCGGCAACGCACTTCACGTGCAGCCCGCGCTGGGAGGCGTTCCGGCTGTCGCAGTCGGACGGCGTCGGGATGGTGGTGCAGGGCACGCGCGACTGGCACGACTACGCCGTCGAGTCGACCGTGACGCCGCATCTGGGCCGCAGCTGGGGCCTGCTCGCACGCGTCCAGGGATTGAGGCGCTGGTATGGGCTGGTGTTCGACCGCGGCGTCGGCACGGGCAGCGCCGGCGGCGATCGTGTCAGCCTGGTGCGGATGCGCAACACGCCGCAGACGCTCGCGAGCGCGCCGTTCGCGTGGCGCGCAGCGCACCCCTGCAAGCTCAGGATCGAGGTGCTCGGCACGACGCTGCGCGCCTGGGTCGACGACAGCCTGCTGTTCACGGTCGGTGATGCCGGCCCCGAGGCGCTGAACACCGGCGGCATCGGCCTCATGTGCGACACCGGCGCGCTGTCGACCGACGAAGTCATCGTCCGGACGCTCCGACCCACCACGACACCGACATGACCACTCGCGCCGATACCGCCTTGCAAGACCTTCCACCCCCGGGCTCGCCCCGTCGCGTGCACCCCACCGTGCGCCTGGACTACGGGCTGCGCGTGCTGGGGCAGGGCTTCTTCGGCGCGGTGGCGCTCTCGGTGCTGCAGCTGCGGGCCATGCCCGTCGGCGCCCTGGTGCTGATCTGCGGCACGGCCTTGCTGTGGCCGCATCTGGCCTATCTGGTGGCGTGCCGCGCGCGCGACAGCAAGGCCGCCGAGCGGCGGAACTTGCTGGTCGACAGCTTCCTCATGGGCGCGTTCACGCTGCTGACCGGCCTCGATCTGTGGATCTGCGTGGTGTCCTTCACCGCCATCAACGCCGCCAACCTGAGCATCGGCGGGCTGCGCCTGGGCTTGATCGGCGCCGGGTGCTTCGCGCTCGGGGTCCTGACCATGGGGCTCTACGCCGGGTTCGCCGTGTTGCCGGTGCCGCTGCTGGCGCACGCGATGACGGCGCTCGCCGTCGTCACCTACACCTCCGCGTTCGGCCTGGCGTCTCATTTCCAGACGCGCCAGGCCATTGGCGCCAAGCGGGAGGTTCACGCGCGCAACCAGGTCATCGAGCAGCAGAAGGCGGATCTCGAGCAGGCGCGGGCGATCGCCGAGCGGGCCCGCGAGCAGGCAGAGGCCGCAAACCGCACCAAGAGCGCCTTCCTGGCGAACATGAGCCACGAGCTGCGCACGCCGCTCAATGCCGTGATCGGCTATACCGAGATGCTGGAGGAAGACTTCGCCGATCGCGGCGAGACCGACACCTCGCTCGCCGACCTGGGCCGTATCAAGGGGGCCGCGCGGCATCTGCTGCAGATGATCAACGATGTGCTCGATCTCTCGAAGATCGAAGCGGACAAGATCGAATTGCATGTCGAGACCTTCGAACTGGCCGAACTGCTGGACCAGGTGGTCTCGACCACTCAGCCCCTGCTTGCGGTCAACCGCAACCGCCTGCAGGTGCATTGCGCGCAGGGGCTGGGCCAGGTGCAGTCGGACTTGACGAAGCTGCGACAGGTGCTGATCAACCTGGTGTCGAACGCGGCCAAGTTCACCAGCGACGGCAGCATCTCGATCAAGACCACCGGCGGCCTCGACGCGGGCGGCCAATCCATCGTGGTGTTCGAGGTCAGCGACACCGGCATCGGCATGACCCCTTCGCAGCTGGGCCGGCTGTTCCAGCCCTTCGTGCAGGCTGACTCCGAGACGACGCGAAAGTACGGCGGCACGGGCCTGGGCTTGGCCATCAGCCGCCGTCTGTGCCGCCTGCTGGGCGGCGACGTGACCGCCGTCAGCACGCCCGGCGAGGGCAGCCAGTTTCGCGCCGCCGTGCTCGCGACCTTGCCCCTCGTCGACCACGCCGCCGCGGATTGACATGACGAAGATCCTGCTGGTCGAGGACAACGAGCTCAACCGGGACGATTTCGACACCAAGCCGATCGAACTCGAGCGATTGCTAGTGAAGATCGAGGGTCTCCTGTGACGGCGCTGCCCGGCATGCCTGCGCCGACGGGATGCGATTGCGATCCCGATTCGCCGCGCACGGCCAACGACGTTGCGGCTGCGCCACGACGCCTGTACGGCGGCGTGCGCGTGAACTACCCGGTGCGCATCGGCGCCCACCTGGCCGCCGGCCTGTTGCTCGGCTCGGTGTTCACGACGCAGCCGCCGATCGCGCTGTGGGGAGCGGTGGTGGTGATGCTGACATGGCCGCATCTCGCCTACCGGCTGAGCTGCCGAGCCGTCGACAGCCGGCGCAGCGAGATGCGCGCCTTGCTGGTCGACTCGTTCCTGATGGGAGCCTACGGCGGACTCTCGGGCTTCAACCCGTGGATCATCGTCGCCCTGGGGGGCGCCATGTATGCATCGAATTTCGGTTCAGGCGGGGCGCGCCATGCGTTGCGCGGCCTGATGGCCATGGCGATCGGCATCCTGACGGGCGCTGCCGCCACCGGCTTCGAAGTCCGTCCGGACACCTCGTTGCTGACCATCTCGTTGTCGGCCGTGGCCGCGGCCCTCTACCTGTCGCTCTTCGGCCATGCGATTCACGCCGAATCGCTGCGCACCGCCAGGACGCGCGCGGCATTGGAAGAGCGCAATCGCGAGATCGAAGCCCAGGCCTTGCATCTCGAAAAAGCGCGACAGGAGGCGGAGTCGGCCAACAAGGCCAAGAGCGCCTTCATGGCGAACATGAGCCATGAGCTGCGAACGCCGCTCAACGCCGTGATCGGCTACGCCGAGCTGCTCGAAGAAGAACTGGCCGACAGCACGCCGCCCGCGGCCCGCGACGACCTGGGCCGCATCAAGCATGCGGCGAAGGATCTGCTGTCGATGATCAACGCCGTGCTCGACCTGACCCGGCTCGACGCCAGCCAGGTCCAGCTCAACCTCGAGGACTGCGACCTGCGCGGCCTGCTGTCGTCCGTCGAGGCCGCCGCGCAGCCGATGCTGATGGCGAACGGGAATCGCATGCGGGTCGACGTCCAGCCGGACCTGGCGCTGGTCCATGTGGATGCGCTGCGCCTGCGGCAAGTGCTGGTCGCGCTGGTGTCGAACGCGGCCAAGTTCACGGCCCACGGGAACGTACAGCTGCGCGCTTCCACGCGCGAGCGACCACCCGGCGTGCTGGAAGTGCGCTTCGATGTCGAAGACACCGGCATCGGCCTGAGCCCGGCGGAGATCGGCAAGCTCTTTCAGCCATTCCTGCAGGCCGACGAGGGCACGACGCGTGCCTTCGGTGGCAGCGGCCTGGGCTTGGCGATCAGCCGCCGCGTGTGTCGCCTGATGGGCGGAGACATCGAGGTCACCAGTACGCCCGGCGCGGGCTCCTGCTTCACCGTCCGGCTGCCTCAGCCGGTCCCTTCGCAACGGCCTGAGTCGATACCAGAAGACGCGCCCAAGCCACCGCCGCCGGATGCAGCCTCGGAGCGCAGCGCATGACGGAACCGCGCACCGCGCCCGCTGGCGCGATCGAACGCATCGCGTGCGGCGCCGAGCTCGCCAACCTGCCGGCTCTGCTGGCCCTGGTTGCCGCCATGTGCAGTCGCGAGCGGATCGACGACCCGACGCGCCATGACCTTCAGCTCATCGTCGAGGAGGCCTGCGTCAACGTCATGCACCACGCCTATCCGGCAGGCCAGGGTGGTCCGCTGACGCTGGCGGTCCGTATCGTGAATGAGGGCGGTCCACGCCGCATCGAGTTGACGCTGGAAGACCGGGGCAGGCCGTTCGACCCGCTGTCGGTAGCGCCCGTGGACGCTACCGCCGCGGCCGAGGCGCGCGAACTCGGCGGCTTGGGCGTGCACCTGATCCGACAACTCTCCGACCGCCAGCACTACCAACGCCACCCGCTCCGAGGCAACGTCCTCACCATCGAAAAAGACCTGGTGCCGCCCGCATCACACTGACCCTGGAGAAAGCACATGCAGATCGCCATCACACAACACGACACCATATTCGTCCTGGCCATCACAGGCAGCGTCGACAGCTTCAACGCCGACGAATTGACCCAGCTCTTTGCGGAGTCGATTTCCCGGGGCAACGTCCGTCTGGTGGCCGATTTCTCGCTGGTGAACTACACCAGCAGCGCCGGCCTGAGATCCCTGCTTGGCACCGTCAAGAGCTGTCGCCTCGCCGGCGGCGACCTGCGTGTGGCTGCGGTGCAGCCTCAGGTCCAGCGGGTGCTCGAGATCTCCGGCTTCACCAGCATTCTCAACATCTTCCCCGACGTGCGCCACGCGGTGGAGAGCTTCGCGGAGGCCGCATGAAACGCGCGCCGGTTCAGGGGCCTGCGGTCACGCTGGTGATCGGCTCGGGCAGCGTCAAGTGCGCGGCCGCCATCGGTGTGGTCAAGGCGCTCACCGACGCGGGCATAGGCATCGAACGCGTGGTCGGCTGCAGCGGCGGCGCCTTGTTCGCGGCCGGGGTGGCCCTCGGTTTCGACGCCGCCAGGATGACGGACATCACCCTGCGTACCTGGACCCGCAAGATGACTTCCAAGCGCAGCAACATGGGCGTTCTGCGCCTGCTGGCCCCCAAGCTCTTCGGTTTTCGGCCGGACAGTTTCGGCTTGCGCGACGATGGCCCGATGCTCTCGGCCTTTCGCGACGTGTTCGGGCAACGGCGCATCGAGGACACGCCGATTCCGCTCCACATCACGGCCACCGACTTCCAGAACGGCGAACTGGTCGACATCACCCGTGGCGACCTGGTCGATGCGATTCGCGCCAGCGTTTCGCTGCCCCTGGCGTTCCGGCCCGTGAAGCTGGACGGCCGGCTTCTGATCGACGGCTACCTGGCCGACCCGCTGCCGATCAGCGTGGCGATGAAGAACGGCAGCCGCGTGATCGTCGCGGTGGGCTTCGAGAGCCCGTACCAGGAGAACATCCGCAGTGCCGGGCGCTTTGCGGCCCAGCTCAGCGCGATCCTCGCGAACAATCTGCTCAAGTCACGCCTGGCCTTCCAGAGCGCGGCGCACCACTCGGAACTGATCCTGATCCTGCCGCAGTTCAAGCAACGCGTGCGCCTGTTCGACACCGACAAGGTGCCCCACATCATCGAAGAGGGCGAGCAAGCCGCCTTGCAGCAAATGCCCTACCTTCACGCGCTGCTCGATGCCCATCGCGAACGCCTCGAAGCTGTCGCAGCCTGAGGGCGCGGCTGACATCAAGAGGGCCCCTGGCATGCTTTCCAAGCTGACGCCGACGGAGCACGTGGAACGCCCGATGCGCATCCTGGTGGTCGACGACCTCGAGCTCAATCGCGACCTCCTGGCACGCCGCGTCCAACGCCTGGGCCACGAGGCGGGCATCGCCGTCAACGGACGCGATGCACTCGACAAGCTGCGTCAGCAGGACTGGGACCTGGTGCTGCTGGACATCACCATGCCCGAGTTGGACGGCTACGAAACCCTGCGACGCATCCGGGCCGACCCCCTGACGGCGCAGTTGCCCGTGGTGATGGTCTCGGCCATCGACGAGAGCGAGAGCGTCGTGCGTTGCCTCGAGCTGGGGGCCGACGACTACCTGCCCAAGCCCTTCAACCCCGTGGTGCTGCAGGCGCGCGTCGAATCGTCGCTGGCCAAGAAGCGCCTGCAGGATCAAAAGAGCCAGCTGCTGCAGGCGCTCTCACGCGAATTGGAGATCGGCCAGCGGATCCAGCAGGGCTTCCTGCCCGCGGAGCTGCCGAGCCTGGCGGGATGGTCGCTGGGCGCCAGCTGTACGCCGGCCCGACAGGTCGGCGGCGACTTCTACGATGCCTATTCGCTGCCCGGAGGCGCGCTCGCTCTCGTGGTCGCCGACGTGTGCGACAAGGGCGTGGGTGCGGCGCTCTACATGGCGCTGTTCCGCACGCTGCTGCGCGCGATGGCCTGCCAGGCGACGCTCGAGGAATCTCCTCCCGCGACGCTCGTGCGCAGCGTGGCGTTCGCCAATGACTACATCGCCACCGTGCACGGGCACGAGAACATGTTCGCCACCTTGTTCTTCGCACTGCTGGAGCCCGACAGCGGGCGCATGCACTACCTCAATGCCGGCCATGAAGCGCCGTTCGTGCAGCAAGCCGAAGGCGGCACCATCACGCGGCTCGACATCACAGGGCCGGCGGTGGGGCTGCTGGCCGGCAAACGCTGCACGGTTCAGACCTTCACGATGCAGCCTGGCGCCAGGCTGCTCCTGTACACCGATGGGGCCTCCGAGGCGCGGGGGGTGTCGGGGCCCTTTGGCGAAGAGGCACTGGGGCACGCGCTTGCCCGCCAAGCCGGCTCTGCGCAGGAAACGGTCGACAGCGTGCGCACGCAACTGGCGGAGCATGTGGGCGCGTTCGAGGCGCATGACGACGTGACGCTGTTCTGTCTGGCGCGTGGAACCGCGGGGTCATGAACAGGACGCCGGAGGCCGCCTGCATGTTCAAGACGGAAACGGTACGGGCGCCGCCCGCTGCGCTTCGTCACACGCTAAACGCATCACAGGTTGATCCTGCTGATCTTGGCTCCTTGCAGCGAGACGCCGGCCTCGAGCCCCACGTTGGTCAGCACGAATCCGACCACGGGCTGTTGAAACGTGTTGGTGTCGATGTTGCCGGTGGCGCCAAGGGTCGCGAGCGCGACGGTGGCGTCGGCGCCCGCGGTCCAGCCGCTGCTGCTGCGAAACTTGTCCAGCGAATCCCTCGTGTTGAAGACGTAGATGACCGCCTTGGATTGCGCGCCCGCCTGGAACCCGAGCGAGCCCAGGGTGGTGCTGTAGTACGACTCGGTACGGCCGGCCACGCGCAGCGCGCCGCGACCGTATTCGGCCCCCACGCCGAAACTCGCCCCGACCACGGCGGGAAACACGAGCACGCCGTTGGCCTTCGCCACCATCTCGCGCGAGCCCGGCACGCTGGCATACAACTTGGACAGTGCGGCATCCACCTGGGCCTCCATGGAGGCGCGCGACGACGCGGTGCTCGACGTGTCTCCAGGCCGTGTCGTCGTGCAGCCGACGAACGCGACACTCGCCAAGACGACCGAGGCGACGCTCAGGACTGATCGATGAATGGGACGCATGATCGACTCCTTTCCACACGACATCACTGGGCGAATTCAGGCCTCGGCCCGGGCAATCAGGATGGTTCCAGTGTCGAGCTTGCAGGAACGCGCCTGTCCTATTGCCCTTTTCGCCTGCGGGGCGAATCCCGTTCCCGAGGCAACGGAAACAGCCAACTCATCGGTCGCAACAGGGCACGCCACTGTTCGATGAACTGTGCATGGGCCTGCATGGCCATTCGCTCGAACGCGCTGCCGTCGAGATCGCCGTCGAACCGTTCCGAGACGAGATGTCCGTCAGTCAAACGGGTCGTCCGGGCGCTGATGCGGGTCCGGCCGGCGGAGCTTGTTACCTTTGTGACAGACCAGGTGAAGCTTCCGAAGGTCGCGGGGCGGGGGGGCTCGACGACTTCCCACTCGCCAGGCTGCGCCGCCCCGGGAAGCGCAGCATCGCTCTTGACTGCGATGGATCGCTTGTTCATGAGAAAGCCCCTCAATGAATGTCAGAGATGGTATCCAATGCGGGCCGCTTTTGCATGATGGCCGCGCGTGGCCCCGATCCGGCATTCTGGAACTCCCGTTTCGGGCGGTCATCCCGGCGGCCACGTATGCCACGTACGTGCGCGCGGGACCACGTACGTGGGCGTAGGTGGCCGCCCGGCTGGATTTGCCGCACAGGCGCTTCCACAATGATCGCGCCACGCCGACGCATGTCGCTGCGCGGGGCAAGGAAGCGCCACGGAAGGAGATTTAGTGAAAAGCCGATTTCAGATCCTCACCAAGGTGTTGCTGCTGGCCGCGAGCCTGAGCTTCGTCGTTGGGGCGAATGGCCAGGGCGCCCCGGCCAAGGCTTCCACGTCCCAAGGCAAGTCGGCCAAGCCGGCGCCCGAGCTGGAAGCCAAGGTGATGGACCTGTTGCGTGCGATGAGCAACGCCCTCACCGCACCGTCGTCGATGGCGTTCACTGCCGTTGCAACCTATGAAAGCCCCTCCAGCATCGGCCCGCCGCTGGCCTTCACGACGAGCTCCGAAGTCCTGGTGCAGCGGCCGAACAAGCTGCGGGTGATCACGGGCGGCGAGGGCAAGACGTCGGAGTACTACTACGACGGCAAGACCTTCACCGCCTTCGCGCCCTCCGAGAATCTGGTCGCCGTGGCGCCCGCGCCGCCCACCATCGATGCCATGCTCGAGGCGGCATTCAAGGATGCCGCGATCTACTTTCCCTTCGCCGATGTGTTGGGCGCAGATCCTTTTAAGAACCTCACCGAAGGCCTGACCAAGGCCTTCTACGTCGGCCCCTCCACGGCGGTCGGCGGCACCGCGACCGATGTGGTGGCAGTGGCCAGCGACGAACTGTTCATGCAGATTTGGATCGGCGCCGACGACAAGCTGCCGCGCAGGTTGCGTGCCACCTACCGCGGCGACCCGCTGCTGCTGCGCCACCAGGTGGATCTCTCGAACTGGAAGCTCGACCCGGTCGTGGCGGCGGAGGCCTTCGCCTCGGTCAACGCGGCCAACGCGAGGAAGATTCCGTTCGCCGCGCCGCAGCCACCCGCGGCGGYCGCCAAGGCAAGGACCGGCAAGGCGGGCAAGGCGCCATGAAGGACGCGGAAGGACGCTCGAGATGAAACCGATGACAACCATCCTTCCCTGGCTCGCCGCGGCACTGCTGGCCACGGGATTCCACACCTCCGCCTCGGCCTGGGCGCGGGCGAACGCCTGGGGCGGCCGCACGATGGGCGGATTCGGCGGATTCACCCACGACAACGCGTTCGGCGGCAGCACCTCGCACAGCTGGTACGGCGGAACCACCCACACCAACCGCTATGGGGGAACCACCACCGGCGCCTACGGCATGGGGGCCGTGCACACCACGGCCGGCGGCTTCACCACCTATCGACCACCGGCCTACGGTTATGGAGGCTATGCGCCGTACTACCGGCCGGTGGGCGTGCCGTACTACCACCCGGGCTGCTATTACGACTGCGGCGCTGCGGTCGCTGCGGGTGCCGCCGTCGGGCTGGCGGCGGGCGCGGTGGCCGGCGCTGCGTTGGCGCGGGCCAGCACGCTGCCGGCCTACCCCTTGGGCGCCAACTTCTCCACGCTGCCGACAGGCGCGGTCTATGTGGATCGCGCAGGCGTCACCTACTACCAGGTCGGCAACTCCTGGTTCAGGCCCTCGTTCGGCGCCAACGGCGTGTACTACAGCGTGGTCCCGGCGCCCTGAATTCGAACCATCGATCGGTCAACACCATGCGCAAATCGACGTACTCGCGCTCCCTGAAGAATGCCGGCGGGCTGGCCGCGGCGCTGACCTGTCTCTCGGCCGCCGGGCAGACGGTCCTGCCGGCCGATGCATGGCAGTTCGAGTTCATTCCGTACCTCTGGGCGGCCGGGGTTTCGTCGGATCTTCGCTTCGGCCTGACGCCCCGGAGCACCACGCACGTGAGTTCCTCGAGCGTGCTGGGCGCACTCGATTTCGGCGCGATGGGTACGCTCGAGGCCCGCAAGGGCCCCTGGGGTGGGCTGCTCGACATGCAATACGTGAAGCTCGGCGTCTCCCGGCAGCCGACCTTCGGCGCCCCCTTGGGTCTGGACGTCGACTACGAGCAGCAGATCTACACCCTGGCCGGCCTCTATCGGGTGTTCGACAGTTCCGTCGCAGTCGATGTCCTGGCGGGCGGGCGCTACGTGAACGCCAAGACCGATTTGAATATTGCCCCGAACCTGCCCGGCCCGGGGCTCCACGATTCGATCAGCTTCTGGAACGGCATCATCGGCGCGCGCGTGATCGCGCCGATCAACGACAAGTGGTCGCTGCTTGGCTACCTCGACACGGGCTGGGGAAGTTCGACGTCGAGTTGGGAAGCCATCGCGGGAGCCAGCTACCAGTACTCACCCACCGTCTCGTTCAAGTTCGGCTACCGCTACCTGAACTTCAAGAGCGACGATGGGCTCCTCAGCAAGGTGGCGCTCGGCGGCCTGTTCGCGGGCGCCGGCTTCAAGTTCTGACCGAACCGGCGATGGACACGAAAGACAGTTCCCCAACGCCTCCGACGGTGAAGCCGGAAACGGGCACGCCGCCGGCGAAGACATCCGGCGAGCTGGCGCAGTTCAACACCGAACTGGCCGTCGAACGGACCATCATGGCCGCGGACCGATCGCTCATGGCATGGGTGAGGACGGCGCTGTCCATGATCAGCTTCGGCTTCACCATCTACAAGGTCATCGAGGGGCTCCAGCACGAAGCTGTCCACACCATCAAGGCCGAGATGCCACGCGACATGGGCCTGTTCCTCACCGGCCTGGGCACCGTGGCCATGGTGATGGGAACGATCGAGTACTGGCTGCGGCTCAAGCACCTGCGCGAGAACAGCCGGCTTCGCATCATGCAGCCTTCCTTGGTCATGGCGCTGGTCATGTCCGTGGCGGGACTGTTCATCTTTGCCGGCATCGCCTTCAGGCTGCTTTGAGGTGAATCGACCATGTGGGACGTGATGCTGGATGTCTGGATGCGTATCTGGGACGACATCACGAGCGGCCGGCATGCGCCGCTGGCTTTCCGCTTCGTTCTCCAGCCGGCTGTTGCGGCCTTCTTCGCCTTCAGGGCCGGAAGACAGGACGCGCGGGACGGGCGACCGCTCTACATGTGGGCGCTCATGCGCGACCGGGTGCAACGCAAGGCCCTGCTGCGCGAAGGTTGGCATCACATCGGGAAGGTCTTCATCGTGGCCATCGTCATGGACGCCGTCTACCAGTTCATCTCGGTGCGCTGGGTCTATCCGGGCGAGGCCGTGATGGTCGCGGTGGTCCTGGCGGTCCTGCCTTATCTGGTATTTCGCAGCCTGGTGAATCTCATCCTGCGCCGGCGGCCGCATCTCTGACGCACATTCCCAGGAGCAATTTTTTTCGAGGTGACCTGGCGCCTCTCCAACGTTGAGGAAGAAGCATGACGACGAAAAAGCCCAACATCCTGATTCTCTGGGGCGATGACGTGGGTTGGTGGAACATCAGCTACAACAGCCGGGGTCAGATGGGCTACCGTACGCCGAACATCGACCGCGTCGCCAACGAGGGGGTTGCGTTCACCGACTACTACGCGCAGCAAAGCTGCACGGCGGGCCGGGCCGCGTTCATCACCGGCCAGAACCCCATCAGGACCGGGCTGACGAAGGTCGGCATGCCCGGGGCGTCGGTCGGGCTGCACGCGGAAGACCCGACCATCGCCGAGATGCTGAAGCCGCACGGCTACACCTGCGGCCAGTTCGGCAAGAACCACCTCGGCGACAAGGACGAGTACCTGCCCACGATGCATGGTTTCGACGAGTTCTTCGGCAATCTCTACCACCTCAACGCCGAAGAAGAGCCCGAGGATCCGGACTATCCGAAGGATCCCGCGTTCAAGAAGCGCTTCGGCCCGCGCGGCGTGCTGCATTGCCTGGCCGACGGCAAGGGCGGACAGACGATCGAGAACACCGGCGCGCTGACGAAGAAGCGCATGGAAACCATCGACGACGAAACGACCGGGAAGGCGCTCAACTTCATCGACAAGTGCCACGCCGACGGCAAGCCTTTCTTCCTCTGGTACAACACCACGGCGATGCATTTCAGGACGCATTGCGCGGAAAAGCACAAGGGAAAGAGCGGCGGGCAGGGCGACTACAACGACGTGATGGTCGCGCACGACGAGCACATCGGGCAGATGCTCGACAAGCTCGACGAACTGGGCATCACTGAAGACACGATCGTGATGTACTCCACCGACAACGGCCCGCACTACAACAGCTGGCCCGACGCGGGCATCACGCCCTACAGGGCCGAGAAGAACACCAACTGGGAAGGCGGCTGGCGCGTGCCGTGCTTCGTGCGCTGGCCCGGAAAATTCAAGGCCGGCACGGTCATCAACGGCATCGTGTCGCACCAGGACTGGCTGCCGACGCTTCTGGCTGCGGTCGGCGAAGACGATGTCAAGGAGAAGCTGCTCGAAGGCTGCAAGGTCGGCGAGAAGAGCTTCAAGGTGCACATCGACGGCTACAACATGCTGCCGTACCTGAGCGGCCAGGTGCAGGAGAGCCCGAGGCAGTCGTTCTTCTACATCAGCGATGACGGGGACATCATGGCGATCCGCATGCACGACTGGAAGGTCGTGCTGATGGAGCAGCGCGCCAAGACGCTGCAGTGCTGGTTCGAGCCCTTCGTCAAGTACCGGGCCCCCAAGATGTTCCACCTGCGCCGCGATCCGTTCGAGCGGGCCGACGAGAACTCGAACACCTACTGGGACTGGGTCATTTCGCACGCCTACATCGTCTACGCGATGCAGGGCGCGGTCGCGCAGCAGATGGAAGCGTTCGAGAAGTTTCCACCGCGCCAGAAGCCGGCCGCGTTCAACCTGGACGAACTCATGCGGAAATTGCAGGAATCCTCCAGCGCCGCGCATTGAGGGACGCCCGGCCAAAGACCTTTCTGCGGGTAGTCTGATGCGGGCCGCGGGTACCTGGAACGCCCGGACGCGCAGACTATCCTCCTTCATCATGGACGTGCGTGAAAGTTTCATCCAGGCGGTGGGCCATACACCGCTCATCAGGTTGCGCAAGGCCTCCGAGCTGACCGGCTGCGCGATTCTCGGCAAGGCCGAGTTCATGAATCCCGGCGGATCGGTCAAGGATCGCGCAGCGCTCTATATCGTGCTTGATGCCGAAGCGCGCGGCGACCTGCAGCCGGGAGGCGTGATCGTCGAGGGCACGGCCGGCAATACCGGCATCGGCCTTGCGCTGGTGGGCAACGCCCGCGGGTACCGCACGGTGATCGTGATCCCACTGACACAGAGTCAGGAGAAGAAGGACGCGCTTCGCCTGTACGGAGCCGAGCTGCGCGAGGTGCCCGCGGTGCCCTACAGCGATCCGAACAACTACGTGCACGTGGCCGAACGCCTCGCGGCAGAGCTCGCGCACAGCGAGCCCCATGGCGTGCTCTATGCGAACCAGTGGGACAACCTGTCCAACCGGGATGGCCACTTCCGCTCGACCGGCCCTGAGATCTGGCAGCAGACGGACGGCCGGATCGACGGCTTCATCTGCTCGATCGGCACAGGCGGCACGCTGGCCGGCGTCGGCCAGTACCTGAAGGAACGCAAGCCGGGTGTCGTGATCGCCGCCGCCGATCCGATGGGCGCCGCGATGTACAACTACATCAAGCACGGCGAATTGCGCAGCAGCGGCAGCTCGATCACCGAAGGCATCGGCCAGAGCCGCATCACGGGCAACCTGGAAGGCGCCCCGATGGACGACGCCTATCAGATCGAAGACCAGGAGGCGTTGCCGGTGCTGTTCGACCTGCTGCGAGAGGAAGGCCTGTGCCTGGGTGGTTCCAGCGGCATCAACGTGGCCGGCGCCATCCGCCTGGCGCGTAAGCTCGGGCCGGGCCACACGATCGTGACGATCCTGGCCGACGCCGGCACACGCTACCAGTCGAAGCTGTACAACCCGGCCTTCCTGCGCGAGAAGAATCTTCCGGTTCCGGCGTGGCTTGCGTGAACTGTTAGCCAAATCGCAGGCCTGATCGCCAGTGTTGCGATCGGGAACATTGATGGAGTGACCGATGTCCAACCCAAGTTGGCTATCGGGAGCCGACCATGGCGAGAAGCGTGTTGCGCGTATACGAGGGCTATCGATTCCTCTGCTCGGCAGAGCGTCTGGACCGTGCCTTGTACCGGCCGGTCCTCGTGCGTCGGCTTGCCTGGCCAAGCGAAGGGCGAGTGTCTTTGCTGAGCGACGCCGACACTTGTCGAACCGAGGCGGAAGCCATCCGGCACGCTGAAGCGCAGGCCATGAAGTGGGTTCACGCTCGTACGGCCCATGCGGCAGTGCTGATTTGAAGCGGGCGAGGGTCATCGGTTCAGGCCTCCTCGAGGACGCGACATGCGATGGCCCTTCCGCGGCTCGTCCCTACTTGCAACGTTGTCTGCGAAGGTCTACGGTAGGCCGAACGTCTGGAGGTACCGCCTATGCCACGCGCTCGCAAGAACTCCCAACTTTCAGAGGACCCGAAGCTGGCTGCAGAGGACCCCTCGGCCCTGATTCCGCCGAGGGAACATCGCAATAGAGACATCGACACCGTGATGGCGACCGGAGGATCCGCGTCGGAAGAACACGTCGGCGAGCAGACGAACTCGAAGGAAGGGATGAGGCATTCATCCCAAACGGGAAGAACCTGACGAGGGCATTCGACGAGTCTCATGGTCAGGAGGGGCGCGCCCTCGGCGTCGACAGGCGGGTGGGGCGGTCCTTGATGCGTCGGTCCTCTTCGTTGGAGGAAACACATGTCCGACACCAGCTTTGAACACCACGGCCACCAAGTCACGATCAACGTCTGGCCAACCGGCGCGCGCTGGAGTTGGTCGTACCAGATCGACGACCGGAAGACTGTTGACATTGCCGAGTCCGGTGCACGCTCGGAGGAAGAGGCGCTGATCGAGGCGAGGCACGAAGCCATCGCGGCGATCAAGGAGCTGGATGCCGGGCCGTAGGCTCGCGAAAGGAATGGAGAGCACCTTCATGCTGCGTGCTCCGATGGAAGGAGGTGGAAATGGCGCCCGAAGGCATGCACTACATACTGCTGGGCTATCTGAGGCAAAAGGGAGCCGTGCAGTTTGTGATCGACGCTTGGGAGAGCGCGTGGTATCAGGCACAGAGATTTCCTGATGAACCGCTGCCTTGCCCTGAGTGCTTCCTTGACGGCAGCCTTCAGCGCCTGGAACTGCTCCCCAGCGTAGGCCCCCTGGTCGTAGCGCGTTGCGTGGCCTGCCGCATCAAATTTGAGTTTTCCGGGCCCTGACGTCACGCGTGCGACGGCCTTGTGGCCGCCGCGCGCGACTAGAAATCGACCAAGCTCAGCTCAATGAGCACGCTGGAACTCAACACCACGTTCTCATAGGTGTTACGCCTCACGCTCAAGGAGGCGGGCTCACGGCAGTGGCTGATCCAGCTAGCCCTTCTTCACCACCACCGAAGTGGCGATCGCCTGCGTGATGGTCATCTTCATCTGGTCGCCGACCTTGACGCCACTGAGCATGGCCGGGTCCTTCAGCTTCACTTCGGTGAAGTGACCGAACGGACCCCGAACCATCACGGTGCCCTTGGCCTGATCGATCGCCCAGATGTTCGACACCAGCGTCGTCTGCTTCATCGCCGCCCCGCCGGGGAGCTGTCCGACCTGGGCGCGGTCGACGGCCGTCGTCGTCGTCGCCATGCGGATCCCGTTGCCCGTCTGGAAGTCGAGCGCCACCGACTGGATGTAGGTGGCATCGACCATGTCGCCGGCCTTGACCTGGGCCAGGTTCCGGACCCTCGGGTCGACCATCACCGCGAATTCATTCCCCTCCGGTCCCTTGAGGGTCACGATGCGGTTCTTCTGGTCGATCGCGGTCACCTGCGCGGAGATCGAGACCTCTTTCATCATGTCCCGGACATCCAGCACCTTGGGTGCGGCTGAAGGCGTGCCCGACTGCGCCATGGCCGGCGGGGTGAAAGCCAGGGCCGAAGCCAACGCGAGAAGGGGGTAGTAGGCTGCTTTCATTTCACGTTTTCCTTTCACTTTCAGGAAGATCAGGTAGGCGGAACGCGTTCGCCACGCGGGACATCGACAAGCCGGGCATCCCTCGCAGTAATCCCTTGCACTCCGACCGCCGATTCTCACCGCTGCTGGGCCGCGCGCCATCCCGACGGCCACGCATGAACACGTACGTGGAGGTAGGTGGCCGCCGGGGTTGAATTGCCCTGCGGAGGTTCCCGGAATGATTTCGTCAGACCCTCGCGCATGGCATGGGCCGGCATGAGATCTTCGTGGCAATGAGGCATCGATCAATCCCCACCGAGGAGCCCGGAATGTGCACGGCCGCAGGACAAGGTCAAGAAGGTCGGGGGTGACGAAGTGAATTCGCCCCTGAACGACAACATCGGCTCGGGCAAGGCGGCGGAAGCCGGCCAGTCGCGCGCCAACGCCCGCGAAGCCGCCAACCCGGGCAAGGCGCCAGGCCAGTACCAGGCCCCGCCCAACACGCCCGGCATGCCGCCCGCCAAGTAGGGCCGGGGGTTTTCAGGTCCCGATCGTCTCGGTCCCGGCGCGGGTCGCATGCCCAGCGGCGGGCGCCCCGGCCGCCAGGCTGGCGTCTGCGCGCCCCACGAAGAACTTCAGCGCCAGCCGCTGCACGAGCGTGCCGTAGGGCGGGTAGAAGAGATCGATGGGGAACAGTCGCTGGCGCTTGAACACGGTCTTTGCGTGGGAGAGTTCGCGAAAGCCCTCCACGCCGTGGTAGGTGCCCATGCCCGAGTTGCCGATGCCGCCGAAGGGCGCGTCGTGGTTGACCACCTGCCAGCCCCAGTCGTTGATCGCGACGCCACCCGAATGCGTTCGGCGCAGCAGCGCGTCGCGCTCGGCTCGGTCATGGCTGAAGCAGTAGAGCGCCAGTGGACGGGGCCGGGCGTTGATGAAGGCGATGGCTTCGTCCATCGTGTCGTAGGGCACGACCGGCAGGATCGGGCCGAACAGTTCCTCCGACATCACGCGCATGTCGGGCGAGAGGCCGGTGATGATCTGAAGCGGCATCTGGCGGCCGTCCCCGGTGGGCATCGGCGCGCAGCTCACGACGGACGCCCCCTTGGCGCGGGCATCGGCCAGCAGGCCGCTCAGGCGCTGGTACTGCCGCTCGTTGACGATGGCCGTGTAGTCGGCGTTGCCCACCGTCGTGTGGTCGTAGAACTGATCGAAGGTGCGTCGCACGGCGGCCACGAAAGCGTCGACATGCTCGCGCGGCACCAGCGCATAGTCGGGCGAGACGCAGATCTGGCCGCAGTTGGTCGACTTCCCGTGCGTGATGCGCTTGGCGGCGTCGGCGACCGGGTAGTTGCGGGTGACGAGCGCCGGCGACTTGCCCCCCAGCTCGAGCGTGACCGGCGTGAGGTTGTCCGCGGCCGTGCGCATCACGACGCGGCCGATGGCCGGCGATCCGGTGAAGACGATATGGTTGAACGGCAGCGACGTGAAGGCATTGGGGTCGACCAGTTCCTCGCCGACCACGG
Organism: Variovorax sp. P1_G12; assembly: GCF_056405555.1. Lineage (NCBI taxonomy): Bacteria > Pseudomonadati > Pseudomonadota > Betaproteobacteria > Burkholderiales > Comamonadaceae > Variovorax > Variovorax sp. P1_G12. Next base: position 287,848 of record NZ_JBFUBW010000002.1, on the reverse strand, counting down.
CCACCAGGTCCTCGGGGAACACTTCGCCGAGCATCCGCTTGAGCACCGCGTTGGTGGCCGGCGTGACCTCGGGCATCTTCACCATCACCCGGTTGCCGGCGGCCAGCGCGGCCACCATCGGCCCCAGCGCCAGGTAGACCGGGAAGTTCCAGGGCACGATCACGCCGACCACGCCCTTGGGCTGATAGACGACCTTGAGGCCGTTGCTGAGGAACAGCAGTTCCGTCGAGCGGCGGCTCGGCTTCATCCAGCGGCGCACATGCGAGATCGCATGGTTGAGTTCGAGCATCGAACCCAGCAGGTCGAGCATCTTCGATTCCGCTTCGGCGCGATAGCCGAAATCGCGGCTCATGGCCTCCGCGAGAAGATCCTGGTAGCGCGAAACCTGCTTCTTGAGCGAGCGCAGGTGCGCACGCCGCTGGTCCGCCTCCGGGAAGGGCGCCGCGGCAAAGGCGGCCTGCTGTGCAGCGAAGAGGCGTGCGACGCGTTCGCACGCGGGGTCGACGGCCGCCGCGGGGCGCGACGCGTTCAGGGTATGGCTCATGCGGTCTCCAGGTGATTGGATGGGCGCCCGGGTCGGCGCCGCCTGCATCGACCTCGACTGTAGGCGGGCCGGGCCTCGGCGCCCAGGTTGCGGCTCGCCAGATTCGGGTGAAAATCTGCCAACCCTCCAAGCAGACCCCGTGCCCAGCAAGTCCACTGCCCGCCCGTCCCCGGCCCTCTCGCCCCTGGTGCATCGCCACGGCCGCGGCGACCTCGACACGCCGACCGAGAGCACGCTGGGCCTGCCCGCGCTGGTCGAGACGATGGCGGCGCTGGGCGTCGACGCGGCTGCGGTGCTCGAAGGCACGGGGATCTCGCCGCTGGCCCTCACGGACCACAACGCGCGGTTGTCGCAGCGCCAGAAGGTGGCGCTGTTCGACAACGTGCAGCGCCTGTCGCCGGACCCGGCCATCGGCCTGCTGGCCGGGCAGCGGCAGCGGATTCCGGACTTTGGTGTCTTCGGCTATGTGCTGCTGAGCAGCGCGACCCTGGCCGATGCGGTGGCTTTCGGCATCCGGCACGTCCGGCTCGCGGGACCTGTGCTGGAGAAAGGGTTCCGCGTCGAGGGCGAACTGGCGATCTTCGAAGGGCGGGATGTGCTGGACCTCGGGCACCTGCTGCCGCTGGCGACGGAGTTCTGGTTCAGCTCGATCCTGACCTTGCTGGGGCGGGTGCTCGAGCGACCGTTCCAGCCGCGGTGCATGCTCTTGCCCTATCCGGCACCTGCCTGTGCAGGCCGCTACCCCGAGATTCTGAATTGCCCGGTGAGCTTCGAGGCGAAGGTCATGCAGATGCACTTCGACGCCAGCCTGCTGGGGCTCCCGCTGCCCAACGCCAACCCCCTCACGGCCAGCCTCTCCACCGACTTCTGCGCCCGCATGCTCGAAGCCATCGGCGGCGAGGACACCCTGGTCAAGTCGATCAAGGAAGCCTGCCTCAACCGTGGCGCGGGCGGCATGCCGCGGGCGGACGAGATGGCCAGCCGGCTGCACGTGTCGACGCGCACGCTGCATCGCCGCCTGGTCGATGCAGGCACGTGCTACCAGGACATCATCGACGGCATCCGCAAGCGCCTGGCCATCGAACTGCTCGAGCGCACGGAGCTGTCGGTGGACGAGATCGCGGAGCGCAGCGGCTTCGCCGATACGTCCAACTTCCGCAAGGCGTTCCGCAAGTGGACCGGCCAGACCCCGGCGTACTTCCGCGCGCCTCGGGGCTGAAGCGCCGGGGCGCCTACGGACCCGCGCGCGGGTAGGTGCCTGGAGGCAGGCACTTGCTGGAGCCGGTGACCACCAGCTTCGTGAACCCGAAGTCTGACTTGACGGCGTAGTCCTTGCCTTTATGGGCGTCGCCCGGCTGCGTGCGGTGGCGAAACTTCTTGTCGGGACAGCGACTGGACAGGAACTCGTTGCCCGAACGGCCGCCCGCTCGCCACGTGATCGTGGTGTCGCCGCTCACGTACGTGCCCTCGAAATCATCGAAGGCCAGGGCGCTCGAACTCCACCCGCTCGCGAGAACCATCGCGGCAAGCAGCGGCTTCTTCAAACTCAAACGATGTCGTGACATAAGGCGTGCGAGGAGCAGGGCCATTCTATGGCGGGCCTGGCCGTTGTCTCCACCGCCTTCACCACGTACGTGGTTCCAAGTGGCTGCAGGGATGGCGGGCGGCGGCTGCTCATTCGTCCGGCGCATCGAGATTCAATCGCAGCAGATCGGTGATGGAATTCACCTTCAGCTTCTCGATCAACCGGCTGCGATGCTGCTCCACGGTGCGGTGACTGATCGCGAGCTCCTTGGCAATGACCTTGCTCGGCAAGCCCTTGAGCGCCAGCGACATCACCTCGCGTTCGCGATCGGTCAGGGCGGCGATCCGCTTGGCCAGGCCCTGATGCACATCGGCGGCCGGCGCCGCCCGCATGCCGGCATCACGGCGCAAGGCCTCGTCGATCGCGTCCAGCAACTGCTGCTCGCGGTAGGGCTTCTGTACGAAGTCGACGGCCCCGTCCTTGACCGCCTTGACCGCCATCGTGATGTCGCCATGGCCGCTGATGAAGACGATCGGGATTCGCGCGCCGATCGCGACCAGGCGCTGCTGCAGCGCGAGCCCGCTCATGCGCGCCATGCGCACATCGAGCACGAGGCAGCCGGGCCGCGACGGATCGAAGGTCCCGAGGAACTCCAGCGCCGAGCTGTGGACCTCGGTGGCGAGGCCGATCGAGTTCACCAGTTCGCGCACCGAGTCGCGATAGGCCTCGTCGTCATCGATGATGAAGACAGTCGGTTCGTCCATGGCGTGGGCTAGGGGAGCCGCGGAAGGGTGAAGCTGAACACCGCCCCGCCGCCGGGATTGTGCGAGGCCCAGAGCTTGCCGCCATGGGCCTCGATCAGTTTGCGGCAGATCGCCAGGCCCACCCCGAGACCGCTGGACTTGGTCGAATAGAAGGATTCGAAGACGCGCTCCAGGTCGCCTTCGTGGATGCCGACGCCGCGGTCGGAAATATCGACCCGCACCTCGTCGTGTTCGCCGGCCTGGATGGCGATGCTGATCTCCCGGGCACCGGCGGGCGGCGCCAGTTCGATCGCCTCCATCGCATTGCGCAGCAGGTTCAGGACCACCTGCTGCACATGGATTTCGTCGACGACCACCACGGGCAGGGGGCCCGTCGGCGGCAACTCGATGCGGATGTCGCGAAGATCGCAATCCAGCTTCACCATGCCGACGCATTCGCGCACCGCCTGGTCGATGCGGATCGGCTTCGGGTCCAGTTCGTGGCGCTGCACCATGCTGCGCATTCGCGTCACCACATCGCCGGCGCGCGTCGACTGGCCGATCACCTTGTCGAGCAGTTCCGTGACACGGACCATGTCGGGCGATCGCTCGCCCGCGCGGCGTCGCGCGGCGAGCGCGTAATTCTCGATCGCACCCAGCGGCTGTGTGATCTCGTGGGCCAGTGCGACCGACATTTCTCCGGCCGTGTGGACCCGCACCAGGTGCGCCAGTCGTTCGCGCCAGTGCGCCGCCTCGACTTCCGCGGCCAGCCGGCGGCGCTCGGCAGATTCGCGGGCATGCAGGCTGCCGAAGACTTCAGCCAGCAGCTGGACCCCGGGGAGCAGCGCGTCGGGCCAGGCATGTTCACGCCGGACCGTCGCGATCGAGAGGGCGCCCGCCTGTTCCCCCGCGACCGGCACCACGAGCAACGAGCGGATGCCCAGTGCCTGCAAGGTGTCGCGGTCCCGATGCGCCGAGGCAGGGAGCTCGGCGAGACCGGTCAGCCGGACCACCCGGCCGGCAGCCACGCGGCTGCCCAGCCACGGCAGGCAACCCGTTGCGTGCGTGCCCGGCGGTGCCGCGAACCCTACGGCATGCCAATGCCGCGCCGGCTCGTAGCGCCCGTCGCTGTCGATCCCCGGCCAGAGGGCGACCCGCTCGGCACCCACGAATTCGCCGATCTCGCGCAATCCGTGCAACACGGCCTCGCCTTGCTCGTCCGGTCTGGCCAGCACCAGGGAGGCCAGGATGCTGCTGGCCAGCCGCTCGAAGCCGATTGCGAGCTCGAGTTCTTCCTGCGCGCGCTTGCGTGCGAGGGCGCTGCCGAGGATTTCCGCCAGCAGACGCATCCGCTCGAGAAGTTCGTCCGACCATTCGCGCTCGCACCGAACGGAGCCGAAGATGAGGGCACCTTGAAGATGCCCCGCCACCATGATGGGCATCATGACGTGTGATTTCAGGCCGAGCCGGCGCCAGCTCTCCTTGTCGACGCGGGCCTCCGGCGGCAGGTCGTCGAGGCGCGAAAAGGCGACCGGCCTGTTCGCGATCGCCATCGAAAGCGCCCACGGATTCGAATCGCGCACGTCGAGGCAGTGCTGCACCTGCGCGATGCCTTCCCTGGAGAACGAATGCGTGACATGGGCGCTTCCGGTCAGCGTGAACACGCGCGTCAGCGTCGACCGGTCGATGTCGAGGGCCTTCACGATGCGCGCGAGGCTGTCCTCGATGGCGCGGTCGATGTCGTGCAGCGGCACGGCCACGAAGGTGGCCGACAGGTCCGACAGCAGGCGCTCGAAGCGCAGCAGGCCCTGCAGGTCGCGAGGAGGCGGGCGCGAGGCCCATGGAAGGACTGAGGCCGTCATATCGGCGCCCGTGGCGGGAACCCTCCTTGTGTGTCGGCGTGATGATCCCCGTGCCATCCCGGGGCGCCGGAGCCGTCGCGATCGATCACGTCCGAGGCTCCTCGCGGCATTGCGGTGATTTCCGATCGGATCCGGATGCATCGCGACGCATTCGCATCATCGCCACTTCGTTTGCGCACCGTCAACCCGGCTTTCGGGATATGGCGACAGTCGTCGACGGGGAGCGACGCCGGTCATCGGGTTGTCACATTTCCGTGTCAAGACGAGTGCGACGAGCTTGATGTGTGCGGGGTCGCCGCAGGCGCCGGGGACAGACCGGGCCAGTCCGCGCCCAGCGCCTGGCACTCGCGAATCGCCAGATCGGCCGCGGGCGAGAGGGTGCGGCCCTTCAGCCAGATCGCGTGAACATCGGCGAACAGCGTCGTTTCGGCCGCGATCATGCGTACCGGACGCAAGTCGATGCCGAGGACCGTTGCCAGCCCGTGCGGCAGCAAGGCCAGCAGGTCGCCCTCCAGGGCCAGCCTGGCCAGCGTGGGCAGGTCGTCGCATTCGACCGCCAGCGGAAACCTCCCGGGATCCTCGAAGCCGAGGGCCTGCGCGACGATCCACAACAGCTCCGGCTTGGTCGAGACCATGCCGATGCCATGGCGGCGCAGGCTCTCCGGCGTCRCCCTTTTGTCCCGCAGCAAGGGGTGGTCGGGTCGGCAGTACAGCGCCCCGGCGATCTTCATGATCGGCACCATGTCCAGCGGGGCATCGCGAACGAGCAGACGCGGATCGGCGACGAAGAAGTCGATCGACTCGGCCAGGAGCAGGGCGAGCAGGCTGTCGACGTTGCCGCTGCGCACGCGCGCAATCACCTGCGGGGCCTTGCGGCGCAAATCGGCCAGCAGCCTCGGCACCAGGATGGCGGCGGGTATGGGCCCCATGCCGATGCAGAGTTCGCCCAGTTCGCCCTGGCGCAGCAACTGGGCGTCGCGTTCCAGGCATCGACTGTCGAAGACCAGGCGTCGCGCGCGCTCGACCAGGGTTCGGCCGGCCGGCGTCAGCGTCGCGCCCTGGGGACCCCGTTCGAACAGCCGCAGGCCGAAGTGTTCTTCCAGCGACTGGATGCTGCGGCTGAAGGCCGCCTGGCTGAGATGAACCTTGTCGGCCGCCGCGACGAAGCGCCCCTCTTCGGCGAGCGCGATCAGATGACTGAGTTGTCGCAGGTTCACTATGCACTCCACGCAATGAGTGGCTCCTGATTATGCATTGGACGGATGCATCTCCCTTCGGCATTCTTCGGGTCCACGGACCGGCCCCCGTGATCCATGCGCCGGCACAAACGATGAGAGACAACGATGGAATTTGACTACGTGGTGGTGGGGGCCGGATCGGCCGGATGTGTGATCGCCTCGCGCCTGAGCGAGGATCCGGGCGTTTCGGTCGCCCTGCTGGAAACGGGCGGGCCGGACAAGAGCGTGCTGATCCACGCGCCGGCCGGCGTGGTGGCGATGGTGCCCACGCGCATCCACAACTACGCCTACCAGACCGTGCCGCAGCCGGGCCTGGGTGGCCGCCGCGGCTATCAGCCGCGCGGCAAGACGCTGGGCGGCAGCAGCTCGATCAATGCCATGCTCTACGTGCGCGGGCACCGCCATGACTATGACCACTGGGCCGGCCTCGGCAATGCGGGCTGGGCCTACGACGAGGTGCTGCCCCTCTTTCGCAAGGCCGAGCACAACGAGCAGTTCGGCGGCACGCCCTGGCATGGCCAGGGGGGCCCGCTGAACGTGGCGGCGCTGCAGTGTCCCAGCCCGATCAACAAGGCCTTCCTCGCGGCCGCGGCACTGCAGGGCGTGCCGACGATCGCCGACTACAACGTCCCGGACCCGTTCGGCGCCTTCATGTACCAGGTGACCCAGCGCAACGGGGAGCGCTGCAGTGCCGCGAAGGGCTATCTGACCCCGCACCTTGCGCGGCCCAACTTGCAGGTCGTGACCCATGCCGTGGCCTCGCGCATCGTCCTCGAGTCGGGCCGCGCCGTCGGCGTCGAGTACCTGCACGGCGGCGCGACGCAGCAGTTGAGGGCGCGGCGTGAAGTCATCGTCAGCGCCGGCGCGTTCGGTTCGCCGCAATTGTTGATGCTGTCGGGCATCGGTCCCGGGGGCCATCTGCAGCAGATGGGGATTCCGGTGCAGCGCGACCTGCCCGGCGTCGGGCGCAACCTGCAGGACCACATCGACTACGTGCAGACGTGGCGCACCCGCAGCGACAGCCGCACCTTCGGCGTCTCGTTGCGCGGCGGCCTCCAGGTCGGCGCGGCGATGCTCGAATGGAAGCGCAAGCGCACCGGCCGCATCACGAGCTCGATCGCCGAGTCGGGCGCGTTCCTGCGCTCGTCCCCCGAGGTCGAGGTGCCCGACCTGCAACTGGTGTTCGTGATGGCCATCGCCGACGACCATGCGCGCAAGCAGCACCTGGGGCATGGCATCTCCTGCCATGTCGACGTGCTGCGGCCGCACAGCCGGGGCAGTGTCGAGCTCGCGGGCCTCGATCCGGCCCAGGCACCGCGCATCGACCCGCGTTTTCTCGAGGACGAGCGCGACCTGGCGCTGCTGGTCAAGGGCGCGCAGGCGCAGCAGCGCATTGTCGAATCGGCCCCCTTCGACGGCATCCGCGGCGCGATGCTGTACCCGGTGGCCGCCGGCGACACGAAGGCGCTGGTCGCCGATATCCGGGCCCGCGCCGACACCCAGTACCACCCGGTGGGCACCTGCAGGATGGGTTCGGACGATCAGGCCGTGGTCGACGCGCGGCTGCGCGTGCGCGGCATCGCCGGCCTGCGCGTCGCCGACGCCTCGATCATGCCGACGATCGTCGGCGGCAACACCAACGCCCCCACCATCATGATCGGCGAGAAGGCCGCCGAGATGATCCGCGCCGATGCCTTGACCGCGCATCCGCACTGACAGACAGACCCCAGACCCCGGAGACTCTCCCATGAAGCCAACTCTCAAGGCGCCGCTCGCGGCGGCGCTGATTCTCATGCTGGCGGCCTGCGGCCCACGCAACGCCGCTCCCACGGGCGATGCGACGGCCCCGACCGTCGCGGCCAACGCGGTGTTCGAAGAAATCCTGCCGCTCGGCGATCGACAGGCGTTCGAAGACGCCCGACGGGGCCTGATCGCGCGCCCCGAAGGCAAGATCACGGCCCCCGACGGCCGCGTGCTGATCGACTTCGATGCGTTCAAGTTCGTCGATGGCGCCGCGCCGCCGACCGTCAACCCCAGCCTGTGGCGCCATGCCCAGCTGAACGCGCAGATCGGGCTGTTCAAGGTGACCGACGGCCTCTACCAGCTGCGCGGCTTCGACGTGGGCAACATGACGCTCGTCGAGGGCAAGACCGGATGGATCGTCATCGACGCGCTGACGGCCAGGGAGACCGCCGCCGCGGCGCTGGCCTTCGCGCGCAAGCACCTGGGCGACAAGCCGGTCAGCGCGGTGGTCTTCTCGCACAGCCACATCGACCATTTCGGCGGTGCGCTGGGCGTGATCTCGCCCGAGGAGGCGGCGACTCGCAAGGTGCCGATCGTCGCTTCGGCGGGATTCATGGAGGAGGCGACCAGCGAGAACGTGATGGTCGGCACCGCCATGGGTCGGCGCTCGTTCTACCAGTTCGGCAAGGAGCTCGAGCGCTCGCCCAAGGGTCTGGTCGACACCGGCCTCGGCAAGGCGGTGGGCTATGGCACCTTCGGCATCCTGGAGCCGACCGTCCTGGTCACGCAGCCGACCGAGGAGATGACGCTCGACGGCGTGCGCTTCGTCTTCCACAACGTGCCGGGCGCCGAGGCGCCGGCGGAGATGACCTTCTCGATTCCGGCGCTGAAGGCCTATGGCGGCGCGGAGAACCTGGCGCAGACCATGCACAACCTGCTGCCGGTGCGCGGCGCCAAGGTGCGCGATGCGCTGAAATGGGCCGACTACATGCAGCAGGCGCTCGACCAGCTCGACGGCGCCGAGGTCTATTTCGGCCAGCACAACTGGCCGATCTGGGGCCACCAGCGCATCGTCGACTTCATCACCAAGCATCGCGACGTCTATAAGTACACGCACGACCAGACGGTGCGCCTGATCAATGCCGGCCTGACGCCGCGGGAGATCGCCGACCGGATCAAGCTGCCGAAATCGCTGCAGACGCACTTCGGCGCGCGCGGCTACTACGGCGACCTGCGCCACAACGTCAAGGCGGTCTACCAGTTCTACCTCGGCGCCTACGACGGCAATCCGGCGAACCTCGATCCGCTGCCGCCGCAGGAGTCGGCCAAGCGCTACGTGGCGCTGGCCGGCGGCGCCGATCGTGCCCTGCAGGCGGCACATGCCGCCTTCGACAAGGGCGACTACCGGTGGGCGGCCGAATTGCTCAACCATGTGGTGTTCGCCGACAGCGGCGACAAGGCCGCCCGCGAGCTGCTCGCGCGCACCTACGAACAGCTTGGCTACGTGGCCGAGGCCGCCACCTGGCGCAACAGCTACCTGAGCGCTGCGGCGGAACTGCGCCAGGGGCCGCCCACGAAGGGGGTCGATCGCTCGGGCTTCGTCGACATGCTCACGCACACGCCGGTCGAGCGCTTCCTCGAGGCCATGGCGGCCGGCCTCGACGGCCCTGCCGCCGAGGGCAAGGACACGAAGATCAACCTCGTCTTCAGCGACACCGGCGAGAGTTTCCAGCTCTGGCTCGAGAACTCGGTGCTGCACCACCGCAAGGCCGCGCCGGCGGCCGACGCCAACGCCACGCTGACGCTGACCAAGCCGATCTTCGTCAAGATGATGGCCGGCACCGCGGGCGTGAAGGACACGCTGCTGTCGGACCAGCTGTCGGTCGACGGCAGCAAGATCGACCTCGTGCGCTTCCTGTCGCTGATCGACAAGGCGCCGGGGACCTTCCCGATCGTGACCCGGTGATCCCTTGCGGTCGCTCCGCCCTCAGGCCTCAGGCGCCGGATGACCCGTCGCGGGCGCCGGCGCCGCCGGGGCGGGAGTTCTCTCGCGCGGTCCGCATGGCTGGCGCGAACCGTTGCACGAGCAGCGGCCCGAGAATGGAGGTGGCCAAGACCATGAGCAGGACGCCGTTGAACATCCGCGCGTCGAGCAAGGGCTGCCCCGCGGCGTTGAAGGTCTTGGTCGCCACCAGGGCGGCCGCGAGCGTCGCGGCGACCTGGGGCAGGGTCAGCGCCCACTGGGTCCTGCGCGCGGCGGGCGCATAGCCGAAGGCCCGCCCGCAGGATTCCGCGGCGATCCACTTGCCCAGGAGCAGGGCCCCAATGATCCCGACGGCCAGCAGGGCGTCTGCCGACAGGCTGCGCGCGAGTGCGAACGGATCGATCAGGAAGCCGGTGACGACGAAGAAGACCGGAATGAACAGCGTGGTGCCCATGAATTCCAGCTTGGACTTGGCGGGCTTGTCCTTCACGGCCGCGTTGACCGCGAGCCCCGCCATGAACGTGCCGACGATGCCCGGCAGGTTGATGTACTGGGCGAGCAGCGCGGTCAGCGCCAGAATGCCGAGCATCAGGACGAAGTACGTCTCCTCGTCGTTCTCCACCTTCTTCAAGATGTAGCCGGCCGCACGGCTCAAGCCGGCCAGCACGAAGACGACGAACGCCACGATCTCGGCGACCTGCAGGATCAGCGCCGACGCCGAGAAGCCGCTGACGAACATCGGCACGCAGACCGCGAACACGAGCAGCGACAGGGTGTCCGACATCATCGTCGCGCCGACCGCGACCACGATCGCTTCCTGGCGTTGCACGCCCAGGCTGGTGACGATCGGCAGTGCCAGCAGCGTGTGCGAGGCGAGCAGCGACCCGATGACGATCGCCGGCAGGACCGCGTAGCCGAGCCACAGGGAGACCAGCGTGCCGAGAAGCAGCGGCAGGGTGGTCGTGGCCACGCCGAACACGATCGAGCGGAAGATCTTCTGCCGAAACAGGTCCAGATCGATTTCCCAGCCGGCGAAGAACATCAGCAGCAGCATGCCGAGCTCGGAGAAGAATGCGGACACCGGATGCTCGCGCGGGAAGACATCGAGCATGTGCGGCCCGAGCAGCACGCCGCTCAACAGCAATCCCACGACCGTCGGAATGCGAAGGACCCGCGAGATGCGTGGAATGGCGAGGATCAGCGCCATCATGACCGCGAAGCGGGCGAGCGAGGGGAGGAGATCGATGGCCCGATGAACAATTTCGATGACCGACATGACGTCTCTCCGGTGGCGAAGTGCGGCCATGCACCCGGACCCATTGGAGCGCGCTTTCGCCAGCCGCGGCCCCTGTGCGGCCACGTACGTGCTCGTCGGCGCGGCGCGTCCACGTACGTGGTTTGAGTAGTTGCCGGGATTGACGCCGGCGCGTGGGCCGGCCGACCATCTCAAAATTATTCACTGGGTGAACGACCATGACTCAACGATTCAACGCATTGAAATACCTGACCGTCGCGGCTTCGTTCGTGCTGGTCGCCGGCTGCGCCACCAGCAACACGGCGCTCAGCAATGACAATCTTGCCATTGCCGCCGGCTTCAAGGTCATCACGCCCACGAAGCCGGACCAGCAGGCCATGCTCGCGAAGCTCCCCAAGGACAAGGTGTCGCCCGTCACCTACCAGGGCGCCACCTACTACGTCCTGCCGGATTCGATGAACAACCTCGCCTATGTCGGCGGACTGCCCCAGTACCAGGACTACCAGCGGCTGCGCGTCGCCAAGCAGCTCAGCAACAACAATCTCGAGGCCGCCCAGATGAACGAGATGAATTCCATGGACTGGGGCGGCTGGGGCGGCTGGGGCGGCCCCGCATTCGTCGGATTCCGTCGCTAGCCGCAGGCCGACGGCGCATGCGGCGGCCGAGCAGGTGTTCGCGTCCCGGGCCGGCCTCCCACGTACGTGGTGCTGCGTGGTCGCCGGGATGGCCGCATCGCCCGGATGGTCGCACCATAGAGAACCGGTTCGACGCAGGTGAACGGAGGCGGCTTGAAGGCGTTGCGCGTGGTGTTGAACGCCTCGGCCGCATCGCGTGCGGATCGCTGCGCAAGCCCCACACTGCGGAAGATCCGGCACCCCCCAACGCAGTGGGAGACGCCGAAGCCATGTCCACCACCGTCTACGTCGTCGGTTTCAAGGCGGATGAGCGCGCCTGGATCGAATCGACGCTCGGGCGAAGCGTCGATGCCGTGGTCTTCGTGGACGACGGCGAGGCGTTGCTGGCCCGCTCGCCGAGTGGTCCGGGCCAATGCCTGATTGCGTCGGCCGATGTCGACGGGGCCGCAACCCTCAGGCTGGTGCGTGAGTTGAGGCACCGGGGGATCGCGTTGCCCGTGATCGTCCTGGGCCCGCACACGGCGTTTCGCACGGCGGTCGACATCGCGCGACTGGAGGCGACCGATTTCCTGGAGCGGCCGGTCAGCGTGCGCGAACTGCGCGCCGCGGTGCGTCGGGCGCGATCGGATCCGAAATGAACTCGCGTCTGCGCTCCAGCGTGTGCCACGCCACGTACGTGGCCGCAGGGCTGGCAAACGCGCGCGCTCAAGCCCATCATTCGCTCCTTTCCGGTCCAGTCCGCGAGCTGGGCGACGAGATTGCGCTTCGCGTCTGACGCCTTTCTGAAAGCACGAGGTCCATCCATCATGTCCCTGCCCGACTACGCCGCCCTCGTCGCCAGCCAGCGGGCGTTCTTCCTGGAAGGCCATACGCGCCCGGTCGCGTGGAGAAAGTCCCAGCTCGAGTCCGTCCGGGCCATGTTCACCGACCACCACGACGCGTTGTGCGACGCGCTCTGGAAAGACCTGCGTCGCAACGTCAACGATGCCGACTTGATGGACGTCGACTACTGCGCCAAGGAGGCCGCCTACGCGCTCGAGCACATCGACGCGTGGATGAAGCCCTTGCACGAGCCGATGCCGCTGGTGTTCGAGCCGGGCTACATCCGGGTGAATCGCGACCCGCTGGGCGTGGCGCTGATCATCGGCGCCTGGAACGAGCCCTTCATGCTGGTGTTCGGGCCGCTGGTGGCGGCACTGGCCGCGGGCAACACCGCCGTCCTGAAACCTTCCGAGGTCGCGGCCCATTGCGCCGCCGCGGCGGCGCGGCTGGTGCCCGAGTACTTCGATCCGCGTGCGGTCGCGGTCGTCGAGGGCGCCGTCCCCGAGACCACGGCCCTGCTGGCACAGCAGTGGGACATGATCTTCTTCACGGGCAGTCCGCCGGTCGGCAAGATCGTGCACCAGGCGGCCGCGAAGAACCTGACGCCGTGCGTGCTCGAACTCGGCGGCAAGAACCCGACCATCGTCCATTCGTCGGCCAACCTCAAGGTGGCCGCGCGGCGCATCGCGTATGGGCGCTACCTGAACTCCGGCCACATCTGCACCGCACCCGACCACGTGCTGGCATGGCCGGAGGTGAAGGATGAATTCGTGCAGCACCTGAAGGACACGATCCGCGAGTTCTATGGCGACGACCCGAAGCAGAGCCCGGACTACGGACGTGTGATCAACCGTCGCAACTTCGATCGGCTGGCCGCGCTGCTCGACAGCGGCCGGGCCGTCGCCGGCGGCCAGACCGATGCCGACGCGCTCTACATCGCGCCGACCGTGCTGGTGGACGTGGCGGTGGATTCGCCGATCATGAAGGAAGAGATCTTCGGCCCCATCCTGCCGGTGCTCGAGATCGGGTCGGTCGACGCGGTCGTCCAGTGGGTCAACAGCCGGCCGAGTCCGTTGGGCGTCTACATCTTCGCCGAGGACAGGGACGTGGTGGACAGGATCCTGTCGTCCACGCGCTCCGGCGACGCCGAAGTCAATGACTGCGCGATCCATCCGCTCTTTCCCGAGTTGCCGTTCGGCGGCGTGGGCAATTCCGGCATGGGCAAGTACCACGGCCGCTGGGGCTTCGAAGCCTTCACCAATGCGCGCGGCGTGCTCCACCACAGCAGCGCCGTCGACCCCGGCGTGCGCTATCCGCCTTACGCCCGGCACGCTCTCGAGCGCGTCGTCGTCAACAAGCTGATGCCGTAGCCGCCGCGTCGCCATGGACCTCGATCCGGTCATACTGTCGCGAATCCAGTTCGGGTTCGTGATCAGTTTCCACATCATCTTCCCCGCGTTCACGATCGGACTGGCGGCGTGGCTGGCCACGATCGAGGGCGCGCGGCTGGCGACGGGCAACCTGCTCTATCGCAGGGTGTTCGACTTCTGGCTGCCGATCTTCGCGGTCTCCTTCGGCATGGGTGTGGTCACGGGCATCGTGATGGCCTTCCAGTTCGGCACCAACTGGGGCGTGCTGGCCGTGAAGACCGGCGCGATCCAGGGCCCGTTGCTCGGCTACGAGGGCTTCACGGCCTTCATGCTCGAGGCGACCTTCTTCGGCGTGATGCTGCTCGGGCGCGACCGGGTGTCGCCGCGCTTCTATTTCTTTTCCTGCTGCATGGTGTCGCTGGGCACGATGTTCTCGTCGTTCTGGATCCTGGCCAACAACAGCTGGATGCAGGTGCCGCTGGGCCATGCGGTGGTGGACGGCAAGATCATTCCGGTCGACTGGATGCAGATCGTCCTGGGACCGATACAGATGGTGCGCTGGCCGCACATGCTGCTGGCCGCCTTGCTGACGACCGCGATGTGCGTGTCGGCCACCGGCGCCTGGTATCTGCTTCGCCGGGTGCACTTCGACGAAGGCCGGATGATGCTGCACTGGGGATTGGGGCTGGCCGCGGTCCTGATCCCGGTCCAGCTGTTCTTCGGGCATCTGACGGGCCTGTACGTGCTCGAGCACCAGCCCGCCAAGTTCGCCGCGATCGAGGCGCGCTGGAAGAACGAGCAGCCGGCCAGCGAAGTCCTGGTCGCCATCCCCGACGAGGCGAACCAGCGCAATCTCTACGCCATCACGGTGCCCAAGCTGGGCAGCTTGATCGCGTCGGGCAACCTCACCGCCCCCGAGCGCGGCCTCGAGTCCTTTCCTCGCGAAGATTGGCCGCCGGTGCTGATTCCCTTCTGGACCTTCCGGCTGATGGTCGGCATGGGCCTCATCATGCTGGCCGTCTCGTGGCTCGGCAATTTCCTGCGATGGCGCAGCAAGCTGGAGTCGTCGCGCTGGTTTCTCTGGTGCACCCTGGCGGCCTTCCCGACCGGCTTCGTGGCCATCCTCACCGGCTGGTACACCGCCGAGATCGGACGCCAGCCCTGGGTGGTCTACGGGCTCCTGCGGACCAAGGACGCGGTCACGCCCTCCCTGACCACGGGTGACGTGCTGACCTCGCTGATCATCTACGTGGCGGTGTACTGGCTCTTCATTTCCTTCGGCATCTACTACATCTACAAGCTCTTGCGCCAGGGACCGCGTGCCAAGACGCAAGCCACGGCCAACATCACCGGCAGCCGGCCGCTGGCCGTCGGCGCGCGCACGGACGCCCCGCCCGTTGGCGGATCCGGAGGCACGCAGTGAGCCCGGCCGTGCCCAGCGACATGGCGCTTTTCTGGGCGGCGGTCATCGCCATCTCGATCCTGGTCTACGTGATCCTGGATGGCTTCGACCTCGGCGTCGGCATCCTCTACGGCACCACGCGCGAGGAGAACCATCGCCTGAACATGATGGGCACCATCGCGCCGTTCTGGGACGGCAACGAGACCTGGCTGGTGATCATCGGCGCCAGCCTGTTCGCGACCTTCCCGGTGGTGTATGCGGTGTTCCTGGGCGCGTTCTACCTGCCCGTCCTGCTGCTGCTCGTCGGCCTCATCTTTCGCGGCGTTGCCTTCGAGTTCCGCTATCGCAGCGTGAAGACGCGCTGGCTGTGGGATGCGGGGTTCTTTCTCGGGTCGACGGTGGTCGCCTTCGTGCAGGGCGCCGCCGTGGGCGCATTGATGCGCGGCCTTCCGGTGGCGAACGACCAGTACGCCGGCACCTCGTTCGAATGGCTGCATCCGTTCTCGGTGCTGACCGGCATCGGCCTCGTCTTCGGCTACGCGCTGCTGGGCGCGGGCTGGATCGTGCTCAAGAGCGAAGGCGATCTGCGCGACTGGGCCTATCGGCGCATCCCATGGCTTGCGGCAGCCGTCTTCCTGGTGCTCGGCCTCGCGTTCGCCGTGTCATTGACGGTCGACACTGGCGCAATCGCCCAGAGCCATTTCAAGGATCGGCCCTGGGGATGGGCCTTCGTCGCGGTGGCGACCGCCTCATTGGTCGGCGTGGTGGCGGGCGCTCGCGCGCGCCGCGATGGCGTCGCGTACGCGCTGACCGTGGTGTTCATCGCGGCGGCGTACCTGGCACTCGGCGTGATGTTCTGGCCCTACATGGTGCCGTACGCGGTCACCGTGGCCAGTGCGGCGGCGCCGGAGGCGTCGCTTCGGTTCCTGTTCTACGGCGGCGTGGTGGTACTGCCGGTGATCGCGATCTACACCTTCGGCGTCTACTGGGTGTTCCGCGGCAAGGTCCGCGGCGGCTACCGGTGACGAATGGGCCAGCGCAGCGGATTCATGCCACAGGCGCTCCCATCGACGGCCATGCTGCGGACCACCGGCCTGACCAAGCGCTACGGCGCGCGGACGGCGTTGAAGGACCTTTCGCTGACGCTGGCGGCAGGGCAGTTCGTGGCCCTGCTGGGGCCCAATGGCGCAGGCAAGTCGACACTGTTCCAGGTGCTCACCGGGCTGTTTGCGGCCGACGAGGGCGAGGTCGAAGTGGCCGGTCATTCGCTCGCTCGATCCGCGACGGCGGCGTTGCGCCACATCGGCGTCGTGTTCCAGCAGGTGTCGCTCGATCTGGATCTCAGCATCCGCCGGAACCTGCTCTTCCAGGCCGACCTGCACGGCCTGCCGCGGCGGCTGGCGGCGTCTCGCGTCGCGGCGACCTGTGCCCAGCTCGGCATCGACGCCGACCTCGATCGCAAGGTGCGTGAACTGTCCGGCGGCAATCGACGCAAGGTCGAACTCGTGCGCGCGTTGCTGCATCGACCCACCGTGCTGCTGATGGATGAAGCCACGGTCGGCCTGGATCCCAAGTCACGCCAGGACCTGATGCTTGCCCTGCATGCGAACGTGCAGGAGCGCGGCGTCTGCGTTCTGTGGGCGACGCACCGGGTGGAGGAGGCCGAAGGCGCCGACCGGGTACTGGTGCTGCACAAGGGAGAACTCCTGGCCGACGGCACGCCCGTCGAGGTGACGCGAGCGCTAGGGGAGTCGACGCTTGAAGCAGGCTTCATCGCGCGCACGAGTTGAACGCAAAGCTGAATCACACAGGAGAGACATCGATATGAATGAAGTTGCCCGTGTCCTGAAGCGTGTGGCTCGTTCGGTTGCGGCCCTGTCGGGCTTGTGCGTCGGCATGGCCGCGGTGGCGCAAGGCACCGCCTATGTATCGAGCGAGAAAGACCAGGCGATCACGCTGATCGACCTGGCCACCCTCAGCGTCAAGGGCACCATCCCGACCTGCAATCGGGGACGGCACATCCAGCTCACGGCGGATCACCTGATCATGCTCGCCTGCAGCGAGTCGAACGCCGCCGATGTGATCGACCCGGCGACGGGCAAGTCGCTGCGCCGCATCCCGCTGGGCGACGAGCCCGAGGCCTTCGACCTGTCGCCGGACGGCAAGACCATCTATGTCTCCAACGAGGACGAAGGCGCGGTCAGCTTCATCGATGCGGCGAACGGCAAAGTGCTCAAGTCGATCAAGGTCGGCAAGGAACCCGAAGGCGTGAAGGTCAGCGCAGACGGCAAGACGCTGTACGTGACTTCCGAAGTCGCCAGTCTCGTGCACGTGATCGACGTCGCCAGCGGTGCCATCGTCAAGAACGTGAAAGTCGGCAAGCGGCCGCGCCGCATGGCCTTCACGCCCGACGGCAAGGAACTGTGGGTCACCAACGAACTCGACGCCAGCGTCAGCATCATCGATACGGCCACCCGCCATGTGGTCGGCAGCCTGAAGTTCGAAGTCAAGGGCGCGCGCAGCGAAGACATCACGCCGGTGGGCATCCAGATCTCGCGCGACGGCAAACGCGCCTTCGTGGCGCTGGGAAGGGCCAACCACGTCGCGTTCGTCGACGTGCCGCAGCGAAAGGTCACGAATCTCGTCCTGGTCGGCAAGCGCGCGTGGAACGTCACGCTCGACAAGGCCGAAGCCCGGCTGTATGTGGTCAACGGCTTGAGCGACGACGTCACCGTGGTCGATGTCGCGGCGGCCAGGCCGATCAAGAGCATCCCCGTCGGCCGTGTGCCTTACGGCCTGGTGGTGGTCGAATGAAGTGGTGCGCCTGCTGCGTCGGCGTGTCGCTGCTGCTTGCGGGGCCGGCGTCGAGCGGACAGCCGACGGGTGCCGTCACGCCATTGAAGGCGACGCTGATCTCGCCCAGTCCCGACGCGCGGCTCGAACGGTCGCGCGTTGAGCGCCATTTCCTGGGCCACCCTGAGGGCCCTGCGAGTGACGGCTTGCAGGTCGCGCTGGACGAAGGCCAGTTCGAACTCGACGCCGTCGATGCGGCCGTCACGCTGGCCAAGCAGTCCGCCGGCTCGCCGGAGGCCGCACGCGCGGCCGCGCAGGCGGCCGAAAAGTCCGGCGCCGCCGTGCTCGTGACGGATCTTCCCGCGGATTGGACGCTGGCCGTGGTCGATGCCGTGAAGCTGCCGGTGATCAACATCGGCGAGGCCGCCGACCGCCTGCGCGAACAGGACTGCCGGGCCCGCCTGTTCCACATCCTTCCGAGCGAGCGCATGCGCGCCGACGCATTGGCGCAAACGCTCGTGTCGCGCAAGTGGAGCAAATTGCTGCTGCTCGTGGGTCCGAGTGCGCAGGACCAGTTGCGCGCTGCCACGGCGCAGGCTTCGATCAAGCGCTATGGCTTGCAGGTGGTCGCGATGCGGCCCTTCAAGCTTTCTGGCGACCCGCGGGAGCGCGACCTGGCCAATCCGCTGCTGCTGACGGCCGGCAGCACCTACGACGCCGTCTGGGTGCTCGACAGCGACGGCGAATTTGCGCGCGGCTTGCCGTACCGGATCGTGTTGCCTCGTCCGGTGGTGGGTGATGCGGGGCTGGTGGCGCTGGCCTGGCATGCACAGTTCGAGCGCTACGGCGCGCCGCAAGTGTCGCGCCGCTTCGCCAAGGCGGCCGGCCGGCCCATGGCCGCGAGCGACTGGGCGGCGTGGATGGCGGGCAAGGCGCTGGTGGCGGCCGCCATCGCGGCACCGAAAGGGCCCGCCGCCAGTTGGGCGCAGGCGCTCGCCAAGACGCCGCTCGATGGTTCCAAGGGCACGAATCTCACCTTTCGTCCCTGGGATGGGCAGTTGCGCCAGACCGTCCTGCTCACCGACGGCCAGGGCGTGATTTCGCAGGCGCCGGTCGATGGCCTGCTGCATCCGAGCAACGTGCTGGATACACTGGGCGCGGACGCCCCGGAGAAGCGATGCACGACGACGCGATGACCCCCGTCGAAGCCGGCGCGGCGGAACTTGCACCGCGCCGCGGCGTCGCGCATGCGCTGCAGGCCATGCAGGCGATCGTCATGCGCGAACTGTTCAAGTTCTCGCAGCAGACCGGCCGGCTGGTGTCGGCGCTGGTGCGCCCCTTGTTGTGGCTGGCGGTGTTCGCGGCGGGCTTTCGCAACGTGTTCGGCGTCGCGATCGTCGAGCCCTACGACACCTACATCCCCTATGACGTCTACATCGCGCCGGGCCTGGTGGGCATGGTGCTGCTGTTCAACGGGATGCAGTCGTCGCTCGCGATGGTCTACGACCGCGAGATGGGTCTGATGCGGCTGCTGCTCACCGCACCCTTGCCGCGCGCATGGCTGCTGTTTTGCAAGCTCTGCGCGACGGCCCTGCTGTCGGTGTTGCAGGCCCTTGCCTTCGTGATCGTCGCGACCTTGGTCGGCACCGACCTGCCGCTGCTTTCGCTGGGCGGGCTGCATGCCTTGCTGGCGCTGGTCTGCGGGGCGCTGATGCTGGGCGCGCTCGGTCTGCTGCTGTCGGTGTACATCAAGCAGCTGGAGAACTTTGCCGGCACGATGAACTTCGTGATCTTTCCGATGTACTTCATGTCCACCGCGCTTTACCCACTGTGGAAGCTGCGCGAGTCGGGCGCCGGATGGGTCTATCAGCTGGCCCGCTTCAACCCGTTCACCCACGCCGTCGAATGGATCCGGTTTGCGTTGTATGGCAAAGATCCCGGCGAGGCCCCGTGGATCGTGCTCGGTTGCCTGGCGGTCTTCTTCATGCTGGCCTGCTGGGGCTACGACCCGCAGCGCGGTTTTGGTGGATTGACGAAGCGCGGTGGAGGTGCGGCATGAACACCGGTCGCCGCCGCTGGCTGGGACGTGCGGCCGCGCTGGCGCTGACTGCGGGACCTCTGCCGCATGCGCTGGCAGCCGAAGCCTTTCCTTCGCGGCCGATCATGCTGTGGGTGCCATGGGCGGCGGGTGGCGCGACCGACCTGTCGTTGCGGCTCCTGGCCGAACTCGCCGCGCCGGCGCTCGGCCAGCCCGTGGTGGTGGCGAACCGCCCCGGCGCCGGCGGCACGCTGGCGATGCCGATCCTGCAGCAGGCCGAAGCCAACGGCTACACCATTGCGCAGATGCCGCAGCCGGTCTTTCGCGCGCCGTTCATGCAAAAGGTGCTGTGGGATCCGGTGCGAGACGTCACGCCCATCATCCAGATTTCGGGCGTCACATTCGGGGTGCTGGTGCGCGCTGCCAGCCCGCTGCGCTCGCTCGGCCAGCTGTTCGACTTCGCACGCGCACGGCCGGGCGAGTTGAGCATCGCCACCAATGGCGTCGGCACCACGCCGCATCTCGTGCTCGAGGCGCTGTTCACCGAGCGCGGGCTGAGCTACATCCATGTGCCATACAAGGGCACCGCCGAGCTGACCCTGGGCGTGGCGTCGGGCCAGGTGATGGTGGGGGTCAGTTCCACCGGTTTCGCGCCGGAGGTCGATGCGGGACGCCTGCGTCTGCTCGCGACCTTGGGGGCGCGGCGCTCCGGGCGCTGGCCGCAGGTGCCGACATTGCGCGAACTTGGCTTCGACATCGTGGCGATGTCGCCCTATGGGCTGGCCGGCCCGCGCGGATTGCCAGTCGACGTACTGGACGTGCTGCATGGCGCCTTCAAGAAAGCCCTGTTCAACCCACAGTTCGCCGAAGACCTGGCAAGGTACGACCAGGAGATCGCCTACCTCGGCCCGGCGGACTATGCGAACGCCTGCCGCGAAGAGTACGCGAAGGAGCGAGCGGTCGCCGCACGAATGAAGAGCTCGCGCGGCACCGGGGGCTGAGGAAGGCCCTGTGTCGCAGCGCTCTCGGATGGGCTTGCCACGTACGTGGACATACGTGGCTGTCGGGATTGCGCTTTCGGAGGCCCTGCTTCCAAAATCTTTCATGCGGGAACAGGATCCCTCGATGCGACCTGCCCATCGCCCTCGATTGCTACGTGCTCGAGTTCCACACCGTCTTCCCTCCTACATAGGGTTAGAAGCATGAAAAAGACAGTCACCATCATCGGCGTGCTGGTTGTTGCAGGCGCGGCAATCGCGGGGGCGCTCTACGTTGCTTTCCCGGTGCCGATGACAACCTACGGGGGCATGGGACTCAACTTTCTCAAGTCGCTGACTGCGCCGCCGGGTGCGTTGGCTCTCGAATCGAATCCTGCCTACAGGGCGCCCGCTGCCGCGGCGTCCCCTGCGCTCCCCGCCGACGCGGCATGGCCCGACGCGGCGGCCGGCGACTGGCCGAGCTACAACCGGACGCCCACCTCGCAGCGCTTCTCGCCGCTCGACCAGATCAACACGAAGAATGTCGGAAACCTGAAAGTCCAGTGCACCTACGACCTCGGCATGTTCACGGCCTTCGAATCCGGCCTGATCATGGTGAACAACGCATTGATCGGCACCGCCGAGTTCGAGATCTTCTCCATCGATCCGGTCACGTGCGCCGAGAACTGGCGCACGCGCCTGGACTATCCCGGCGCGCTCCTGCCAGCCAACCGCGGCGCCGCCCACATGGACGGCCTGCTGTTTCGCGGCACCCAGGACTGCCGGGTGATGGCCTTCGACTTCAAGACCGGCAAGCAGGCGTGGGAGACGACGATCTGCGACCCGAAACGCGGCGAGTCGGTGCCGTCGGCACCGATCGCGTGGGATGGCCTCGTGTACGTCGGCAATGCCGGCGGGGATTACAAGGGTGGCAAGGGCAAGGTCTACGCCCTCGACGCAAAGACCGGCAAGGTCGTCTGGCAGTTCTTCCTCGTTCCCAAAACCGAGGGCGACGTCGTCCGTGGTCCGGTGGGCAAGTCGCCACTCGACGAGAAGTCCTGGAACAACGCACCAGGCATACCCATCAGCGGCGGCGGGACCTGGACCTCCTACACGCTCGATACCAGGAACGGCCTGCTGTATGTCCCGGGAGGCAACCCCGCGCCCGACTTTGCTTCCGGCGCGCGCGAGGGCGACAACCTCTTCACGGATTCGGTCGTGGTGCTCGACGCCAAGACAGGCGACTACAAGAAAAACTTCAAGGTCGTGAAGAAGGACTGGCATGACTGGGACGTGTCCAGTCCGCCGATCCTGCATCAAACCATGGGCGGCAAGCAGATCATGTCGCTCGCGCCGAAGGATGGGCACCTCTACGGCTACGAGCTCCCAGGCAACAAGCTGCTCTACCGCGTGCCGGTCACGACGATCGAGAATGCCGAGGGCACGTTCGCCGTCGGCCAGGACGTTCACTTCTGTCCGGGTCCGGTCGGAGGCACCGAATGGAACACCCCCGGCTTCGATCCGACCACGAACCTCATCATCACCGGCACCGTGGACTGGTGCGATACCGTGAAGATCAAGACCGATGAAAGGCTGCGGTCGGTGGCTGTCGGCCAGCCCTGGACCGGAATGGCAACCCTCAACCCGATCAACATGTTCGGCAAGGAAGACCGCACCGACGGACATTGGGCTGGATGGGTCTACGCCAGCGATGCCGACACCGGCGTCTGGAAATGGCGCGTCAAGTCCAACTATCCCGTCGTCGCAGCGATCACGCCGACGGCCGGTGGCATCGTGTTCTTCGCCGACCTCGGAGGCAATTTCTATGCGCTGGATGCTTCCACCGGACAGAAACTCTGGGGAGGGCCGCTCGGAAGTGGCGGCGGAATCGGGGGCGGCGTGATCACGTACGCCGTCGACGGCGTACAGAAGGTTGCGGTGGCGGAGGGCTTCACCATGGTCGCCTGGCCCACGAAGCCGAGGCATGCAAAGGTCGTGATCCTGGGGCTCGACAGCGGCGCGGCGAAGAAATAGGCCCGACATGGACCTTCCCTCTCAGCGCCAGCCCGCCGCCTTCAGCTTGTCGGCCAGTTGCTGCGCCACCACCGCGTAGCCTTGCGCGTTCGCATGAATGCGGTCCGACCGCAGTGCCGCATCCGACAGAACGGCGGCGTACACGTCCGGTATCAGAAGCACCTTCTCGGCCTTCGCCACCACTTCGTAGAAGCCGGCATCGCTGAGGGAACCGACGGTCGCGCGCAGCGGCTCGGGCGCGGGCGTCGCGATCACCGCCACGTAAGGCGTGTGCGCGAGTGCCATGCGCACGATCGCCGCCACGTGGTCCGTCGTGGTCTGCTGCGAGATGCCGCGCAGCATGTCGTTCCCACCGATGCCGACCAGAACCGCGTCGTAGCTGTTCATCGCCAGCAATGCCTCCAGGCGCTGCAACGCACCGGCGGAGGTGTCGCCACTGACGCCTTCATTGTCGACCTGCCAGCCCGTCAATTGCGCCAGTCGCGTTGGCCAGGCCTGCTCGGGCGTGGCGCCATAGCCCATGGTCAAGCTGTCGCCCAGCGCCAGGACACGCGCATCGGATTTCAGCGCCGCAACAGAAGGCTTGCGCTTGCCGCAGGCCGAAAGCGTCAAGGCCGACTGCAAGCCGGCCAGCATGAGAAGGTGTCGTCGATTCATTTCAATCCGGATCTGGAGGTTCACCGCATCGGGAGCCATTGAGGTCGAGCTTGGCGGCCATCATGCCGTGGTCGGCAGTCGGCCGGCCACTGGCCGACCTCGACCGAAAAAGGGTTTCCAAGGCGGCGCCATCGTCGTAGGATAAGACGCTAGGGGCGGGCGCTTGCCTCCGTCCCTGCGGTGGAGAAGTGCCATGCCTACGTACCAGTATCGTTGCACAAAGTGCGGCGAGGTTTTCGAGCACATCGAACACGTCGCTGAGCATGAGACTGCTCGCTTGCGTTGCCCCAAATGCGACAGTGAGGCCGTTCAGCATCAGCCGACGCAGTTCTTCGCAAAGACCTCCAAGAAGAGTTAGGCCAGCGCATTGACGGCAACTGCGAACCATCGATTGCGACTTGTGATCGGGCGCGAATGAAGAAGACGCTGGTGCTGGTGATCGGGTTGGAGCCGGACCTGGTCGACTTCAGCACGATGCCGGACATGAACGCAGACAAGGTTCGCTCTGGGCTTGGGGCGGACCAGGCAAGACTTGCCGCACTGGGCTATGAAGCGGAACTCTGCCTGACGGACCTCGGGGATACGGCTGCAGATGTGGTTGCCCGGAAGCTCTCCGAAAAGCCGTTCGACTGCGTGGTCATCGGTGCGGGCATCCGGGCCATCCCCGCTTACTTTCTTCTCTTCGAGCAACTGGTCAATGTGGTGCATCGAGCTGCACCTCAGGCCCGAATTTGCTTCAACACCAAGCCGAGCGACACCGCCGAAGCCGTCCAGCGTTGGGTATAGCGCTGCGTATCGCAGGATGTGCCGAGTTGGCGCTCCAGCCGGGCGACCCCGTCCGTGGAATGGGTGGTCGCCGGGATTCTCGACGATTGTGCAGGGCCGCTCCCCACGCCTTCTAGGGTAAACCCCCAACTAGTTGGCATTGCAACTAGTTGATATGGCAATCACAATCACGTCCAGCCTGAGCAGGAACCACGGCCGCTGCACAGGCAGACCCACAACTGGAGACCACGATGAAACTCAACCGTCGCGCCATTGCGTGTGCACTCTTCGCCTCAGCAGGGCTGTCGCTCGCCGCACCCCAGGCCATGGCGCAAGCCGTCAAGGTCGGGATCATCGGACCCTTTTCGGGGCCGTTCGCGCACTACGGGTCCCTGTTCAAGGCTGCCGCGGAAAGCTATGTCGCCAGCCAGGGCGGCAAACTGGCCGGCAAGGACATCGAGTTCATCTACCGGGACACCGGAGGACCCAATCCAAGCCTGACCAAGACCCTGGTTCAGGAGTTGATCGTCAAGGACAAGGTGGACTACCTGGGCGGGTTCGTGTTCACGCCCAATGCCATGGCGGTGGCGCCGCTGATTCAGCAGTCGCAGACGCCGACGGTCATCTTCAATGCCGCGACTTCGGCCATCACCGAGAAGTCCGAGTTCTTCGTCCGCACGAGCTACACGCTGTGGCAGGTCACCGTGCCGGCCGCGCAATGGGCGGCGAAGCAGAACATGAAGAAGATCGTCACGGCCGTCACCGACTACGGGCCCGGCATCGACGCCGAGACGGCCTTCAAGAGCGAGTTCACCAAGCAGGGCGGGACGGTGGTCGAGAGCATCCGCATGCCGATGGCCACCACCGACTTCGGCCCCTTCGTGCAGCGCATCAAGGCGAGCGGCGCGCAAGCGGTCTATACCTTCCTCCCCGGCGGCCCACCCAATTTGGGCTTCGTCAAGGCCTACAACGAGAACGGGCTGGCCAAGGCCGGCGTGCAGTTCCTCGGAAGCGCCGAGACCGACGAGTTCGACCTGCAGAAATTCGGTGCCGCCGCGCTGGGCCTGACCACGGCCTTCCACTATTCAGGCGCGCACGACTCGCCTGAGAACAAGAAATTCGTCGACGCGCTGAAGAAGCGGGATCCGAACGCCGTCGCCAACTACGCATCGGTCGGCGCTTGGGACGGCATGTACGTCATCCACCAGATGATCGAGGCGACGGGCGGCAAGAAGGACGGTGCCAAGGCGCTCGCCGCCGCCCGCACCCTCAAGTGGGAAAGCCCCCGTGGACCCGTGAACATCGATCCCAAGACGCGTCACATCGTGCAGAACGTCTATCTGCGCAAGGTGGAGAAGGTGGGCGACCAACTGGTCAACAAGGAGCTGCAGAGCTTCGGGCCCCAGACCGACTTCGGCCTGGAGAAGTGAACTCCTGTCCGCATCGCATCCCCTGAGTTCCGTCCCGTGAACACTTTCCTCAACATCCTGATCGACGGGCTGGCCTACGGCATGGTGCTGTTCGTCATTGCCGTCGGCCTGTCGGTGACGCTCGGTCTGATGCGCTTCGTCAATCTGAGCCATGGCGCCTTCGCGATGGTGGGCGGCTACTGCGCCGCTCTCCTGACCCGCGAAGCCCAATGGAGCTTCTGGCTTGCCGTGCCCGCGGCCATCGTGGCGACGGGTTTGCTGGGCGCCGTGCTCGAGCTGCTCGTGCTGCGTCACCTGTACCGCCGCAAGGAACTCGATCAGGTGCTGTTCACGATCGGACTGAGCTTCGTGCTGATCGCCGCCACCAACGCGCTGGTCGGCCCCCAGGTGCAGATGATCCCGCTGCCGCCTTTGCTGGCGGGCTCGGTGGATCTGGGCTTTCGCACGCTGCCCACCCAACGCCTGCTGGTCATCGCTGCCGGCTGTGCAGTGGCCGCCTTGACGGCCTGGACGGTCACACGCACGCGCTTCGGTATCTGGCTGCGTGCGGCCGTCGACCACAGTGGCACCGCCTCGACGTTGGGCATTCCCATTCGGACGGTGCAATGCGCGAGCTTCGCCGCCGGGGCAGCCCTGGCCGGCCTGGGTGGCATTCTGGGCGCCGAGCTGATGCCGCTGGAGCCCTACTACGCCCTCAAGTACCTGGTGCTGGTCCTGGTGGTCGTCGCGGTGGGTGGCATGGGCAGCATCACCGGCTCGCTGGTTGCGGCCGTGCTGCTCGGCGTCATTGAAACCGCCAGCAAGTACCTCGCCTCGGAATGGGGAAGCCTTTTCTTCTTTGTTGCCATGGCCGCATTGCTGGCCTGGCGTCCCGATGGCCTGCTGAAACGATGAACACCATGACGACAACGCCGGCGCTCGCGGTGCCGCCGCAGCAAGCCGCCGCTCCGCGCTGCGCGCCGGCCTGGCGCGCGCCCGCTGCGCTTCTCGTGATCGGCTTGTCGACCTGCGCCTGGATGCCGGAGCAGCTGGGCCTGCTGACCCGCATCTTCATCACCGCGCTGTTCGTGCTGTCCCTGGACCTCGTGGTGGGCATCGCCGGCCTGGCGACCCTGGGCCATGCCGCCTTGTTCGGGATGGGCGCCTATGCCGCGGGCATCTTCGCGCTGCAGGTCCACCCCGACCCCTTGATCGGCCTGGCAGTCGGCATCGCCGCCGGCGCGGGCCTGGCGCTGCTGTCGGGCGCGTTCCTGCTGCGCTACCAGGGCTTCACCTTCCTGATGCTCACGGTCGCGGTGTCGCAGATCCTGCTGAACCTGGCGCAAAAGGCGCGCGACTGGACGGGTGGCGACGACGGCTTGTCCGGCTTCGTCATGGGGCCTGTGCTGGGGCGTTTTGCCTTCGATCTCGAGGGTCGGGTCGCGGCCCTCTATGCGCTGGCCGTGCTGGTGGTTCTCTTCTACGTCGCGCGCCGGCTGGTCGATTCGCCGTTCGGCCTCGCCGTGCGCGGCATCCATGAGAACCGCGCCCGGATGGCGGCGCTGGGCACTCCGGTGTTCGCACGGCTCCTGGTCCTGTACACGGTCGCCGGCGCCGTTGCCGGTGCCGCCGGGGCGCTGTCGGCGCAGACCAATGCGGTCGTCGGCATGGACAGCCTGTCGTTCGCGCTGTCCGCCGAGGCACTGGTCATGCTCATCCTCGGCGGGGCAGGGCGGCTCACCGGCGCGCTGGTCGGCGCTGCAGTGTTCACGCTGCTGCACCACACGGCGGCCTCCATCAATCCCTACCACTGGCTGTTCGTGGTCGGCGCCTTGCTGATGCTGGTCGTCCTGGTGTCGCCGGCCAAGGCCTGGGCCTGGCTGCGTCGCCGTGCCGGAGGTGTGCGATGAGCGTCCTGCTCGAGCTCAAATCCCTGGACAAGCGCTTCGGTGGCCTCCACGTGACACGTGGTGTGTCGTTTGCGCTGAGCGCCGGCGACCGCATGGCGCTGATCGGTCCCAACGGTGCGGGAAAGACCACGCTGGTCAATCAAATGAGCGGCGTCCTGGCCTCCGACGCGGGCGAAATCTGGCTCCGCGGCGAGAACGCCACGCGGCTGAACCAGGCCCAGCGGGTGCGCGCCGGCCTGGCCCGCACCTTCCAGATCACGACGCTGGCGCCGCACTTCGCGGTGCAGCGCCAGATCGAGCTCGCGTTGTTCGAGCGCGAACGGTTGACCGGCGGGATGTGGCGCAGCATCGATGCGTACCCCACCCTGCAAGCGGAGGCACGGGAGATCCTCTCTCGCTTCGGCCTGAATGCGCATGCAAGCACAGCGACGCAGGACCTTGCGTATGGCGAGCAGCGCCTGATCGAGATGGCGCTGGCACTGGCGCTGCGGCCCAAGGTCCTGCTGCTGGACGAGCCGATGGCCGGTGTCCCCAAGGGCGATGGCGCGCGCCTGCTCGCGGCACTGGACGCACTGCCGCGAGACCTGGCCGTGCTCATCATCGAGCACGACATGGACCTCGTGTTCCGCTTCGCCAACCGCATCCTGGTGCTGGCCGACGGCGCGGTGCTGGCCGACGGCTCCCCCGACGACATCCGCCGCGACCCCATGGTGCGGGCAGCCTACCTGGGAAACTGAACATGGCGAGATCGATCCTCAAGCTCGAGGGCGTGGTGGCGGGTTACGGTCCCACCACCGTATTGAACGGCCTGTCATTCGAAATGGCGGATCAGGAGCGCCTGGCGATGGTCGGGCGCAACGGCGTGGGCAAGACCACCGCGCTGCGAGCCATCATGGGCCTGGTGCCGCTTCGCAGTGGCCGGATCACGTTCTGCGGGGATGACATTTCGGCGCTTGCGCCGCACCAGCGTGCGGACCTCGGCCTGGGCTACGTGCCGCAGACACGGGACATCTTTCCATCGCTGACCGTCGAGGAAAACCTGTTGGCCGGCCTCAAGCGGCGGCCGCGCGGGGCGCTGGACGAGGCCTACGCCCTGTTCCCGCGGCTCGCCGAGCGTCGGCGCAACGGGGGCACCCAGCTGTCGGGTGGCGAGCAGCAGATGCTTTCGGTCGCCCGGGCCCTGCTCGGCCGGCCCTCGCTGCTTCTGCTCGACGAGCCCCTGGAGGGCCTCGCGCCGCTGATCCGGCAGGAGTTGCTGCGCGCCTTCAGCAACCTGAGCCGGGAGACCGGCATTGCCGTCGTCATCGTCGAGCAGCAGGTGGACGAGGCGCTGGCTTACGCGGAGCGTGCCCTCATCCTGGACCACGGGACGGTGGTGCACAACGCCGACGCCGCATCGCTGTTGGCCGACCCGGAGACGCTCGAGCGCTGGGTCGGCATGGCCGTGCACTGAGCGGCCGCCGAGCATTGCAACATGACCGATCGCACACTCAGCACCGTCGCTGCGCCTCAGGCAAGCGCTGCGCCGCACACGGTGAACCTGGAGCGCTACGTTCCCGCCTATCTGACCTGGATCGCCAACAAGCTGTCGCGCGGTGCCTCGCAGCACTACCTCGGGACCTTCAACGTCGGCATCGAGACCTGGCGTTGCCTCGTCTTGCTGGCGACCGAGGGTGCGATCTCGGCGCAGCAGGTGTCGGTCGTCATCGGCATGGACAAGGGCTCGGTCAGCCGCTGCTTCAAGAGCATGCAGGAAAGCGGGCTGATTCGCACCGAGCTCGACGGTGCCGATGGCCGGCTTCGCCTCGCGGCGCTCACGTCCAAGGGGCGGCATCTGCACGACCAGATGATGGGCATGGCATTGGATCGCGAACGCGCCTTCCTGTCAGTCCTGGAAGACAACGAAGTGGAGGTGCTGCTCGGATTGCTGCGCCGCCTTCACGCAAACCTCCCGGCGGTGGAAGCCTCCACGCAGGACTACGTGCGCACGCGATTCACAGGGCAGCCGGCCGACTGCGGCGAAGAGGCGATGAAACTCCATGACGAATGAATTGATGGTTCGTGTCGCTCGGCGAGTCGAAGAGGCAGACGGCATCTGCAGTTTCGAACTCGTGCCGGTCGACGGGGACGCGTTGCCCGCTTTCTCGGCCGGCGCGCACATCGACGTCCACGTGGCGCCTTCGCTGATACGCCAGTACTCCCTCAGCAACGATCCTTCGGAGCGAAACCGCTATCGCATCGCGGTGTTGCGCGAGGCGCAGTCACGCGGCGGATCAGCCGGCATGCACGAGCGGGTGCAGATCGGCGACCTCCTGCGCGTGAGTTCGCCGCGCAACCATTTCCCCCTGGCAGAGGCTGCGCGAAGCCTGCTGCTGGCAGGCGGTATCGGCGTGACGCCGATCCTGGCAATGGCCCGCGCCCTGCACGCCTGCGACAGGCCTTTCGAGATGCACTACTGCGGCCGTTCCGCGAGCCGCATGGCCTTTCTCGAAGAGATCGGGGCGGCGGGCTTCGCGAGCCGCGTGGCGCTCCATGCGGACGACATTCCCGAGCAGAAATTCGATGCGCAGCGCGTGCTGGCCAACCCTTCCGATGGCACCCACCTCTACGTGTGCGGACCGACCGGCTTCATGGACCATGTGCTGGAGACTGCCAGGCGGCAGGGCTGGCCCGAAGGGCAGCTGCATCGCGAATACTTCGCCGGCGTTGACACCGCATCGGCAACCGACGAGAGCTTCGAGGTGCGCGTTGCAAGCACCGGCCTGAGCTGCCGGGTGCCGGCCGGCAAGACCGTGATCGAGGTGCTGGCGGCGCACGGCGTGGAAGTGCCGACATCCTGTGAAGCCGGCGTTTGCGGGACCTGCCTGACGCGTGTGCTGGAAGGCACCCCCGATCACCGCGACACCTTCCTGACCGATTCCGAGCGCGCGGCGAACGACCAGTTCACGCCATGTTGTTCGCGAGCCCTGTCCCCGCTCCTGGTGCTCGACCTTTGAATTGCCACTCTTCCCCCCAAGGAGAATCTGAATGACGACGACCTGCATTCCCATCAAGAACGTGACCGAGAACGCCGATGCCAGTCGCTTTCTACTCGACCAGTGGTATGTGGCAGGCTTCTCGTCCGAACTCACGGACAAACCCATTGCCCGGACCTTCCTGAATCAGAAGGTGGTCCTCTTCCGCACGGGTGATGGGCAGGTCGCGGCGCTGGAAGACCGCTGCTGCCACCGTTCGCTGCCGCTGTCGTGCGGGACGGTCGAAGGCGCTGGCGTGCGCTGCGGCTACCACGGCCTCCTGTACGCACCGAATGGGCAATGCATCGAGATTCCCGGCCAGGAGCGCATCCCGGCCAAGGCCAGGGTCAAGGCCTACCACGTGGTCGAGAAGAACCAGATCATCTGGATCTGGATGCCCCGGGATGAAGCCGCCATGCCGGTGCGCCCAGCGCCGGACTATCCGTTCCATGACGACCCTCGCTTCAAGTTCGGCAGCGGCAACTACCACTACAAGTCACCCTGGCAGCTGATCCACGACAACCTGCTCGACCTGAGCCACCTGGGCTATGTCCATCTGCAGACCATCGGTGGTGACGCCAAGCTGCACATGAACGCACCCATGAAGGTGTCATCCGAAGGCGAGCAGGTCAAGGTCGTGCGCCTGATGCCCAATTCGTCGCCACCGCCGACCTACCGCGCCGCCTGGCCCTTCGGCGAGAAATGTGAGCGCTGGCAGGAGATCGAATTCGATCTCACCCACCTGCGCATCTGGACCGGTGCCGTGGAGCCGGGCACCGACGCCATCGACGATCCCAAACGCGGCGGCTTCCACATGCGCGGCTTCCACGGCATCACCCCGGAAACCGACGAGACCTGCCACTACTTCTGGAGCATGGCCAGCACCAAGCACCCGGACATGCCGGAGAACATCGACGCCGTGATTCAACAGACGGCTTTCACGTTCGACGAGGACCGCACCGTCATCGAAGCGCAATACCGGAACATGCTGGAGTTCGGCGAGAGGGCAACCTGGACGGACATCCACGTCGATGCGGGCGCGAACAGGGCAAGGCGCATCGTCGCCGAGTTGCTCAAGAAGCAGGCCGCAGCGGGCGCGATCGAAGCCTGACGGCTTCCCGGGGCGGCTACAGTGGCGCCAGCAACTCCAGTCCTCATTCGATGCCTCGTACCAAGACCACTTCCGCGCGCAAGACCCCTTCCAAGGCAGCAAGGGGCGACGTTGTCGATCTGGACAACTACGCGCCCGCCTATCTCAGCTGGATCGCCAACAAGCTGTCGAGCGGGGCCTCGCAGGCCTATCTTGCCGCGTTCGATGTCGGGATCGAGAGCTGGCGCGTCCTGGTGCTGCTCGCGATCGAAGGGTCCATCTCGGCGCAGAAGGCCTGCGGCATCATCGGCATGGACAAGGCCTCGATGAGCCGCTGTTTCAAGAGCATGCAGGCGCGCGGCTTCATCGAACTCGCGCTGGATCCGCAGGACGGACGGGCGCGAATCGCCACGCTCACGCCGTCCGGCCGCGCCATTCACGATCAGATTCGCGACATCGCGATGGAGCGCGAGCGGGCCTTCATGTCGGTACTGACGGTGGCCGAGCGCAAGGTTCTTCTCGACCTTCTGCGCCGTCTGCATGAGAATTTGCCGGCCGTCGAGGCTGCGACGCGCGATCATCTCGGTCGACATCACCCCCATGCGTTGCGGCGCCGCGGTGCCAAGGGGACCGGGTCTTGAACGCCTTGGTGGCCGCCGGGGGCTGCCAGGCTGCGACGTCTCAACAATCGGGGGGATGCCACGCATCGCACGCGGCGGCACAGTGAGCGGGTTGTGTTCGCGGGAGGAGCGTATGGATTCGATTGTGTCGCTGGGTGTCGTCGCGATTGCCGTGGCGGGTGGATGGCTCTGGGAGATCGTCGCCCACCGTGAGTCCAGCCGGCTCGATCGAAAGCTCCAGCGCCAGCTCCGACAGTCCGCAGACACGATTCGGGAATCGACACTTCAATAGGAGTTTCTGGCACGGTGCGCAGGCAACCAGTCCGCCAAGCCGTTCCCTGCACGACGTCAAGATTCGCTTGCCGCGTTCCTCGGCCTGCCGGACCTGGGAGGGTCCGGCGGAGCCATAACGTTTCGCTGAATCGCTGTCACACGACACGGGCCCTTCCTGTGGTCGGCCGGACATGAACAATGCCAATCCCTACGGGTCAAGGCTCGAAGCCGCCTTGTCCGACACGCGGGGGATCATCGTGCCAAAGGGCATGGACGAGGCTGCGTATTTCGAGCGCATTCGCTCAAGGATCCGCGAGCACGCCACCTGGGCGGAGTTGGTCTCGGCCACGGTCGGAAGCCGGACCGCAGACGCTCAGCCTCGCGCCTCGCCCAGACGCCGCTTGGGCTGGGGCAGCGCGGGCGCCTGGCCCAGCAGGCCCAGCACCACCTGCAACGCCATCGCGACGGCCCCGACGATGAACACCACGTCGCCGAAGGTGCGCACCCAGCGCAGCGTCTGCAGCAGCGGTTGCTGCATGAAGTCCTCGCTGCGCGCGTACCACAGGCCCTGGCTCACGCTGGCGTGGAACTGGATGATGCCGATCGGCAGCAGGCTGGTGAAGATCATCAGCACCAGGCCGGCGTTGAGGCCCCAGAAGGCGGTCTTCATGAGGGGGGCGCTGAACGAGTAGTGAGGCCGCAGGTAGCGCAGCACCAGCAGCGTGAAGCCCAGCGCGAGGAAGCCGTAGACCCCGAACAGCGCGGCGTGTGCATGCACCGGCGTGGTGTTCAGGCCCTGGATGTAGTACAGCGACATCGGCGGGTTGATCATGAAGCCGAAGACACCCGCGCCCAGCATGTTCCAGAAGGCAACGGCGACGAAGCACATCAGCGGCCAGCGCAGGTTTTCCATCCAGGGCGCGCGGGCCTTCAGGCGCCAGTTCTCCCAGGCCTCATGGCCCAGCACGATCAGCGGCACCACCTCCAGCGCGGAGAAACTCGCGCCGACCGCCATCACCGGCGTGGTGGTGCCGGCGAAGTACAGGTGATGGAAGGTGCCGGGAATGCCGCCCAGCATGAAGAGCGAGGCCGAGGCCAGGCTGGCCGCCGTGGCCATGCGCACCGAGACCAGGCCGAGGGTGGAGAAGATGAAGGCCAGCGCCGTGGTGGCGAAGACCTCGAAGAAGCCTTCCACCCAGAGGTGCACCACCCACCAGCGCCAGTACTCCATCACCGAGAGGTGGGTGCGTTCGCCGTAGAACAGGCCCGCGCCGTAGAACAGGCCGATGGCACCGACCGAGGCGGTGAGCAGCGCCAGCAGGTTCTTGTCGCCGCCCTTCTTCAGGAGGGCCGGCACGACGCCGCGCAGCATCAGCACCAGCCACAGCAGGATGCCGATGTACTTGCCGATCTGCCACAGGCGTCCCAGGTCCACGTACTCGTAGCCCTGGTGGCCGAGCCAGAAATTCCATTCGGGTGGCATGACCTGCGCGATCGCCAGGTAGTTGCCGGTGAAGGAACCCACGACGACGGCGACCAGTGCCCAGAACAAAACGTCCACGCCCAGGCGCTGGAACTTCGGATCCTTGCCGCCGTTGATCAGCGGCGCAAGAAACAACCCCGCGGCGAGGAAGCCGGTGGCGATCCAGAACAGCGCGGCCTGGATGTGCCAGGTGCGGGTCAGCGCATAGGGGAACCAGCGCGAGACGTCGACGCCGTAGAACTGCTGCCCCTCGACCGTGTAGTGCGCGGTGAAGCCGCCGATGAACACCTGGAAGATGAACAGCGCGACGACCAGGAACAGGTACTTGCCCAGTCCCCGCTGCGAGGGCGTGAGGGCGAAGGTGGTGAGCGGGTCGCGCGCACCCGCGGCGGGCAGCGGCTCATCGTGATCGCGCAGGAAGGCCCAGCCCCAGACCAGAAATCCCACCCCCGCCAACAGCACCACGACGCTGGCGACCGACCACACGATGTTCTCGCCACTCGGCTGGTTGCCGATCAGCGGCTCGTGCGGCCAGTTGTTGGTGTAGGTGACCTTCTGGCCCGGCCGCTCGGTGGCGGCGGCCCAGGCAGTCCAGAAGAAGAACTGCGTCATCTGCTGGCGCCGCTCGGCGCTGGGCAGCGTGTTTTCCTTCATCGCGAAGTGCTCGCGGCTTTTTTGGAGCGCGGGTGCGTCGGAGAACAGCTGGTCGTAGTAGGCGGCGGTCTGGGCGATGGCCTGTGCGCGGCGCTCCGAGAGCTTCAGCACCTGCGCTTCATCGACGCGATTGGCCCGGTACTCGGCCTTGAGCTGCTCGCGCAGCCCGGCTTGGGTGGGGCCGTCGAGCGCCGTGTAGGCCTTGCCGTGTGCCTGCTGCGCGGCCAGTTCGAGCCAGGCCGTCAGCTCGCGGTGCAGCCAGTCGGCCGTCCAGTCGGGCGCCTGGTAGGCACCGTGGCCCCAGATGGAGCCGAGCTGCATGCCGCCCACCGACTGCCAGGCCGTCTGGCCGTCGAGGATGCCCTCGCGGTCGAACAGCACCTTGCCGTCTTGAGTGGCAACCTGCGCGGGAATCGGCGGCGCCTGCCGGTAGACCTCGGCGCCGTAGTAGCCCAGCAGCGAAAAGGTCACGATCAACACGCCGATCAGCGTGAACCAGAGCTTCTTGTAGGGACCCATGTCGGTCTCTCCTGGGTCAATGCACCACGGCCGGCGCAAAGCGCTCGAACAGGATGTTGTTTTCGGTATGGATGTGCGCCATCAGGTCCTGGCGGAAAGTCCGCAGGTTGGCGTAGAGCGCACGCCAGGTGGTGCAGGCCGCGCGCGGCGGCGTGATGTCATCGGTCAGTTCGGCCAGACGGCGCAGCGCGGCGCCATGTTCGTCATGCTCCATGCGCATCACCGTGATCGGCGCGGTGGCGCTGGCGCCCAGGCCGCGCGCGATCATCGGGAACAGCACGTCCTCCTCCTTGCGCATGTGGCTCTCCAGTTCCTGCGCCATGGCCACGAGGTGGTCGGCCAGGCCGCGCGGGCAGTCGGCGCGCTCGCCATGCACCTGCTCGACCCTGCGCGCCAGGCGGATCAGCTCGGGCAGCTGCTCGCGGTGCACGGCGTGGAAGCGCGCGAGGATGTGGTTGACCAGATCGGTGGCGCTTGCTTCGCCCCAGTCTTGCGCGTCGCCGGCCGCAGCGCGGCCTTCCAGCGTGCGCAGTTCCTCGACGATCGGCGCGGCATCGACGCCGGCCGCCTCGGCCGCCGTGCGCAGGGTCTGGTTGCCACCGCAGCAGAAGTCGAATTGGTGTGCATCGAAAACGCGCGTGGCGCCCGGGATGCGCCGGGCCAACTGGCCCAGGGATTGGTTCATCAGGTCCATGGAGATCTCCTTGGTGGTGGGAAAGGGTTGCAGGTCCTATGCGAACGGCATGCCAAGAAAAAGTCCTTATGAATCAATGCCTTGAAAAGTAAATGGTACATACAACCCTATTTGAAAATGGTCTCATGTACCATTTGGGGTGTTTATGACCACTGCTGCGACCTCCCTCCTTCTGCTGGCCGATCTGGTGGCCGATCTTCCGGTGGCGGTGCGCCTGCAACGGCTGGTGGGCAGCCTGCGCGCGCACTTCGGGTGCGGGGCCGTGGCGTTGCTCAAACTGGAAGAGGAGCACCTGCGTCCGCTGGCCGTGGATGGACTGGTCAGCGACGCGCTCGGGCGCCGCTTCGCCGTCAAGGACCATCCGCGCCTCGCGGCCATCCTGCAGCGGCGCGGCGTCACCTGCTTCCATCACGACAGCGTGCTGCCCGATCCCTACGACGGCCTGATCGCCGAGCGCGCCGGCGAGCCGATGCCGGTGCACGACTGCATGGGCATGGCGCTCGACGTCGAGGGCGAGCGCTGGGGTGTGATCACGCTGGACGCACTGGAGGTCGGTGCTTTCGATGCGCAGGCCCAGCGCGATCTGGGGGAGCTCGCTTGCGCCGTCGAAGCCGCGGTGCGCGTCACCCGCCTTGAAGCCGAGATCCGCGGCTTGCGCTTGTCAGGGGGCGCCTTGCCTGCCGATGCGCATGCGCCACGCGAGGACAGCGACGTCGTGGGCCAGAGCGAAGCCATCACGCAGTTGTTGCACGAGTTGCAGGTGGTCGCCGATTCCGAGCTGCCAGTGCTGCTGCTGGGTGAAACCGGCGTGGGCAAGGAACTCTTCGCTCACCGGCTGCATCGACTGTCGCGACGCGCCGGCAAGCCTCTGGTGCATGTCAACTGCGCGGCATTGCCGGAGTCGCTGGCGGAGAGCGAACTGTTCGGCCATGCGCGTGGCGCGTTTTCCGGCGCGGTGAGCGACCGGCCCGGCCGCTTCGAAGCGGCCGAGGGCGGCACGCTGTTTCTCGACGAGGTGGGCGAGTTGCCGCTGTCGATCCAGGCCAAGCTGCTGCGTACCTTGCAGAACGGCGAGATCCAGCGCCTGGGCGCGGACCGGCCGCGACGCGTGAACGTGCGCGTGATCGCCGCGACCAACCGGAGTCTGCGCGACCACGTGCGCGACGGATCGTTTCGGGCCGACCTGTACCACCGGTTGTCCGTCTATCCGATCCCGATTCCTCCACTGCGCGAGCGCGGCAATGACGTGCTGCTGCTGGCTGGGCGCTTCCTGGAACTCAACCGTGCACGCCTGGGCCTGCGCAGCCTGCGCTTGTCCATCGAGGCCGAGGACGCGCTGCGCCACTACCGCTGGCCCGGCAACGTGCGCGAACTGGAGCACGTGATCAGCCGCGCCGCGCTGAAAGCCGTGAGCCGGGGCGCGGATCGCACGGACATCGTGACTCTGGAGGCGGACATGCTGGATCTCGATGCCTTGGAAATGCCCGCCAGCGCAGGCGCACCTTTGCCTGTGGAGGCCGCGGGCGGTGCGGCCGCTTCACGCCTCGCCAGCATGCACCAGGTCGTGGAGGCCAGTCAGCGCGAGGCGATCAGGCAGGCCCTGGCCCTGCACGATGACAACTGGGCCGCAGCCGCGCGTCAGCTGGAACTGGATGCCAGCAACCTGCACAAACTGGCGCGGCGGTTGGGGCTCAAGGCATAGGGCGACGTGCTGCGCGGGAATCGAGACGCTCAGGGGGACGCCTCGGCGTCGAAGAAGCCCAGCTTCCTGGCGCGCGGCAGTGCCTTGAGCCTGAGCTCCGCTCGCAATGCATCTCCCTTGCTCGGGTATTCGCGGGCCGCCAATACCCGCACTGGAGGCCGCGCGCGCGTGAATTTGGCGCCCAGTCCGAAGACATGCTGAAAGAAGCGCTGCTCCACATCGAGCGCGATCCCCGCGTAGTACGCGCCGTCCTTGCATTCCAGGAGGTAGAGCCAGTAGGGCTTGGGTGGCGGGTCGGGCAGGGTTCGAGGCACGCTTCGATTGTGCGGCGACAATCCGCAGATGGCTCAAGGCAAGCGGATTTCGGCAGACATCGGCGGCGACGCCCTGCAGGCGATCAAGGACATGGGTGCGGCCGCCAGGCTGGCCCGTACCAGTGCCGGCGACGGCCAGGCCGCGGCTGCCGCCCGACTGGGTGTGCATGTCCAGACCATCGCCCGGATCGAATCGGGTGAACCAGGCGTCGCGATCGGGCACGTGCTGGGCCTGCTGGCGCTCTACGGGATCGCCACGCAGTTGCAGCCGCCGAAAAGCGGCGACCCGTCCGCAGCCTGAGCGGTTTCCGCCGCCGCCTATCGGACCACGTAGTACGCGGAGAATTCGCCGGCGCTGTGCGCGCAGCGCTGAAACCCGACTCGAAGCAGCCAGCGTTCGAACCGCGGGCTCGCGATGTTCTCGAGGTAGAGCACGCGCGCCTGCAGGCCGTCGCTTCCATCCAGGAAGCGCTCGATCAGCCTCGCGAAATACCCTTGGCCCCTCGCGCCCTCGGCGACGTGGATGTGGGCCAGGCAGAGGGCAGGCTCTCCGGGCGTGGAGGCCTTGAACCAGGAATAGCGCATGTACGCCTGGAGCTCGGGGCTCGTGTACCAGCGCGAGACCACATCGTGCGCGTGAGGAATGTCGGCCTCGAACTGGGCGAGCCACGCGAAGCAGACGTCCAGTTCGGCCTCCAGTTTGGTCGTGCAGTCCATGCGTCCATCGTAGCGGGCGCCAAACGGCCTCTATTGCGCTGCAGCAACAGTGGAGCGCCTGGAAATCGGTTTCTTGCCTGAGGACTTTCCCCAACCAGAAATCTCCGCTTGCGTCTCATTGGCACCCAGCCAGGCGCGGCGGCCCATGCTCACTTGCGCCAGAACGAGGGGGTCAGCAGGGCGATGAAACTCAGCATCTCGAGCCGGCCGAGCACCATCGCGAAGGTGCAGACCCACACCTGGAAATCGGTCAGGCTGCTGAAATTGCCGGCCGGCCCGACGCTGCCCAGCCCCGGGCCGGTGCAGTTCACGCTGGCCAGCACCGCGCTGAAGGCCGTGACCGGGTCGAGGTCGGTCAGTACCAGCAGCATGCTCAGCGAGATCGTGGTCACGCCGTAGACCAGCATGAAGGCCAGCACCGAGAAGATCACGCGGTGGTCGACCACCATGCTGCCGAGCGTCACCGGCTGGACCGCGCGCGGATGCACGAGGCGCGTCATCTCGCGCCGCGCCTGCTTCACCAGGATGAGCACCCGCACCATCTTGATGCCGCAGCCGGCCGAGCCTGCGCTGGTCGCCACGCCCGAGAGCAGCAGCATGAACAGCGGCGCGAACACCGGCCAGGCCAGGTAGTCGACGGTCGCATACCCGGTCGTGCTGCCGACCGAGATGGCGTTGAACACGCCGTAGCGCAGCGCATCCACCGGACCGTAGACGCCCTTCGCCCACAGCACCACCGCCACCAGCAGGCCGCCGCCGATCAGCGCAATGAGCGTGCCCCGCAGCTCCGGGTCGCGCCAGAAGCCGCGCCAGTGACCCTTTCGCATCGCGATGAAATACAGCGCGAAGTTGCAACTGGCCGCGAGCATGAAGATCACGGCCACCCCTTCGAGCAGCGGCGACTTGAAGTACGCAAAGCTCGCGTCGTGCGACGAGAGCCCGCCCAGGCTCACGGTGGTGAACATGTGCATCATCGCGTCGATGGCCGTCATGCCGCCGGCCCAGTACGCGAGGAAGCAGACCGCCGAGAAGGTCGCGTAGATTCCCCAGAGCCCCTTGGCGGTTTCCTTCACGCGCGGCGTCAGCTTGCTGTCCTTGATCGGGCCCGCCACCTCGGCCCTGAAGAGCTGGCTGCCGCCCACGCCCAGCAGCGGCAGGATGGCCACCGCCAGCACCAGGATGCCCATGCCGCCGATCCATTGCAGGAAGGTGCGCCACACGTTGATCGACACCGGCAGCTCGTCGAGCCTGGAGAGCACCGTCGCGCCGGTGGTCGTGAGGCCCGACACCGACTCGAAATACGCATGCGCGAAGTTGACCGGCCGGCCGATGCTGTCGAGCGCCCACATCAGCGGCAGCGTGGAAAACAGCGGCAGCAGCACCCAGGTCAGCGACACCAGGAAGATGCCGTGGCGCGGCTGCAGCTCGCGCCGGTGGCGGTTCAGGCCGCCCCACAACGCGACCCCGCAGACGAACGAAATCGCCGCCGAGATGGCCCACACATGGCGCAGGCCGTCGGCGTGCGTCCACGAGATGACCCACGGCACGAACATGCCGAACGAAAAGAAGCCCAAGAGCGCGCCGAGCACGCGCAACACCGGAAAGAAGTCGCTCATGGAACGAGGCCGGTGCCGTCAGAAGAAGGTGGCGCTCACGCGGAACAGCTTTTCCACGTCGCGCACCTGGCGCTTGCGCGGCACGAAGATCACGATGTGGTCATTGCTCTCGATCACGGTGTCGCCGCGCGCGATGATCACTTGGGCCGGCATCGGCGGCACCTCGCCGGCCGGGACCACGCCCGCGCCGACTTCCGGCAAGCCGCGCATGACGAGGCCGAATTGCGCCCCCTTGGGCAGCCGGATGTCCGAGATCTTGCGTCCGACCACGCGCGAGGTCTTGCGGTCGCCGCGCGCCACGATCTCCAGCGCTTCGGCCACGCCGCGGCGCAGGCTGTGCACCGCCTGCACGTCGCCCTGCCGCACATAGGCCAGCAGCTCGCCGAGCATGGTCTGCGCCGGCGACAGCGCGATGTCGATCTGCGTGCCGTGCATCAGGTCGGCATAGCTGCGCCGGTTGATCAGCGCCAGCACGCGCCGCGCGCCCAGGCGCTTGGCCAGCAGGCTGGCCATGATGTTGTCCTCGTCGTCGCTGGTGAGCGAGAGGAACAGGTCGATGCCCTCGATGCCCTCGTCCTCCAGCAAATCCTCGTCGGTGCCATCGCCATGCAGCACCAGCACGCCGGCGGGCAGTTCGGACGCGAGCTGAACGCAGCGTGCATGGTTGCGCTCCAGCACCTTGATCTGATAGTTGCGGCCGGTCTCGAAGAGCTGTCTTGCCAGCCGCAGCCCCACGCGCCCGCCACCCGCGATCATGATGCGCTCGACGTCGCGGTGATCCGCCTGGTCGTAGCGGTGCAGCGCCGACAGCACCGATTGCAGGTGCTCGCGCGCCGACAGCACGAACACCTCGTCGCCGGGCTCGATCAGCGTCTGGCCTTCGCAGATGATGAAGCGGTCGGGCTCGTTTTCGAGCCGGCGGTAGATCGCGACGATGCGCATGTCGGCACCGGGCACGCATTCGCGCAGTTCGGCGATGCTGTGGCGCACCAACGGCGCGCCTGCTACCGCCCGCACCGACACCAGGCAGGCCAGCCCGTTGGCGAACTCGCGCACCTGCAGCGCCTCGGGGTACTCGACCAGCTTGCCGATGTAGCGCGTGAGCGATTCCTCGGGGCAGATCACGCAGTCGACGGCGAAGCCCTCCTTGCCAAGGAGCGGGCTGTCTTCCTTGTAGGCATCGGATCGCACGCGCGCAATGCGCGTCGGAATGCCGAACACCTGATGGGCGACCTTGCAGCAGACCAGGTTGGTCTCGTCCTGCGCGGCGCAGGCAATGAGCATGTCGGCATCGCGCGCACCGGCTTCGGCCAGCACGTCGGGCTCGATGCCGCTGCCCACGACGCCGCGCAGTTCGAGGCGTTCCTCGAGTTCGCGCAGGCGCGCCGCATCGGTGTCGATGACGGTGATGTCATTGCGCTCCGACACGAGCGTGCCGGCCACGCTCTCGCCGATCCGGCCTGCGCCGAGGATGATGATGTTCAAGTGATGGATTCTCCCGGGACGCTTTATACGCCCGAAGGGAATCGCGCGAGAACGGTATCCACCACACCCCGATGCAGAAGCTGCCCAGGGGGCGGATTTCCTCAGGACTTCGCTTGCCTCGCAGGTTTCGACTTGGTGGAACCGTTGAGGCCGACCGCCTCGCGAACGAGCGCCTTGAAGGCGGACTCGTCCACTTCCTCTGCTTCGTGGATGTCGATCGCGCGGCGCATGTTGCCGTCGAGGCTCGCGTTGAAGAGACCGGCCGGGTCCTTCAGGGACGCGCCCTTGGCGAAGGTGAGCTTCACCTTGTCCTTGTAGGATTCGCCGGTGCAGAGGATGCCGTTGTGCGACCACACCGGGGTGCCCATCCATTTCCACTCTTCGACGACCTCCGGGTCTGCCTCTTGGATGAGCTTGCGCATCCGGGCGAGGGTTTCCCCGCGCCAGTCCCCGAGCTCGGCGATCCGTTCCGAGATGAGCGCCGAGGCCGACTGGCCTTGGCTCGCGTCCGACTTTTTCATGTTCCGATCCTGGAAGAGCCGCCCCCTGTTTGGCCTGCATTATTTCGAAGATGGGGCGTGCATCAAGTGGCCTTGGATGCAAAGGGTCTTGCACCAAAGGGCAGGCCATGCAGGGGTGCGGGGCGTTTCGCCGCACGCCGGCCGAGGTGGCACTGTCCTGCTCGTTTGGGCAGAATGTCCCACCCGTGCCAGCAACAAACCCCGCGCGCGGATTCTCCACCTGAACATCGGAGGCGATCATGGCATTCAACGGTTCGGCCATCGTGGCATTGCTGGATGGCGCTGTATCGAGGGGCGCCCTGCACGGCGTTGCGGCGGTGGTGGTCGACCGCAACGGTCCGCTGTTCCATCATGCGGCCGGCGAAGCGGGCGAGCGCACGCTGTTCCGCAACGCGTCGATGACCAAGGCAGTCGCCACGACGGCGGCACTGCAGCTGGTGGAGCAGGGGCGGCTGAGCCTCGATGCCACCGTCGAATCCATCCTTCCGGAATTCGGTCGGTTGTCCGTGCTGGACGGCTTCGACGGCGACACGCCGCGCCTTCGACCGCCGGCCAGCAAGGCCACGGTGCGCCAGCTCATGACGCACTCGGCCGGCCTGGGGTACTTCTTCCTCAACGAAAAGCTGCTTCGGTACCACGCGCTGACGGGGGAGCCCAACCCTTTGTCGGGCCTGAAGCGCAGCCTGTCGGTGCCGATGGTCAACGACCCGGGCACCGCGTGGGAGTACGGCGTCAACACCGACTGGCTGGGGCTCGTCGTCGAGAAGCTCTCGGGGCAGAGCCTCGGCAGCTACCTGCAGCAATTCGTCTATGGGCCGCTGGGAATGAATGATTCCACCTTCGCGCCCAGCGCCGAACAGCGCGAACGGCTGCTGCGCGTGATGCAGCGCCAAGGCGATGGCAAGCTCGCGCCATCGCCGCTCGACTTGCCGCCCACCTCGGAGTGGGACGCGGCCGGCCACGGCTCCTACGGCACGGTGCAGGACTATGGCCGCTTCGTGCAGGCCTGGCTGAACGACGGCGCCGGCATCCTCAAACCCGCCACCGTGCAGATGGCGCTGCAAGACCACCTCGGCCGGATCCAGCTGCCGACGCTGTTGAAGTCGACGGTGCCCGAGCTGTCGAACGACGTGCCCGCACTGCCGGTGCCGCAGAGCTGGGGCCTGGGCTTCCATCTCACGCTGGCCGATCTGCCGGGCATGCGCAGCAACGGAAC
This sequence comes from Variovorax sp. P1_G12, assembly GCF_056405555.1. Lineage (NCBI taxonomy): Bacteria > Pseudomonadati > Pseudomonadota > Betaproteobacteria > Burkholderiales > Comamonadaceae > Variovorax > Variovorax sp. P1_G12. The sequence continues at coordinate 244,224 of NZ_JBFUBW010000002.1, read as the reverse complement.
CGGGGACTGGGCGGGCGTCTTCAACTCGTACTACTGGATCGACCGCGCCAAGGGCATCGGCGGGGTCCTGATGACGCAGCTGCTGCCCTTCTTCGACATGCCCGTCATCGAGACGCTCATGGGTTTCGAGATGGCGGTGTACCAGCAGGTGGGCGCGGCCGTGCCCGCGGCCTGAGTGCTCCCGCGAGGCCTCCAGGCCCTCAGACCCGCATACCGAGATCGAAGCGCCGGCGGTTCGCCCAGAGGTTGACCAGCGCGTCGAGTTCCGTCGCATAGATCGCCACCTGGGGCGGGCCGAAGGAGCCGTCGCTGCGGGCCCTGCTGCGCATGGACGCGTGCCAGAACCCATCCGAAAGCTGCCTGTGCTGGCCCAGGAATTCGCAGCCAAGCGGCGCAGCCAGCGAAAAGGCGCATCGGCGAAGGAGCATGCCATCGCTCCTCGAGCCTTCCACGCCTTTGGTCGACACGAGCATATGCACTCCGTCGTCCTGGAGGACGCTTTCTCTCGGGAGCTGGGTGAGCAGCGCCGGCGACCGGTTTGAATGTGGCTTGTCCATGCTGCCTATGTATCGGCGGCCATGAGCCAAGTTGTAGTCGGCGTGTCATGAAAAATGTGTAACCGCCGGTCTACGGCGCCGGCTTCAACGCATTCAGCAGCGAATCGGCGAACCCCTGGGGGTTCTCGCGTCCGGCCATCGCCACCGACTTGAAGGTGGTCGCGCGCGTGCGCCGCAATGGCCGCACCGTGGGCGTGGCCGACGTCGATGTGTTCGACGACAAGGACCGCCTGCTGGCGATCGGCCGCGCGTCGTACGCCACTCTTCAGTCGCCCTTGTAGCCCGAGGCCTTGATCACCGGCAGCCAGCGTGCGGCGAGGGCGTCGGTGTACTGGACGACCTCCTCCGTGGACGCGCCGGGCAGCAGGTCGTAGCCGACCCGGCCCAATTTTTCGCGCACGTCGGGCATGGCAAGCACCTTGCGCATGGCCCGGTTCCACTGTGCGATGGTGGCCGGTGCCGTGTTGGCATGGGCATAGAGCACGTAGCGCGACGAGGCCACCAGCGTCGGGTAGCCGGCTTCGGCGAAGGTCGGAACATCGGGCAGTCCGTCGGCACGCTTGTTGCCGGCCACCGCCAGCACGCGCAGTTTGCCGGCCCGGTGGTACTCGGTGAGCGTGGTCGTGGCGTCCATGCCGGCGCTCACCTGGCCGCCGAGCAGTTCCGTGACCATGGGGGCGCCGCCGCGATAGGGCACCAGGGTGGCGCCAGAGTGCGACAGGGCCACGAAGTCCATCGCCAGGAAGTGCAGCAGCGAGCCCACCGTGGTGATGCCGATCGAGCCTTGGTCGGGATGCGCCTTGGCGGCCTCGACGAACTGGGCCAGTGTCTTGATCGGCGAGGCCGCACTGACGGCCAGACCGAACTGCACGCCGGTCACGTCGGTGATGGGCTTGAAATCGGTGGCGGGATTGAAGCGCATGTTGGTGTAGATCGCCGGGCCGATGAACATCGGGTCCACGGGTGCCAGCAGCACGGTGGTGCCATCGGCAGGCGCGTTCTTCAGCGCCTCGGCGGCCAGGCGGGTGCCGGCGCCGGGACGGTTGTCGACCATGATGGTGCGGCCGAGTTCGTCCTTCAGCTTCTCCGACAGCAGGCGGCCCATGAAGTCGGCCGGGCCGCCGGGCGGGAAGGGCACGATGATGCGATTGACGCTTTGCGCCAGCGCTGCGGTCGGAAGCATGCCCCCCAGACCGAGGCCCATGGCGACAGCCGCCAGCACGTTGCGACGCGAAAGCGGGGTGGCGGAGGCGGGGTTGCGTTGACTCATCGGAAAACTCCTGGTTGAAGTGATGGAGACGGAGAGGGAATCACCGGGCGGTGAATGGGGTGAACTGCGCTGCCTCTTCCAGGACCTGGCCCGCGTCCAGCAGCAGATCCTCGCGAAAGCGCCAAGCCAGCAGTTGCACGCCGATGGGCACGCCACCTGCCATCCCGGTGGGCACCGAGAGGCCTGGCAGGCCCAGCGCGGCGGTCGCCAGCAGCGGACTCTGGGCGTCGATCAACGCGCGCGCCTGTTCCAGCGTGCCGGCGTCTTCGTCTTGCGGGCACGGGCGTTGCCATGACACCGGCATCAGCACCAGCGGATGGGATTGCAGAAAGACGGACCAGCTGCGAACCAGCGCCTGGCGCCGCGCCAGTGCATCCAGAAAGCCGTCGCGATCGGTTTCGGCCATGCCGGCCAGCAGGTTGCGTTGACTTCGCTGCATGATCTCGTCGCCGTGGTCTTCAACGCCGGCGATGATGTTGCGGCGACTGTCGTCGACCGTCAGCGTGCGCCACAAGGCGGCGGCTTCGGCGAAGAAGGGCAATTCGGCTTCCTGCACGTCATAGCCCGCTTGCTGCAGCCAGCGTGCGGCGTCGTTCAGTGCCTGGGTCACGGCCGGGTCCACGGGGAAGCCGGGGGAACTTCTGAAGAGCGCCACGCGAATCGGACCCGCAGGCCGCGGCAGCTCGAGCGGCACCGGCACCCAGTTGGGGTCGCGAGGGTCGTGGCGTGCCATCGCCTCATAACCCAGGCGCAGGTCGGCGAGGTTGCGCGCCAGCGGCCCTTGTACCGACATCAGCTGTGGCGTGATGCCGCGCTCGGCGGTTGCACTCGGGTTGTAGGCCGGCACTCGGCCGATCGTGGGGCGCAGGCCGAGCACACCGCAGGCATAGGCCGGGTAGCGGATGGAGCCGCCGATGTCGTTGCCGTGCGCCAATGCGCCCATGCCGCTGGCCACTGCGGCAGCGGCGCCGCCGCTGGAGCCGCCGGGCGAGATGGCCGCATCCCAGGGATTCAGCGTGCGCCCATGAAGGCCGTTGTCGGTGAACCAGCGCGACGAGTAGGTGGCCGTGTTGCTGCGCCCGACGACGATGGCACCGGCGTTGCGCCAGTGCGCCACCAGCGGCGCATCCTCGCGTGCGATGTGCTCGCGCAGCGGGATCGCGCCGTTGGTGGTCGCATGGTGGGCCTGGTCCACATTGATCTTGATGCTGACCGGCACGCCGTGCAGCGGGCCCAGTTCATCGCCACGCAGCGTGAGCCGGTCGGCGGCATCGGCGCTGGCCAGCGCTTCATCGGCCAGCACTTCGGCCAGGGCGTTGATCTGCGGGTTGAGTTGCTCGATGCGCGCCAGCACGCTGGTCGTCACTTCGCGACAGGACAGGTCGCGCCGACGCACGGCAGCGGCAATATCGACGGCACTCAGTTGCCACAGCGCTTGTTGCTGATTCATGTAGGGACTCCAGAAAATTCAGGCAAAGGAAACCCGGCACCCCGGCTCGACCGGGGTGAAGGAAGGTGTTGGAAGTGAGGCGGCGGCAGCGGGTGATCCGCGCCGCGATCGCGCCTAGCCGCTCGGGTTCATCAGCAGACTGCCGCGGTCGACCCGGGACTCGGCTTCGAGGGCCAGCGCTTCGGCATGCTCCATGTGCAGCCGCATGATCTCGCGCGCCCGCGAGGCGTCGCGGGCGCGCAGTGCATCCAGCAAGTCGGTGTGGCTGTGCAGGATTTCCTCGTCGAAGCGGTCGAACTCCGGAAGCGCATGGCGCACGATGATCACTCGCCGGATGACGTCGTTGAGCAGGCGGCAGACGAGTCCCAGAAAGGGGCTGCTGCAGGCGTCGATCAGCCGGTCATGGAATCGCAGGTCGGCCTCGCGGCGCTCGTTCCAGTCTTCGCTGCCGCCATGCGCCGGGTGGCTGTGGCCGATCAGGGCCTCGAGCTCGGCCAGGTCGGCCTCGCTCAGGCGCGTGGCCACGTTGGCGGCCAATTCGGGCTCGACCACGCGGCGCAACGCGTACAGCATGGTGATGTCGACGGGCTGGAAGTAGAGGAAGTTGGACACCGCCTCCAGGCACTGTTCGTAGGAGGTCTGCGTGAGCGTGGCGCCGCCGTTCGGTCCGGTGCTGAGGGCCACCAGCCCCTGCACCTGCAGCGCGGCCAGCGCTTCGCGCACTGTGCCTCGCGAAACGCCCATCTGTTCGATCAGCTCTTTCTCTTGGGGCAGCCTGCTGCCCACCTGTTGCTGCGTCTGGACGATCCAGCGCTTGATGCCGTGGACCACTTGGTCGGAGCGTTTGACGCGCTTGGCGCGCGGCAGGGGAGGCTTGGGTTGGGGTGGCATGTGCGTTTGGTGTTTATGATCATAAATATCATCAATTCGTGAAATCCTGTCAAGCGGGTTTGACCGCATGAACGCAAGCAGGGGAGGCTGCCGCCGGCGGAGGACGCCATCCATTGGCGTCTGGTACTGCCTTCACCCACCCGAGCACCTATCAAAGTGCGTGTGACCTTGTGACACGTCGCGACCGCGCCGGAGAGGAGCTTTGCTGTAGCAATCCGTCGAGGACGCACCATGCTGCGATGCGATGCGATGCGATGCGATGCGATGCGATGTGGCATTTCTTTTCGCGCCCAGTGGTCACACTGGCCGCCGCGAACTCTGTGAAGGTGCATGTCCTGCCAGCTGAAATCGGACGCTCTGTTTGGTCGTGTAGCGCTCGCTGGTCAGAACGGTTTCGCCATTGCCGCCTTTGAGGTTGAACATTGAACTGCGCGCCGCTGCGCTTAGGTCGAAATGTGCTGGCAAATCTGTCGAAGTTGATTGCCTAGCCGGATGGCCGCCGACCGGAAGCCACCTCAGAAAGTGCCCGTCGGTGAACCGGTCCTGCTCGGGCTACCATCTCACGAACCCTCGTTGGTTCCGGGCCGGCAGTGAATTCAAAACCGTTCTTGCTGCGGGCTCGTGTCAGCCGTCCTCTTCGGCCAAAGAAGGGTCGGCGCGCAGCGTCAGGCCTCTCAGTTAACCATGCCAACCACCTTCGACACGAACCTGCTCGGCGCGTTGCCTGACGGTCATCCCGTCACCGAATACACGCTCGACAACGGCTCCGGGCTGCGTCTGAGCGCCATTAACCTGGGAGGGATCGTCACATCCCTGGAAGTGCCCGATCGCAGCGGTGCCAGCGCGAACGTGGTCCTGGGCTTGCCCACGCTGGACGACTACATCGCGCGCAACCCCCACTTCGGTACCATCGTGGGGCGCTGCGCCAACCGGATCGCGAACGGCCGGTTCACGCTCGATGGCGAAGAGTTCCAGTTGCCGCTCAACGACGGGCCGAACACCTTGCACGGCGGCATTGCTGGTTTCGGCGCGCGCTGGTGGGCCATCTCTCCGCTCGATACCGGCGTGCCGGGCGAGACCGCGCTCACCTTGCGCTACACGAGCGACGATGGTGAGGAAGGTTACCCGGGTCGGCTGGACGTGGAGGTGCGCTACACGCTCGACGCCGAATGCTGGCGCATCGACTACAGCGCCCGCACCGACCGTGCCACGGTGCTGAACCTGAGCCACCACGACTACTTCAACCTCGCGGGTCACGGCTCGGCGCTCGACCATGTGCTGACGTTGCCAGCCTCGCGCTATACGCCGGTCGATGCCATGCTGATTCCGACCGGCGTCGCCGAGGTTGCAGGCACGCCGTTCGACTTTCGCACGCCCACGCGCATCAGCGAGCGCATCCGTATGCCGCACCCCCAGCTCGTGCGCGCCCGCGGCTACGACCACAACTGGGTGCTCGATCGCCCTGCCGACGGTCTGGCGCTGGCGGCCCGGCTCGAGCACGAGGGCTCTGGCCGCGTGATGGAAGTCTTCTCGACCGAGCCCGGCGTGCAGTTCTACTCGGGCAACTTCCTCGACGGCACCCTGGTCGGGCGCTCGGGCGAAGTGGTGCGTCAGGGCGACGCACTCTGCCTGGAGACCCAGCATTTCCCGGATTCGCCGAATCGGCCGGAGTTTCCGTCGATCGTGCTGCGGCCGGGCGAACTGTTCCGCAGTTCGACGGTGCACCGCTTCAGCGTGCGCTGAGGCGGCCCGCCCGGGCGCCGTCGTTCCAGGCTTTTTAGCCGCCGAAGCGGTGCGCGGGCAGGCCGGGGCTGTCGATCCGTACCGCGAACAGCCCGCCCGCCAGCGGCTCGGCCGCGCGCCGATCCGCACTCAGCCCGCTGCAGGCGCTGGTGATGAACAGCGTCTGGAAGTCGTAGCCGCCGAAGGCGCAGTTCGTGATGTGCGAGGTCGGCAACGCGATGCGGCAGAGTTCGTCACCGCTCGACGGGTCGTGGCAGCTTACGCAGGCGCCGCCCCAGTGCGCGATCCAGAGGCGGCCGGCGGCATCGGTCGTCATGCCGTCCGGCAGGCCGTCGCCAGGCCCGAAGCGAATCCACTCGCGGCGCTGGGAGAGCGTGCCCGCGGCAGGGTCGAAGTCGTAGGCCAGCACGCGGCCACGCACGGTGTCGTTGAAGTAGAGCGTGTGGCCATCGGCCGACCAGGTCGGTCCGTTGGTCACGGCAAAGCCATGGTCGTGGCGGGTGCAGCGGCCGTCCGAGTCGAGGCGGTAGAGCGCACCGGTCGGTGACTCGCAGGCGAAATCCATCGTGCCGCCCCAGAAGCGCCCCTGGGCGTCGCACTTACCGTCGTTGAAGCGGTTGCCGGGCCGGTCCGGCTCCGGCTGATGGAGGTAGTGCGGCGCCTGCGCGGGCCCTGCGGGATCGAAGAGCGCGAAGCCGCGGTGCAGCGTGACCAGCAGCCCGGGCGCGTCTGCGCGTTCGGCGAGCGCCGAGACGGCCTCTTCGAACTGCCAGCTCCGGCGCAGGCCTTCTGCGGGGTGCCAGCGGTGCAGCCGATGCGCCAGGATGTCGACCCAGTAGAGCGCCTGCTCACGGGGCGACCACAGCGCGCCCTCGCCGAGCGTGGCGCCGGCGGACCAGACGCATTCGGGCGCGCCGAGTGCGCGCGGCGGGATCGAGGCAGGGGCAGCGGGTGCGGTCATGGACGACTCCGTCGAATGCGGCGCCACGGAGAGTCCGGGGGCCTTGACGCGCCGGATCGTATCAGGGCATATTGATATGAGAAATAGAAAATATCTAATTATTTGATATCTCTTTTGCAATGACAAGATTCGACGTGGAGACCTCCTTGAGCACCAACCCTTCCCCTCTTTCCAAAAACGCCCACTTCCCCAGCTTGCATGGTCGTACGGTCTTTGTGACCGGCGGCGGCAGCGGCATCGGGGCGGCCATGGTGTCGGCCTTTGCTGCGCAGGGTGCGCGGGTCGCATTCATCGACATCGCCGAAGAGGCGAGCCGCGCGCTGGCGCAACGCATCGCCGGCGACGGGCACCCAGCGCCCTGGTGGCGCCGCTGCGACGTGCGGGACATCGACGCGCTGCAGGTCGCCATCGCCGACGCGGCGGCCGCGCTGGGCGACTTCTCGGTACTGGTGAACAACGTGGCGAGCGACGACCGCCATACATTGGAATCGATCACGCCGAGCTACTACGACGAGCGCATGGCGATCAACGAGCGGCCCGCACTGTTTGCGATCCAGGCGGTGGTGCCGGGCATGAAGCGCCTCGGCCGCGGGTCGGTGATCAACCTGGGCTCGACGGGCTGGCAGGGCAAGGGCGCGGGCTATCCCTGCTATGCGATCGCCAAGTCGTCGGTAAACGGCCTGACGCGGGGGCTCGCGGTCGACCTGGGCCGCGATCGCATCCGCATCAACACGGTGTCGCCGGGATGGGTGATGACCGAGCGCCAAGTGCGGCTCTGGCTCGACGAGGAGGGAGAGAAGGCGCTCCAGCGCAACCAGTGCCTGCCGGACAAGCTCATGCCGGAAGACATCGCGCGCATGGTGCTGTTCCTCGCATCGGACGATGCGGCCATGTGCACGGCGCAGGAGTTCACGGTGGACGCGGGCTGGATCTGAGCGCCCGGGCGGGCGCTGAGTCCGCGAGGTCCAGCTTGCGGTTGTAGACCGACAGGCTGGCCACCTTGAGCGCCTTCATCATCACCTTCGCCGCAGGCGACAGCAGGCGGTCGGTGCGCGTGATGATCCCGAAATTGTCCATATGGCAGGGCATCTCCAGCGGCAGCAAGGCCACGATGCCGTGTGCAGCGTAGTAGCGGGCGACGTCGGCCGCGAGCACCGCGATCATGTCGCTTCGCTGCAGCATGCTGGTGAGGAACAGTAGCGCTGCGGTCTCGACGGTGTTGACGGGCGGCGCCAAACCGTCCTCCTGGAACATCAGCTCGAAGCGGTGGCGCAGCACGCTGCCCGCTGGCGGCACGATCCAGCTGGCGTCGACCACATCCGGCAGCGCGAGGTCCGCAGTGCCCAGCAGGGGATGGCCTGGCCGCACGACGGCACAGACCAGTTCCTGAGTCAGGGCCTCGTAGCGCAAACGTGACTTGTCGTGCTCTTCGAACAGGCGCGCTACAAGAATGTCGAGCTTGCCCTGTTCCAGCCGCTCGAGAAGCACCGGGCTTGTTTCGATTTCGAGCGACACACGCAGATTTGGCTGCTCCCGCTTGACTGCTGCCACCGCAGGCGGCAGCAACGCGAGGCCTGGTGAGGTGATCGCGCCCACGCACACCTGGCCAAAGCTTCCGGCCTTCAAGGCCTGCAATTCCTCGTGCGCCTGATTCAGGCTGCCCAGTGCGATGCGCGCGTGCCGGATCATGGTCTCGCCGTACCAGGTCGGACGCATGCCGCGCGGCAGCCGCTCGAACAGCGGCACTTCCAGCACGTCCTCGAGATCCTTGAGCAACTTGGAGGCAGCCGGCTGCGTCATGTTGAGCACCTGCGCGGCCCGGTGGATGTTCCCTTCTTCCGCCAGCGTGACCAGCAGCAGCAGTTGCCGGGTCTTGAGTCGCGCACGAAGAAACCAGTGGATGGAGGTGGTCATGGGGTTTTCCAGAATTCGGCTATCGATATCTATTTTATTCAAAAGATGATTGGATTGATATCAAAATCATTTCTAGACTGGCGGCCGGTTAGAGACCTCACTACAGCGGCCCTCCAAAGGGCAGCAAGTCAACGCTTTCATCGACAACAAAAGGAGACTCCCATGACCATCCAACGTCGCGCCCTCACCGGTGCCCTGGCGGCTGCAACGCTTGCGGGCCTGCTGCCCGCCCGCGTGCTGGCGCAGAAGAAATTCGTCCTCGGTTTCGCCCAGGTCGGCGCCGAGAGCGAATGGCGCACCGCCAACACCGAGTCGATCAAGTCAGCCGCGAAGGACGCCGGCATCGAACTCAAGTTCTCCGATGCCCAGCAGAAGCAGGAAAACCAGATCAAGGCCATCCGCTCCTACATCGCTCAGAAGGTCGACGTGATCGCGTTTTCGCCGGTGGTCGAGTCGGGCTGGGAGACGGTGCTGCGCGAAGCCAAGGCCGCCCAGATTCCGGTGGTGCTGACCGACCGCGCAGTCGATACCAAGGACGACACGCTCTACGTGACCTTCATGGGCTCGGACTTCGTCGAGGAAGGCCGCAAGGCCGGACGCTGGCTGGTCGACAAGATGAAAGACCAAAAGGGCGACGTGAACATCGTCGAGTTGCAGGGCACGGTGGGCTCGGCGCCGGCCATCGACCGCAAGAAGGGCTTCGAAGAAATCATCAAGGCCGATCCGAAATTCAAGATCGTTCGATCCCAGACCGGCGACTTCACGCGTGCCAAGGGCAAGGAGGTGATGGAAGCCTTCCTCAAGGCCGAGGGCAAGAAGATCAACGTTCTGTTCGCGCACAACGACGACATGGCGATCGGCGCAATCCAGGCCATCGAAGAGGCCGGACTCAAGCCGGCCAAAGACATCACCATCATCTCGATCGACGGCGTCAAGGGCGCATTCGAGGCCATGATGGCCGGCAAGCTCAACGTCACCGTCGAATGCAGCCCGCTGCTCGGCCCGCAGCTCATGAGCGCGGTGAAGGACATCAAGGCCAACAAGCCGATGCCCAAACGCATCGTGACGGAGGAGTCGATCTTTCCGATGGAAGTGGCCGCGGCCGAGTTCCCGAAGCGCAAGTACTGAGCCCAGGAGCCCCACCATGAAGCGCAACTTCCTCCGCACCCTGCTCGCCCTTGCCGTCACCGGCGTTCTGGCCATCGCCCAGCTTGCCCAGGCCCAGGACAAGGGCCCGATCGCCATCTCGATGCCTACCAAGTCTTCCGCCCGCTGGATCGCCGACGGCGCCAACATGGTCAAGTACTTCCAGGAAAAGGGCTACAAGACTGACCTGCAGTACGCCGACGACGACATCCCGAACCAGCTCGCGCAGATCGAGAACATGGTGACCAAGGGCTCGAAGGTGCTGGTGATCGCGGCCATCGACGGCACCACGCTGTCCGACGTGCTGCAGAAAGCGGCCGACAAGGGTGTGAAGGTCATCGCCTACGACCGGCTGATCAAGGGCTCGAAGAACGTCGACTACTACGCCACCTTTGACAACTTCCAGGTCGGCGTGCTGCAGGCCAGCTACATCGAGAAGGCGCTCGACCTGAAGGCCGGCAAGGGTCCGTTCAACATCGAACTCTTCGGCGGCTCGCCGGACGACAACAACGCCTTCTTCTTCTACAACGGCGCGATGTCGGTGCTCAAGCCCTACATCGACAGCGGCAAGCTGGTGGTGCGCAGCAAGCAGATGGGCATGGACAAGGTCTCGACGTTGCGCTGGGACGGCGCGGTGGCGCAGGCCCGCATGGACAATCTGCTGTCGGCCTACTACACCAAGGACCATGTCGACGCGGTGCTGTCGCCTTACGACGGCCTTTCGATCGGCATCATCTCCTCGCTCAAGGGCGTGGGCTACGGCACGCCGAAGCTGCCGATGCCGGTGGTGACCGGGCAGGACGCCGAGGTGCAGTCGGTCAAGTCGATCCTGAAGAAGGAGCAGACGGCCACGGTGTTCAAGGACACGCGCGAGCTGGCCAAGGTCACGGTGGCGATGGTCGACGCCATGCTGGCCGGCAAGACGCCCGAGGTGAACGACACCAAGACCTACAACAACGGCGTGAAGGTCGTGCCCTCCTACCTGCTCAAGCCGGTGAGCGTCGACCTCGGCAACTGGAAGCAGACGTTGGTCGACAGCGGCTACTACAAGGAAAGCCAGGTCAAGTGAATCAGGTCGCGGACATCATTTTGGAGATGCGCGGCATCACCAAGACATTTCCCGGCGTGAAGGCGCTGAGCAATGTCCGGCTGGCCGTGCGCGCGGGCGAGATCCATGCGGTGGTCGGCGAGAACGGCGCGGGCAAGTCGACGCTGATGAAGGTGCTCAGCGGCGTCTATCCCTGCGACAGCTACGAGGGCGAGATCCACTTCGAGGGCGAGCTGCGACGCTTCCGCGGCATCGCCGACAGCGAGAAGCTGGGCATCATCATCATCCATCAGGAGCTCGCACTGGTGCCGCTGCTCTCGATCACCGAGAACATCTTCCTCGGCAACGAGATCGTGCGAGGTGGCGTGATCGACTGGTTCGCCTCGTATGCGAAGACGCGCGAGCTGCTGGCCAAGGTCGGCCTGAACGAGACGCCCACCACGCTGGTGACCGACCTCGGCGTCGGCAAGCAGCAGCTGGTGGAAATCGCCAAGGCGCTGTCCAAGCACGTGAAGCTTCTGATCCTTGACGAGCCGACCGCCAGCCTCAACGAACGCGACAGCGATGCGCTGCTGATGTTGCTGCTCGAACTCAAGCGTCAGGGCATCGCGTCGATCCTGATCTCGCACAAGCTCAACGAGATCGCCAAGGTGGCCGACGCCATCACCGTCCTGCGCGACGGCGAGACCGTCGAGACCATGGACTGCCGAACGCAGCCGATCAGCGAGGATCGCATCATCCGCGGCATGGTCGGCCGCGACATGGAACACCGTTATCCACAGCGTCATCCAGTCATCGGCGAGACCGTGTTCGAGGTGCGCGGCTGGTACGTGCACCATGCGCTGCATGCCGAGCGCGAGATGATCAAGGGCGTGAACCTGAACGTGCGCCGCGGCGAGATCGTCGGCATCGCCGGCCTCATGGGCGCGGGGCGCACAGAGTTCGCGATGAGCGTGTTCGGCAAGTCCTACGGCCAGCGCATCAGCGGCTCGGTGTTCATGCACGGCCAACCAGTGGACGTGGGCACGGTGCGCAAGGCCATCGACCACGGCATCGCGTACGTCACCGAAGACCGCAAGGGACTGGGGCTGGTGCTCGAGGAAGACATCCGCAAGAACATCAGCTTGGCCAACCTGACCGCTGTGGCCGACAAATTGGTGATCGACACCGGTCGCGAATTCAGTATCGCCAACGACTACCGCAAGGCGCTCAACATCCGCTGCTCGGGCGTCGAGCAACCGGTGGTCAATCTGTCGGGCGGCAACCAGCAGAAGGTGGTACTGAGCAAGTGGCTCTTCACCCAACCCGAACTGCTGATCCTCGACGAGCCCACGCGCGGCATCGACGTCGGTGCCAAGTACGAGATCTACACCATCATCGACCGGCTCGCGAGCGAGGGCAAAGGCATTCTGATGATCTCTTCGGAACTGCCGGAACTGCTCGGCATGTGCGACCGCATCTACGTGATGAACGAGGGGCGCTTCGTCGCCGAATTCGGGGCGGCCGAGGCCTCGCAGGAACGCATCATGCACGCCATCGTGAGCGCGGGGAGTTCGGTTCATGTCGCAGCCTGACGTCGACGCAGTGATGTCCGCCGTTCCCCTGGCCAATGCGCCGAAGCTGCATGCCGGCTTCCTGAAGAACAACCTGCGTGAGTACGGCATGCTGATCTCGCTGGTCGCGATCATGGTGCTGTTCCAGGTGCTGACCGACGGCACATTGCTACGCCCATTGAACCTCACCAACCTTCTACTGCAGAACAGCTACGTGGTCATCATGGCGCTGGGCATGCTGCTGGTGATCGTGGCGGGGCACATCGACCTGTCGGTGGGCTCGGTGTGCGGCTTTATCGGCGCACTGGCGGCGGTGCTGATGGTGGAGTACGAGTGGCACTTCGTACCCACTGCCATCGTGAGCATCCTGACCGGTGCGGCGATCGGTGCGGCGCAGGGCTGGTTCGTGGCGTTTCGCAAGATCCCGTCGTTCATCGTCACGCTCGCGGGCATGCTGGTGTTCAAGGGACTCACGCTGGCGCTGCTGGTAGGCCAATCGGTCGGGCCGTTCCCGGTGGAGTTCCAGCGGCTAAGTTCCGGCTTCATTCCCGATCCGCTGGGCGGTGAAACCCTGCACACCACATCGCTGGTCGTCGGCGCGCTGGCCGCCGTGGCACTGGTGTTCTTCAAGCTGCGCGGGCGCGCCAAGCTGAAGGCGCACGGCATGGAGCAGGAGCCCTACGCTTTCTTCCTGGTGAAGAACCTGTTCTTCGCGGCCATCATTCTTTTCTTCAGCTACCTGCTGTCGACCTACAAGGGGCTGCCCAACGTGCTGATCGTGATGGCGGCGCTGATCGTGATGTACGACTTCGTCACCAACCGCACGACCATCGGCCGGCGCATCTACGCGCTGGGCGGCAACGAGAAGGCGGCGCGGCTGTCGGGCGTGAAGACACAACGGCTCGCGTTTCTCACGTTCGTGAACATGGGCGCGCTCGCGGCGCTGGCGGGCCTGGTATTCGCTGCACGGCTCAACACTGCCACGCCCAAGGCCGGCCTGGGCTTCGAGCTCGACGTGATTGCGGCCTGCTTCATAGGCGGCGCCTCGGCCTCGGGCGGCGTCGGCAAGGTGATGGGCGCGGTGATCGGCGCCTTCATCATGGGCGTGATGAACAACGGCATGTCGATCCTCGGCATCGGCATCGACTACCAGCAGGTGATCAAAGGCCTGGTGCTGCTAGCCGCGGTGTTCATCGACGTCTACAACAAGAACAAGTGACGATGGACCCGGTCGCCGCCAAGCCCGTGCTGGAACTCGCGGGCATCCACAAGTCCTTCACAGGCATCCCGGTGCTGCGCGACGTGCAGTTGCGGCTCTACCCCGGCGAGATCCATGCGCTGATGGGCCAGAACGGCGCGGGCAAGTCGACGCTGATCAAGGTGCTGACCGGCGTCCTTGGCTCCAGCGGCGGCGAGATGCGGCTGGACGGCCAGGCGATCCGCCCCGGCACGCCGCTGGCGGCGCAGCAGCTCGGCATCAGCACGGTCTACCAGGAGGTCAACCTCTGCCCCAACCTCTCGGTGGCGGAGAACGTGTTCGCCGGACGTTACCTACGCTGCGGCCTGGCGCAGGGCTACCGCATCGATTGGGCCGCGGTGAACCGCCAGGCCGGTGAACTGCTCACGCGCATCGGTCTGGACATCGACGTCACGCGGCTGCTCTCCAGCTACCCGGTGGCGGTGCAGCAGCTGGTCGCGATCGCGCGCGCGCTGGGCGTGTCGGCCAAGGTGCTGATCCTCGACGAGCCGACCTCCAGCCTGGACGATGAAGAAGTGAACAAGCTGTTCGAGGTGCTGCGCCGGCTGCGCGCCGAAGGCCTGGCCATCGTCTTCGTCACGCACTTCCTGAACCAGGTCTACGCGGTGTCGGACCGCATCACCGTGCTGCGCAACGGCCAGTGGGTCGGCGAATGGCGCGCGAGCGAACTCGAGCCGCAGGCCCTGATCGCCGCGATGCTGGGACGCGAACTCGCGGCGCAGTCGGCTCGGCCCGCCGTGCCGCCGGCCTTCGACGACACGGCCGCCGCGCTGCTGCAGACCGAGGGCTTGGCGCAGGCCGGCCAGCTGCAGCCGCTGGACCTGCGGGTGCGCGCGGGCGAGATCGTCGGCCTGGCCGGCCTGCTCGGCGCCGGCCGGACTGAACTCGCGCGCCTGCTCTTCGGCATGGAGACGCCGGACCGCGGCGTGCTGCGCATCGACGGGCAGGCCGTGAGCTTCGCCGACCCGGCCGATGCGATCCGCCGCGGCCTCGCGCTGTGTCCCGAAGAGCGCAAGACCGACGGGATCGTGGCCGAGCTGTCGGTGCGCGAGAACATCGCGCTCGCGCTGCAGGCGCGTCTGGGCACGAAACGCTTCCTGTCGCATGCCGAACAGACAGCGCTGGCCGAGCGCTTCGTCGCGGCGCTGGGCATCAAGACCGCAAGCATTGAGACGCCGATCGGCCTGCTCTCCGGCGGCAACCAGCAAAAGGCCATGATCGCGCGCTGGCTCGCCACCGAGCCGCGCCTCCTGATCCTCGACGAGCCCACGCGCGGCATCGACGTGGCGGCGAAGCAGGAAATCATGGAGCAGATCTTGCGGCTGGCCCAGGCGGGCATGGCGGTGATCTTCATCTCGTCGGAGATGAGCGAAGTGGTGCGTGTAGCGCATCGCATCGTGGTGCTGCGCGACCGGAAGAAGGTGGGCGAGCTGCCGGGTGGCAGCACCGAAGACGAGGTCTACGAATTGATTGCTGCGACAACATGACTCTCCCCCAAGCTTCGCGCACCGGTTCCGCGGCGTCTCCCGCACAGAGAACGGGGCCGTGCTGACATGAAGCGCCTTTCGACCCTCACAAGCCATCGCCTCGCCTGGCCGATCATCACGCTGCTGCTCCTGCTGGCCCTCAATACCACCTTCAACCCCAGCTTTCTGCACATCGAATGGCGCGACGGCCATCTCTACGGCAGCCTGATCGACATATTGAACCGCGCCGCACCGCTGGTGCTGGTGTCGCTGGGCATGACGCTGGTGATCGCCACGCGCGGCATTGACATCTCGGTCGGCGCCGTGGTCGCCATCGCCGCGGCCACCGCGGCCTGGATGATCGGCGGAGCGGTGTCGGGTGATGCGAGCCGCTTCCCGCTGCCGCTGGCCATCCTCGCGGCTCTGACCATCGCCCTGGCCTGCGGCCTCTGGAACGGGCTGCTGGTGGCGCGCGTGGGCATGCAGCCGATCATCGCCACGCTGATTTTGATGGTGGCCGGCCGCGGCATCGCCCAGCTCATCACCAACGGGCAGATCATCACCGTCTACTACAAGCCCTACTTCTTCCTCGGCAGCGGCTCCCTGCTCGGCCTGCCGTTCTCGCTGTTCATCGTGGCCGGCGTGTTCGCGCTGCTCTACCTGGCGATCACGCGCACGGCGCTCGGCCTGTTCATCCAGGCGATCGGCATCAACCCCACGGCGGCGCGCGTGGCGGGCGTGCAGTCGCGCCGGCTGGTGGTCGGTGCCTATGTATTTTGCGGGCTGTGCGCGGGCATCGCCGGGCTGCTGATCAGCTCCAACGTGAAAAGCGCCGACGGCAACAACGCGGGCCAACTGCTGGAGCTCGACGCGATCCTCGCCGTCACGCTCGGCGGCACCGCGCTCACCGGCGGGCGCTTCAGCCTGGTCGGCAGCGTGATCGGCGCGCTGATCATCCAGACGCTGACCTATGCGATCTATTCGCTCGGCGTACCGCCCGAGATCAATCTGGTGGTGAAGGCCGTGGTGGTGTTCCTGGTGATGCTGCTGCAGTCGCCGGAGTTCCGGGCGACGGTGCGTGTCTGGGCTCAGCGGCGGGCACTCGGGGAGGTGCGTTCATGAGCGCGGTGATTGAAGTCACACCCTCACCCCAGCCCTCTCCCGCGAGAGGGAGAGGGAGAATGAAGCTCAATCCCAAATACCTGCCGCTCACGGCCACCATCTCGCTCTTCGTGCTGATGGCCACGCTGGGCTCGATAGCCTACGACGGCTTCTTCTCCGCGCAGGTCTTCCTGAACCTGCTGATCGACAACGCCTTCCTGATCGTGGTCGCGGTCGGCATGACCTTCGTGATCCTCTCGGGCGGCATCGATCTCTCGGTCGGCTCGGTGATCGCCCTCACCACCATGGTCTCGGCCTCGCTGGTCGAAAAGCATGGCTGGAGTCCGGCCGTGGTGATCCCGCTGGTGCTGGTGATGGGCACGCTGTTCGGTGCCTTCATGGGCCTGGTGATCGAGCGCTTCCGGCTGCAGCCGTTCATTGTGACGCTGGCCGGCATGTTCCTGGCGCGCGGCCTCTGCTACCTGATCAGCATCGACTCGATCAGCATCACCAACGCGTTCTATTCGGAGGTGTCGCAGATCCGCATCCCGGTCTGGGGCGAGGCCTCGCTGTCGATCAGCGCAGTGATCGCCATCGCCGTGGTGCTCGTCGCCGTGTTTGTCGCGCACTGCACGCCCTTCGGACGCGCCGTCTATGCCGTCGGCGGCAGCGAACATTCGGCAGTGCTGATGGGCCTGCCGGTGCGCCGCACGCTGATCGGCGTCTACACGCTGTCGGGCTTCTGCTCGGCGCTGGCCGGCGTGATTTTCACCTTCTACATGCTCTCGGGCTACGGCCTGCACGCGGTCGGCCTGGAACTCGACGCCATCGCCGCGGTGGTGATCGGCGGCACGCTGCTCACCGGCGGCGTTGGCTACGTGGCCGGCACGCTGTTCGGTGTGCTGATGCTCGGCATCATCCAGACGCTGATCTCCTTCGACGGCTCGTTGAGCTCCTGGTGGACGCGCATCGTGGTCGGCGCGTTGCTCTTCGTCTTCTGCCTGCTGCAACGCTTCTTCAACGCGCGCACCCCGACGCGCTGACCCTTCCCACCTCACCCCGCCGTCAAGGACACCCATGCCAGACACCCGCAAGAAGAAACTGCGCTCGACCGAATGGTTCGGCTCTGCCGACAAGAACGGCTTCATGTACCGCAGCTGGATGAAGAACCAGGGCATTCCCGACCACGAGTTCGACGGTCGCCCGGTCATCGGTATCTGCAACACCTGGTCGGAGCTCACGCCCTGCAACGCTCACTTCCGCAAGATCGCGGAACACGTGAAACGCGGCATCTCGGAGGCCGGCGGCCTTCCGGTCGAGTTCCCGGTGTTCTCCAATGGCGAATCGAACCTGCGGCCCACCGCCATGCTCACGCGCAACCTGGCGAGCATGGACGTGGAAGAGGCCATCCGCGGCAACCCGATCGATGCCGTCGTATTGCTCACCGGCTGCGATAAGACCACTCCCGCGCTGCTGATGGGCGCAGCCAGCTGCGACGTCCCGGCCATCGTCGTGACAGGCGGGCCGATGCTCAACGGCAAGCTCGAAGGCAAGAACATCGGCTCGGGCACCTCCGTGTGGCAACTGCACGAGTCGCTGAAGGCCGGGGAGATCGACTTGCACCATTTCCTCTCGGCCGAAGGCGGCATGTCGCGCTCGGCTGGCACCTGCAACACCATGGGCACGGCCTCCACCATGGCCTGCATGGCCGAGGCGCTCGGCACCTCGCTGCCGCACAACGCGGCCATTCCGGCGGTCGACGCGCGGCGCTACGTGCTCGCGCAGATGTCGGGCATGCGCATCGTCGAGATGGCGAAGGAGGGCCTTACGCTCTCGAAGATCCTCACGCGCGAGGCCTTCGAGAACGCGATCCGCGTGAATGCGGCGATCGGCGGCTCGACCAACGCGGTGATCCACTTGAAGGCGATCGCCGGCCGCATCGGCGTGGGGCTCGAACTGGAGGACTGGACGCGCATCGGCCGCGGCACGCCGACGATCGTCGACTTGATGCCCTCGGGTCGGTTCCTGATGGAGGAGTTCTACTACGCCGGCGGTCTGCCCGCCGTGCTGCGCCGGCTCGGCGAGAACGGCCTGCTGCCGCATCCGGATGCATTGACGGTGAACGGCCGCTCGCTCTGGGACAACGTGCGCGAAGCGCCCAGCTACAACGACGAGGTGATCCGCCCGCTCGACAACCCGCTCATCGCCGACGGCGGCATCTGCATCCTGCGCGGCAACCTGTCGCCGCGCGGCGCGGTGCTCAAGCCCTCGGCCGCCACGCCGGCGCTGCTACAGCACCGCGGCCGGGCGGTGGTGTTCGAGGACTTCGAGCACTACAAGGCACGCATCGTCGACGAGGACCTGGACGTCGATGCCGACTCGGTGCTGGTGATGAAAAACTGCGGCCCCAAAGGCTACCCCGGCATGGCCGAGGTAGGCAACATGGGCTTGCCGCCCAAGTTGCTGCGCCAGGGCATCAAAGACATGGTGCGCATCTCCGACGCCCGCATGAGCGGCACCGCCTACGGCACCGTAGTGCTTCACGTGGCGCCCGAGGCGGCCGACGGCGGCTCGCTGGCGGCGGTGCGCGACGGCGACTGGATCGAGCTCGACTGTGCCGGCGGGCGGCTCCACCTCGACATCAGCGACGACGAACTCGCCGAACGCCTGCGCGACCGCGTCAAGCTGCCGATGCCGCCGGCCAACGGCGGCTACAAGCGGCTGTACGTCGACCACGTGCTGCAGGCCGACGAGGGCTGCGACTTCGACTTCCTCGTCGGCTGCCGCGGCGCTGGCGTGGATCGCCATTCGCACTGAGGCATCGTCGTCCATGACGCGCCATAGCCTTTCGAACCCGCGCTACCGCGGCATCTTCCCGGTCGCGCCGACCACCTTCACCGACTCGGGTGCGCTCGATCTCGACAGCCAGAAGCGCTGCTTCGATTTCATGATCGACTCCGGCGTCGACGGCATCTGCATCCTCGCGAACTTCTCCGAGCAGTTCCTGCTGTCGGACGAGGAGCGTGAGGTGCTGACCCGCACCGCCCTCGAGCACGTCGCCGGCCGCGTGCCCGTGATCGTCACCACGACGCATTTCGGCACCACCGTCTGCGCCGAGCGCAGCCGCCGCGCGCAGGACATGGGCGCAGCCATGCTGATGGTGATGCCGCCTTACCACGGCGCCACCTTCCGCGTGCCCGAGGCCCAGACCTTCGAGTTCTATGCACGGCTGTCGGATGCGGTGTCGATCCCGATCATGGTGCAGGACGCACCGGCCAGCGGCACGGTGCTGTCGGCCGCCTTCCTCGCGAGGATGGCCAGGGAGATCGAACAGATCAGCTACTTCAAGATCGAGACGGCCGGCGCGGCCAGCAAACTGCGCGAGCTGATCCGACTCGGCGGCGACGCGATCGAAGGGCCGTGGGACGGCGAAGAGGCGATCACCCTGTTGCCAGACCTCGACGCAGGCGCGACCGGCGCGATGACCGGCGGCGCCTTCGCCGACGGCCTTCGCCCGATCATCGAGGCTCACCGCCAGGGCGACCTCGACCAGGCCTTCGCGCTCTACCAGCGCTGGCTGCCGCTGATCAACGTCGAGAACCGGCAAGCCGGCTTCCTCGCGGCCAAGGCGCTCATGAAGGAAGGCGGCGTGATCGCCTGCGAGGCGCCGCGCCATCCCTGGCCCGCGATGCATCCCGAGGTGCGCAAGGGCCTGATCGAGACGGCAAAGCGGCTCGATCCGCTCGTGCTCCGCTGGAGCTAATAAACCGGCGTGCTGATGCAGCGATCCAAAGTGCTCAATTGGCTAAGAACACCCAGGTCAAGGCGTGATGAAGCCCGATCAGGCCGAAATTGAGCGGCTGAGGAAGCGAAAACGCCAAGCTCAGAATGGAGCGCGACCTGCTGAAAAAAGCGGCGGCCTACTTCGCCAAGGAGTCGATGTGAAGTTCGGCTTCGTTGCGAAACACCGAGGAGCGTGGCCGTTGGCAATGATGTGCGAGGCGCTCGGTGTCTCGCGAAGTGGCTTCTACGCGTGGCTCGGTAGGCCCAGAAGCCAGTGCAGCCTGGACGACGAGGTGCTCGGCAGCCAGGTGCGTCAGAGCTTCCTAGGCAGCGTATCCACCGTGGTAAACGGCGCCCAGCGTGAACCCGGCCCGAGGCGGTAGAGGCCGCAGACGAAGGCCGGCGCGAGGTCGGCGCAGGTCCGACGCAGAACTGGATCGGCGGCGCCCTCGGCGTCGACCCAGGTCTTCAGGACCGCACCCCACCGCGAGCGAACCCCCGAGGCACACTCGAATCCGAGAAGGGCGCCGCGGGGGCAGCACAGCGCGACCTCGGCGCCCTCCGGTAGCTCGTCGGCGACGTTCGCGTTGGCGAGCTGCGCCCACCACGCGCGGAAGAACGGCATCAGCGTAGCCTTCACGAGATGTCGATCAGCCTGGTGGAGCGTGCGCGCCATCATCCGGGCGACCGCGTGGGACGTCACCGCGATCGGCGAGAAATCGACGCTGCGCTGCCGCGCGACAGCGTGAACGTGGAGACCGTGACCGGACGACAGCGCCTCACCGAAATCGATCGCGGCGTAGCCGGCGACGGTCCAAAGCGCGCGATCGCCGTAGCCACGAAGGACCGATTCGGCGACGATGTCCTCGGCGAAGAAGGCGCGCCATGCTGCGAGACTTCCAGCCTTTGCGCCGAGGCGCTCCACGCGCCGATGGCGCGCCGCCGTCTCCGCGGCGTCGGCCGTCAGGAAGCTCCTCGCGACCGCGTGCGCGAGGCCCGGATCGTTCGCCGCGATGAAGGTGTCGGGCTTGAAGCTCATGCCCGCGACCCCGTCTCCTCGACCTTGCCGCGGTTGCCCTCGCCGTGTGATCGTGGCAGATCGCTTTTCGCTTTGATGGAATTCCCCAACAGTTGCATCAAGGCGTCAACTCGGCCTCGATGAAGTACCGCTGCTCCGCGAGCCACGTGCGCATGCGAACCGAATCGCCGCCAAACATGCGGTCCTCTGAGAACTTCTTCGTGTCATCGCACCGGTATGTGTCGTCCACGCTCAACTGCTGCCGCAATGCGCGCCGCTCGCACTCGTAGATCACGGACGTGAGGAGTTGAGGGGTGGACTTTCCTGTCTCGAGAGGCGCAATTGGCGCAAGCCGTTGGGAGTGAGCGGCTGTATGCAGAAGCACAAGAAGAACCGTAGGCGACTTGATCATGACAAAACCTTTTTTTGGGTGAGCTGCCGCTCGCCAATAGGCGAGCCCGGAGGACAGCCGTACGGCATGCATTGCGCTGCCTCGGTCATTCGCCCAGCACGCACAGGCGATGCCACTGCACGACGCGATGACCGCAGTACTGCGCGACGATGCGGCTGACCTGTTCCGCGTGGTCGGACACGTCCCAGCGCCTGTCGACCCATTCCAGCGCCTCATAGAGGTCGTTCGAATCGCCCGTCAGGTCGTACCTGTCCATCAAGGCACTGCTGAGTTCGAGGTTGGAGCGTTCGTCACCGCTCGCTGCCTCGTTGCGCAGTGAATCGAAGCGGGAATCCGTGGCAACGGATGCGGCGCCGCCGTTGGGCAGAGGATGCTTCATCGCTGCCTCGACATGCCCGGTCGGACCGCGCAAGGCAAGCACCAACAGAACGCAGGCGAGCAGCGCCACGACGTAGCGGGGGGAGTTCCGCCGTGCGGCAGTGGTCAGGTATCGAATGGATCGATCGAACATTGACAAGCTCTCCTTGGGAGGCCCTATGTGGAGTTGAAGCAAGCTTGGTTCCCGGCGCGTCTTCAGAGCACCGGCGGCAGCGCGCGGCGCGTCTCCTGCGCGCGTTCCCAGTCAACGCTGCGGCGCTCCAAGTCGGCCAGATCCGTGGCTTCGGCGAGGAAGCGGTCGCGGGCCAGCTCGGGGTCCAAGCCAGTGACCCACTGGGTCGCGTGGGTCACCGCCTTGCGCAGTTCTCCCATCAGCGTGGAGGCTTCCGGCACGCGGGGTGTGGTCTCGTGGCCGGCGTCGAGGACTTCGAGGTTGGCGACGGAAGGGATGGTCTTGGCGGTGATCATGAATGTCTCCTTGGGTTGAACAACGGATGGAGGCATGGTCGTGGTGCCTGAGCTGCCCGGCGCGCCAACGTTCAATACTGACCGGCGGGCCCTGGCGTCGTTGTGAGATGACTCAAGCAGACGGCCGCCGGCCGGGCCGCGCCTGCGACAGGCCTCCGCCCCAGTCAGGTACGCGTCAGATCAGGGCCGGGCGCGCGCACGGCCGCGCCAGAAGCGGGCCGGTAGGCTGCCGAGCATCAGCACCACTGGAGAGCCATCGTTTGCGGTCAAGCGCGGAGACTTCCGGCGACAGCCTGGCCGAGTTGGCGCGGCCGGGCGAGGGACGCGTACCTGAGAGCCGGGCGCCACGGCGATGACAGAGGGCGACGGGGCGCTTCCAAGCCACTCCGCTGACAACTGCGCTACTTTTCGTAGCGCACGACGCCGTCCCACCGGGACAGCTGCTCCGGGTCTTCCAACTGTCTGCACTGTGCTTGCAGCCAGCGCACGCGGGGATCGTCTGCCCACGCGGGCGCGCCAATCGCCGCTTGGAGCTCTTGCAGATCGGCGATCTGGCGCACCCCTTCCAGCATGCACAAAAGGGCTTCCCAGCGTGCTGCATGGCCGGCCGACGACAGGCTTCGTGCGGGATCGAGCACCTCGTAGACATTGACGAGGGTTTCCATGCCTGCCAAGGCCACGCGGGCTGCCCGAACAAATGGCGTGCGTTTTACGTCCAGAAGCCTGGCCACCTCTTCGGTGACGAGCAGCGGCGCGTCGAGTCGGCCGGGTTTGGTGAGCGTCTCCACACGGGATGCGCAGTTGACCGAAGTGCCCAGCAACCCGTACTTGAAATGCCGGCTCGATGTCATCGAACCGGCCAGCACCTGCCCCTTGGCAATGGCGATGCCACAAACCGGGCCGGACGGCGACGACAAGGACTGCAAAGGGGTTGTCTTCAACTGCTCGAGAATCCGCAGCGCGCAGTCAACGGCCAGTTGGGCCTGGCCGGGTTGCTCGAACGGCACCCCCCAAGCGGCGAAACACCCATCGCCCTGGTAGTCGATCACCGTTCCCTCGTGAGCAAAGACTTCCCGCGAGACGGTGTCCATCGTGCTTCGGAGTTCTTTCTGCCATCGAAGCAAGTCTGTCGCCGCCGCCTCGGTGGAAAGGCAGAAACCTCGAAGATCGAAGATCAGACTGGTGGCCTCCA
The DNA here is from genome assembly GCF_056405555.1 of Variovorax sp. P1_G12. Classification (NCBI taxonomy): domain Bacteria; kingdom Pseudomonadati; phylum Pseudomonadota; class Betaproteobacteria; order Burkholderiales; family Comamonadaceae; genus Variovorax; species Variovorax sp. P1_G12. The sequence continues at coordinate 220,615 of NZ_JBFUBW010000002.1, read as the reverse complement.
TGATGCGAGGGTCCCCTTCGGCACTCGAGCGTCCGCCAGGGCGCATCAGCAGATCAACGACCTTGGGCGAAAAGTACTGGGTCAAATGGGCCTGCCTTTGGGCCACCAGGTGCTGGCGCGTGAGCGTGCTGACCAGGCTGAGGTAGCCGGCAGCGATGTCGGTGTTGTCGTTCGGCAAGGTTTGCTCGCCGACGACATAGATCACGATGGGCTCGCCGGCGGTGCTGCGCTCGATCAGGCAGGCCCCGACCGTTCGCGTCGTGTGGTGCACGGTGGCATCGATTTCGGTCGAGGTGGCGTGGTTGAAAAAAGCGACCGAGCCGTCAAGGTGGAGCGCGCCGCCGATGACTCTGCGGCTGAGCACCGGGGCGCGTTCTCCGTTCAGCGAGTACGTTGCGAGCATGCGCGACGACTCCATGCTCTCCGGATGCGCTTCCACGACATAGGCCGAACTGACGACGGGCGCGAGCACTTGCACCAGAAAGGCGCAAGCCTTCTGCAGCACTTCGCCTTCGGCGTGCGCCTCACCGAACAAACGAGGCAGTTCCAGCGCCGACTTCAGGATCAATTGCGGGTCCAGCGTCGCGAAGTTGACCGCCGTCAGCTTGAGCTCGGTGGCCAGCGTCTGCTCGATCTGGCCCCCGAGCTCAAGCACCCGCAGGCGCAGGGGTCCGACCCGCAACTCGTCGTGCATGCGCAGCGCACAACGCTGTCCATGCCCAAGCCTCATGCCGTTCACCAGGGTTCCGACCTTGCTGTGATCCTCCACCACCCAGCCTCGTGCGGTAGGGACGAGCTGGGCATGCAGCCGAGACACGCTGCCCTGGTCGGCGTCGATCTGGATCTGGCAGCCGGGCGAGCGCCCGATCGTCACAGGTTCAGCGGTCCAGAACTCCAGGCGCTTGACGGCACCTGCGGCAGTGGCTTCCAGGATCAGGCGCACGGCACACCCGAGAAGGATGGCGGCGGAGGTGAATCCGTAGCAAAACCCCGCAACTGGTCACCGACTGTCTGGATGTTCATTGATAATGATTTAAGCACTCCATGGTGGTTGCGAAGGCGTCATGTCACAAAAAGAAATTGAACCCGCCCGGCTCGATCTCACGGTCGAGGGTCGCGGCGGGTCGTTTCTGGACATGCTTCAGCAAGCCTCGCCGATCCCCGGGGCGCAGTTGTTGGGCTCGGGCTTTCGACCGCTGCCCGGAACCAGCGTGCTTGACGGCAGATTCAGCATCCTGCGCCAGATTGGCGAGGGCGGCATGGGGGTGGTGTTCGAAGCCTATGACGACCTCAGGCGCAGCGTCGTCGCGATCAAGACCCTGAGTTGGCTCGACCCGGGCAGCGTCTACCGGCTGAAGAACGAGTTCCGTTCGCTGGCCGACATGAACCACCCGAACCTGTGCCGTCTGCACGAGTTGTTCAGCGACGAGGGCTGGTTCTTCAGCATGGAGCTCGTCGACGGCGAGCGCTTCGACGAGTGGGTGCGTCCTGACGGGCGGCTCGATGCGCAGCGCTTGCGCGCCGCCCTGAAACAGTTGCTGCAGGGCGTGGTGGCGATCCATGGCGCCGGCATGCTGCACCGGGACCTGAAATCGTCGAACGTCCTCGTTCAAAAGGACGGGCGGGTCGTGATCCTGGACTTCGGCTTGGTCGTGGACTGGCATGCCAGCGCGGCCCGGCGCCCGGCGGTCGAAGTCGGCTTCAGCGGCACACCCGGCTACCTGGCACCCGAGCAAACTTCGAGCGCGGCGAATTCGGCTCCGACGACCGCCAGCGACCTGTACGCGATCGGCTCGATGTTGTTCGTTGCCCTGACCGGCAGGCTGCCGTTCGAAGGGCCGCTCAGTGACGTGCTCGAGCTCAAACGGCACCAGGCCGCACCCCGCGTGCACAGCCTGAGTGCGGACGCGCCGCACGACCTTGCCAAGCTGTGCGATGCGCTGCTGCAGCGCGACCCCGCAGCGCGGCCCGATGCGGCCCAGGTGCAGGCAGCCCTCGACCGGGCGGACGCGCCAGGCCAAGTGGCCCCCGTATCGGGCCCTGCACACGCGGAACTGACGGGCATGGCGCTGCGGGCCGACATCCTGCTCGGACGCGAGAGCGAAATGGCTGCACTGCACGCCGCCCATGCATCCATGCTGGCCGGCCGTCCGGTCGCGATGTTCGTCAGCGGCGAGTCAGGCATGGGCAAGAGTGCGCTGATGCATGCGTTTCTCGACCAGGTGAGAGCCAGTGGACGCTCGGTCGCGCTCGAGGGACGCTGCTACGACCGTGAAAGCGTGCCTTTCAAGGCTTTCGACTCGGTGATGGACGAGCTCAGCAGCCACCTGCACGGGCTGACGCGCGAAGAAGCCGGCGATCTGATGCCGCGCGAGATGTACGCCTTGGCACGCCTCTTCCCCGTGCTCGAGCGTGTCGACGCTGTGGCCCAGGGGCCGAAGAAGGTCATCCCCGATCTCCAGGAACTGCGACTGCGCGCGTTCGCCGCGCTGAGTGAACTGCTCGGACGCATGCGCGACCGGCGGCCGTTGGTCATCTTCGTGGACGACCTGCAATGGACCGACAGCGATTCGATCGTCGTCCTCGAGTACCTGCTGAGCCAGCCGGAACCGACGCCGTTCCTGTGGGTGGCGACGCACCGCAGCGAAGACGCCCAGGACAACGCGCTCTTGCAGCAAATCCTGGGTATCGCGGCCAAAAGTCCGCGGGTGGAGTGCCGTTCTCTGCACGTGGGCCCGCTGCCGCCGGCAGTTTCGGTGCGGTTGGCGCAGCGCCTGCTCGGTTCGGCCGCCACCGCGGACTCCGCGTCGATCGCGGCCGAGGGCCGAGGCAGTCCCTTCTTCGTCGGTGAACTGGTTCGCCAGGCGCTCTCGGCCCGGCTGACGGGGGCCGGCCCGACCGCGCTCACGCTGGGCCAGACCGTGGACAGGCACGTCAGCCTGCTGCCTGCGAAAGCGCGCGATGTGCTGAACGTGCTGGCAGTGGCAGGCCGCCCGATGGCAGCGCAGTTGGCCGTGGATGCCGCCGATGCGACGCATGAAGCCCTCGACGCCTTGTTGTTCGAGCGGCTCGTACGCACCGCAAGGGTCAGTGCGCACAGTCGCGTGCTGGAGTGCTATCACGACAAGATTCGCGAGTCCGTGGCCGACGCCTTGACCCCCGACGCCCTGCGCCGCATACACGCCCGCCTGGCCGAAGCGCTGTCCGCGCAGGAGGACTCGGAGCCGGAGCACTTGGCGCTGCACTTTCATGGCGCCGGGGACAGCCAGCGTGCCAGCGTCTACTACGAGAAGGCAGGCGATGTCTTTGCAGCCGCGCTGGCGTTCGAGTTCGCTTCCCGCCAGTATCGACAGTGCCTGGACCTCATCGGTGCCGACCCTGCGCGGTTCCGGCAGGCGCAAGTCAAACTCGCCGCGATGCTGGCATCGATGGGCAACAGCCGCGAGGCCGCAGAGGTTTATCGTGCTGCGAGCATCGGTGCGCCGCCGCAGGAAGCGCTCGAACACAAGCGTGCAGCGGCGCATTTGCTCAGCACCAGTGGCTTTACCGACGAGGCGCGAGTTCTGTTGGGCGAGGTGCTGGCCGCCATCGGCCTGTCCATGCCGCGGTCGCCTCGGGCAGCGATGGTCGCGGCGCTGGCTTCGCGCTTTCTGCTCATGTGCAGAGGGCTGAAGATCGACCCCACCGCAGTACCCGGACCGGGCGATCAAGCCCGGCTGGGCGCGATGTGGTCGGTGGTCCAAGGGTCGGTCGGCAACAATGCATTCGTGATGGTCGACATGGCGGCCCGCTATGCGCGGCTGGCCCTGAACACGGGCTCACGTGCGCATGCGGCGCGGGCCCTGACCATGGAGGCCTACATGGTCAGCCTCGATGGCCTGGGCACGCGCGCAAAGACGGAACCGATCATGCTGCAAGCCGAGCGCTTGGCCAGCGAGGTGTCGCAGAACGAATTGACGGGATGGGTTCGGCAAATTCGCGGCTGCGTGCTGGCTCATGAAGGTCGGTTCGCCGAAGCCCAACCGGTACTGCAAGATGTCCTGGAGTGGTTGGGTTCTCAATGCACGGAGGTGCCGTTCGAGTTGGCTGGCACCCAACTCTACTGCGTGAATGCGGCGAATCATCTTGGAGACTATGCCCAGACCTCGACCACGGCGCCTGGCATTGTCGAGAACGCCTTGCGACGGGGCGACCAGTATCTGGCTTGCGGCGTGGTCGGTTTTGCGGCGCCTGCCTTGCTGGCGCACCGCGGTCTTGCCGACGCGGGCCGGCGGCTCGGCCAGGCCAAGGCCAGCTATCAAGTTCAAAGCATCTATCAATGGGCCGACTACCTGATCCTCTTGGCCGATCTGAACCTGGCGCTCTACGAGGGTCAGCCGGCGCGAGGCGTCTTGCTGGCAGCGCAACAGTGGTCGGCGCTTGAAAAATCGCAGCTCCTGCGCATGAAGACTGCGTTCGGGTTGATGAGTTATTACCGAGCCGGTTGTGCACTGGCTGCCGCGCGGCAACGCTCGACGGACGTCGCCGAAGGTCTGGCGATTGCCAGAACGACGGTCAGGCTGATGAACAAGACCCGCCTGCCCCACCTGCCCGGTTGGGCCGCGGTGCTTGAAGCCGGCCTGGCGTGCGAAAAGCGGCAACCGGCTCGGGCGGCAGAGTGGCTGCAGGCTGCGACAGCCACCTTCGACGCCACGGGGTTGAAGCTGTACAGCGCCGCCGCGCGGCGCAGGCAGGGGCAGTGGATGGGCGGCGGGGCAGGCCGCGCGCTGGTGATCGCTGGAGAGGCCGTCATGCACAGCCAAGGCGTGATCGACGTCGAAGCAACGACCGAGATGCTGGCACCGGGATGCCAGCCCGAGGCCTGCTGACAACCCACGGGGCACGCTGGTTGCGCGCGGCCTAGATGCTGATGCTGTTGGGTACCCTGGACGGCAACTGGAAAAGATAGGGAATCGGCCGTTCGAGGTTGCGCTGGTGGATCGTGATCTCGGCCTGCGCCAACGCAACCTGAAAAGCCTCGAGGGCCTTCTGGGCCGGGCGGTGCGCGAAGTGCGGGTATTGCGGGTTGCTGGCGTAGTGCCCCAGCGCGTCGAACTGGATGCTGCTGAGCAGGTACACGAACGACAGGGTGTACAGCGCGACGTCCAGCGGCGGGAACCACTCCAGGCACTTCGTCTCGTCAGCGATCGGGTCGTCGCGCGTCGGCGCGGCTTTGTAGATCGCCGCGGCCACGCTGGGCGCGAAGCCCGCGAAGGGATACTGACCGTAGTTGACCGACGCGTGCAGAGGGCCTGCGGTGTAGATCATTTGCGCGACGACTTCAACGAGTTGGTCACGGGTGTTCAGCGTCGCGGGAAACCCTCGCAGATTGCCGTGCTGCGGGGAGCCAAGTTCGTGCACCCAAGCCATGAGTTCCCGGTCGGTACTGACGGAGGCGTCGTCGAGGTAGTAGCTCGCCACGTAGCCGGTGACGAAATCCTTGATGGCCTTCCACAGCAGCAGCGTGTCGTCGCGAAACGGGTAGGCCGCCAGCTGGTCTACGCCGCGCAGGCAAAAGATCTTGTCCGGGCTGTTCTCGCCCCAGCGCCAGGCCATACGCGCGTCGTTGACCATCTGCAGCGTCCAATCGATGTGGGCGCCGACGTTGGCGGCCACCACGCCACCCGGGACGATGAGGTTGTGTGCGGCGCCATCGTTGATGCTGATGGTGAACCGCAGATGCGGTTCGAGCAGATGGAACAGCGGGTGTTCCTTTGCCAATTGGCGGTGCGTGGCCACCGCGACGGCCTCCATGATCAAGTGGCAATCCCCGAGATGGGCGACCGATTCGTGTTGAATCGCGCAGGCCACGTTGACGAAGTACTTGGCGATTTTCCACTTCAGATGATTGGCATCGTTCGCATCGAAAACATCGTTCGGGCTGAAGATGGCAGAGTCCGGGGTCTGCCCCAACTGGATCGCGATGGGCTGCAACACGCCCGCTTGGCCTTTCCCGTAGGCCGGCGGATAGCCCTCGGGAGGTGACTCGTTCCAATAGAACAGGGCGATGGGCGACGGCAGGTAGCGGTGCTTGCGGTGCAGGCAGCTCTCTTTGGGTTCCAGCTTCCCGTCGCCGATCAGCGCGGCGTAGTCGCAGGCGTAGAGCTTGCCGTCGCTGATCATCTCGGCCAGCGAGAGGGGGGTGGAGCCGCCTCGGCTCAGGACTTTCACTGTATCGGGGATCGTCATCTTCGCCTTCAGCTCGCTCCAGGCCAGCGCCTTGCTGCCCGTCGCGTTGTCGTGCACCACGCGGCGCAAGTTGGTGGTGTTGAAGCCGGCCAGTTGCAGATAACCGAAGAACCAATCCTGCTCGCATGGCTTGCCTTTCTCGGACATCCAAGCCTTCGCCTCGATCGCCAACATCTGGGGCGTGGGCAGCGTGGCGATCAGGCTTTCGTAGTCCGACTCTGCCTTGGCCTCGAGGAAGGGCGACCGTACCAGGTCGAACAGGGTCGACTTGAGAATCGCCGTGGGACCTTTTTCCACCGTCTCGGCGGCAGCGGCAAAGATGCCGTCGACCAGCTTTTCAACATCCTGCTCGAGTTGGCGTAAATCCGTACTGAGTCGCAAGGCATGGAAAGGTATGTCGTTTTGGATGCTGTCCAGGTCCTTCTCGATCTCCTGCGCCAGGAACCTGCGCGCATTCCGGGCGAAGTTCTCGGCGATCTGCGCGCTGGTCTGCGCGACCAGCGCGTTGTAGGCGGCGCTGAACTCCTCGCCAGGCGGCACGCCCGCGCACATCGGCACCGCCTCGAGATGGGGGTAGCTTCGAACGTAGTTATAGGCCGTGCGGGACAGCGACAGCTGCAACGCGCGCGCCGCGGTGCCTTGACCTGGCAAGGTGGGAATGGGTACGTTCATCGCTGGCATGATGGGTTCTCCGGGTCCGCAGACGGTTTCAAAGGCGCAGTCGGCAAGACTAACGGCTCCGTGGACATTTGCGTGGATTTAAAGCCAGGCCCGGCCCGCCATCACATGCGCGGACCTCTGACGAGTTGCGCCCAGGCTCCGAGCGTTCGAGCAAGGCCTGCGACCGGCGGGCCGTGCCGTACAGTCTCGGCCTCAGGTGCAAGCTAGGAGCAGGCATGTTTGAAGGGTCGAGGGCAGAGAATTCCGGCGACTTCCTGGCCGAGTTGGCGCGGCTGGGCGACACGCGTACCTGGGAGCCTGGTGCCCTGGTCGTGACCGAGGGCGACATTGCCGACTGCATGTACCTCATCCACGAAGGCGAGCTGCGCGCGTTCGTGGCCGGGGACGGCGGACGCGTGGTGGAGCTCAATACGCTGCACGCGGGTGAGCTCTTCGGCGAACTGATGCTCAGTGGTGAACTGCGCTCCGCCACGGTGCAGGTCACCACCCGAGCGCGGCTGACCCGCGTGACCCGGGCCGAGGCCGAGCGCGTGCTGGCGCAGCGGCCCGAGCTTGCGTTTCAGTTGATCCAGCGCCTGGTGCAGCGCGTGCGCACCCTGACGCGCACGGTGGGCCGCCTGGCTTCGGTGGACGTCTACGGCCGGCTCGTGGGGCTCTTCGACGCCTTGGCGGTCGACGACAAAGGCCTGCGCGTGGTGCCCGGGCCGTTGAGCCAGCAGCGCATCGCCGAGCGCGTGGGCGCTTCGAAGGCAATGGTCAACCGGCTGCTGACCGACCTGGCCAAGGGTGGCTACATCGAAGTCTCGCGCGAGCGCATCGTGCTGCTCAGAAAGTTGCCGCCGAAGTGGTGAGTCAATCGTAGGCTGACACGTAAATGCCATAACTGGTGCAGCGACTCGATCATGCCCTGCACCAACTTGACAGTCAGTTCGCTGGCAAGGCACGCGAGCGGTTCGGAGGCTTGGCAGGTCATGGCAGAAACTCCTCCAACGGCGAGCGACGGCTGAGCGGTGAAGGCATGGATTTGAGAGCATGCACGCCGAGGTGAACGGCTGATTGAGGACTGCTAGACCTGCTCGCACAGCGGCGAGCGCCAAGAGCGTGCTGCTAAGCTCACGAACGACCGACTGCTGTCGGGCCCGTCGCGGACCTTCGGGTCGATACCCCTCGCCTCGGAAGGCGGTCAGGATCCAACCTTGTCATCCAAAGTCTCTCGCATCGCACTCTCGGCCTCGGCGGCTGCGCTTGGAAGCATCGCGGCCTACTGGACCCTCCTGGCGACACGCCAGGGACATATCCTGTTCGACGCCCGCAAGCGCCACCCGGTCGTTCACCTGTCCGACGACTTTTCCACCTACTCTCACACCGTGCCGGGCGGGATGGTCCGCGGGTATGTCTATCACCCCCAGGGCGAGGCTGCACTGCAGGACCTGCTCATCTATTTCGCGGGTCGAGGCGAGGACGTCCGCGCCACCGCCAAGGCCCTGCACTGGCTGCCGGAAGGCTTCGGATTTGCCGCGGTCAACTATCGGGGGGTGGCCGATTCCGAAGGTCGCCCCTCCGAAGTCGCTTCGGTCACGGACGCGTGCCAGTTTGCCAATCACCTGCGCCGGGCCTTGCCGAAGGTACGCCTGCACGTGGTCGGCCGAAGTCTGGGGACGGGCGTGGCCATCCAGCTGGTGGCGCGACAGGAGTTCTCGAGCCTCCAGTTGGTCACGCCGTACGACTCGATGCTGGAGGTGGCGAGGAAGCGCTTTCCGCTGGTGCCGCTTTCGATCCTGCTGCGGCATCCGTTCAATTCGCTCGCTCACAGCCGGGAGGTCGCCGCGAAAACTCAGGTCCTGCTGGCCGAGTCGGACGACGTCGTGCTGCCGGAGCGCTCGCAGAAGCTCATCGCCGCCTGGCCGACGCCCATCAGCGTGCAGACGATTCCCGGCTCCAACCACCACAGCATCATGGGCCTCGAAGCCACCTGGCTCCATCTTGTCGACTTTGCGTTGACGGCCGTCCTGTCCGAACCGAAGGTCGCATGACATGCCGCCGCGCACGCCCATGACTGTTGGGTGAAGAGCAGCTGCTCGAGATGCTCGGGCGAGACAGCTACACGCACGCACCTGCGATTCGACTTCACTGGGGTGTGAGCGTCATTTCGACTCGCTCAGAACATCGTGTTCGTGTTGTTCGCCGTCTCTGGCACCGGCTGCAGCACGTCCCAGTGCTCGACGATCTTTCCATCGGCATCGAAGCGGAAGATGTCTACGCCCGCGGTTTCCTTGCCACCCCAATCCAGATACCGCACATGGATGAAGGCCAGATCACCATCGATCGCGACGCGCTTGACTTCGCACGGGACCGTCTTGACCTGCTTGATGAAGCCGGTGATGAAATCCGTGCCGTTCGGGAACAGTGGATTGTGCTGAATGTAAGGACCTGCGACAAGGCCCGGCAGCAGATCGGCTTGGCCTTCATTGAAGATCTGGTCGTAGATGGTGGCCACTGCGGCTTGAATCTTGGCTCTTTGCATGATTTCTCCGGGTTTTGACACGCCTCGCGAATGCGTGGCGTTGCAGCGATTGGAGCGCCAATTGCTCAGACGATCCATGCGTGCGAGTCTCGATTCAATAACCAATCGTCTCATTCGCTACCATGCGGCCATGCAGGCATTGAACGGTTGGCTCAGGACAGTGCGCGCCGACGGCATGGTGCTGGTACGCACGCGCGTGGCCGGTCCTTGGGGCTTTGCCGTCGACGCGCGCGACGCCGCGGTGTTCCACTTCGTGGCCGAGGGGCGCGCCGTCGTGCGCCAGTCCGATGCGAAAGCCATCGAGGTCTTGCCTGGTGAACTGGTGCTGTTCCCCCGGGGCAGGGCACACGAAGTGGCCCATTCGGCCCGCGGCAAGGCCCTGCCGCTTGCCGAATTCATGGCACGGCGCAATGGCGTCGCCGATTCCGCGACCGAGGCATGCACGCTGATCTGCGGCGAGTTCGGCATTGACCGGCACCTTGCGCTGCCGGCGATGCGCGCTTTGCCAGCCGTGGTGCACCTGCGCCCCGGCAGTGAGCCGGGCGACTCCGCGCTGGGCGACACGATGCGCCTTCTGCAGGCCGAGGTCGAGACGCCGAACTTCGGCAATCAGATCGTCGTGCGCAACCTGCTATCCATGCTCTTCGTATATTTCATGCGTGATTGGGCGAACTCCGCTGGACCACGTGTCAACGATTGGTTCTCCGCTGTGCGCACCCCGCACTTGGCACGTGCGCTGGCCTGCATCCACGAGTCGCCCGAGCGCGGCTGGACATTGGAAGAACTGGCGAAGGAGGCCGGCCTCTCGCGCGCGACCTTCGCCCGACAGTTCAACGCCTCGGTGGGCGAACCGCCGCACAACTACCTCACGAGATGGCGCATGGGCGTTGCTGCGCAACTGCTGCAAGAGACCGACTTGCGGCTTTCCGAGATCGCGCTGCGCGTCGGCTACCAGTCGGAGTTCTCTTTCAGCCGGGCGTTCAGACGCTGGCGTGGTGCGGCGCCCGTTCGATTTCGACGGACCGCTGTGCCTGGGGCTGACTGACAGATTTGCGAGGGAGTAGGGAGACGGCGCCATGCATCGAAGACGCATCCAGATCGCTCCGCACACCGCGATGCTCGACCGAAGCCCAACGCCCAGTCGGGTTGTCGTGATTGATCTCGGCGCCGGTCGCCTATTGCGTCACGGCGCCGGCGGGCGGCGCGGAGCCGGCCGGCGGCACGATGACTGCACGGCCGTCCGGCGAGGTGAAGATGGTGCTGGAGTCGGTGCCCGTGCGTGATGCGCCGCTGGGTGAGATCACCGTGGACCTGTCTTCTGTCTGGGAATTTCCCGAGCTCCCCCATCGCCCCTGCTGCAGAACGAGGCCGGCGTCCCGCACGCACGCATCGCGCTCCGGGCGGGGCATCGTGCCATCGTTGCAGCGAGCGATGAGGCTGTCGTAGCGCTGCTGAGGCGTGTCCGTCTGTGCACCGGCCAGCGTCGCGCATGCGACCAGCGTGGCTGCTGCAACCACACGAATTGGAAACGGGCCTGGAACTTCCCAGTTGACGCGTCGTTGCTTCATGGGGTACTCCTCGGATGCTCTTGCCATTCTTGATGACTGCTCAGTGACAGTCAAATGCTCGCCAAAGAACCACTTCTCCCAAGTCTGCTTGAGGACCGCAACCCGACGGTGCTATATGCTCAAGTGGTTCGACTCAGCACCGCATGCAACCGCCGTCAACCAAACTGAACATCGGAATTGCCGGCGCCGGCCCTGCCGGTCTGGCCACAGCGATTGCATTGAGCCGGCAAGGCCACCGGGTTCAGGTTTTCGAGAAGCATCCGACTCTCGAACCGCTGGGTGCCGGGCTGCTCATCCAGCCGCAGGGCCTGCGCGCACTCGAAGAACTGGGTGTACGGCGTGAGTTCGACAGCATCAGCGTTCCCATCAGGCGGCTTCTTGGGGCCAGCCACCGCGCGTGGCGCGTCGTCGACATCGACTACGAGGGCTCGCCAGCCCGTGCTGTCGGCCGGGCTGCGCTTTCCCGAGTGCTCTACCAGGCCGCGCAAGCGTCGGGGGTCCATTTTTCCTTGGGGTGCGAGGTCCAATCCCTCACACCGCTGGATGGGCGCGCACGGACAACGACGAATCAAGGGGGCGCAGATTTCGACCTGTTTGCAATTGCTGACGGGGCCGCTTCGCGCCTGAGAGAGAACGTCGGCCTTGCAGGCCCTTCCAAGACCTACCGGTGGGGCGCCCTGTGGGGCCAGTTCTGGGTTCCCGAGTGGAAAGAGCCGGATGTCCTGCTCCAGCGGTTCAGGGGAACGTCGGAGATGATGGGCCTTCTGCCGACCGAGGTCTCAGGCCACGCGGTTCGCCTCTCGTTCTTCTGGAGTCTTCGCGTCGACCGCTATGGCCAATGGCAGGCGGGCGACCTCTGCGCATGGCGCTCGCATGTGCTGTCGCTTTGGCCGGAGGCGGCGCCCGTGGTTAATCAAATTCGACGCCACGACGACCTGTCGTTTGCGGTCTATCGCCACACGTGGCCGCGCGCCATGGGCGAGGGGCCTCTTTGCGTCGTGGGCGATGCCGCGCACGCCATGAGCCCCCAACTCGGCCTTGGAACCACACTCGCCATCCAAGATGCCCTCGCCCTTGCCAAAGCCGTGGAGGGTCACGGCGCATCCGAAGCCGCGCGGGAGTACTCGAGCCAGCGGCTGCGACCGTCGCAGGCGTTCCAGACCCTCAGCAGGGCATTGACGCCTTGCTTCCAGGCCCAGGGCGGCGGACTTTGGCGCGATGCGCTCTTTGCAATGGGCCTGCGCCTGCCGGGTGTGCCATGGCTGATGAAGCGCAGTCTGGCGGCTCCATCCTTCCCAGGCGCCGGGCCGATGGCGACTGGAGCCGTACCGCTGCAGGCATTCGAGCCCAGCGGGCCGGCACGCCTCGGCTGATGCAAATGCGGGGCGACGTCGCGCGGTGTCGATTTTCCGCAGGCTCATTCGTCGTGTCAGTGAGGATCATCCTCGGCAACTTCAGGAGAAAACCACCATGGCTACCAACACCATCCGTCTGCACCGCGTGCTGCGCACTTCACCGGACCGGCTCTACCGTGCCTTCGTCGAACCCAGCGCTTTCGAGCGCTGGCTGCCACCCTTCGGATTTACGGGCCAGGTCCATCACATGGAGCCCGTGGTCGGGGGCGCTTGGCGCATGTCCTTCACCAACTTTGGTACCGGCCACAGCCACTCGTTCGGCGGGAAGTACCTGGAACTTGTCCCCGGCCAGCGCATTGCCTACGATGCGACGTTCGACGACCCCAACCTGCCGGGCACCATGAAGACCACCGTGACGCTGACCCCAGTGTCATGCGGCACCGAAATGTCCGTCGTGCAGGAAGGCATCCCCGATGTGATTCCGGCCGAGATGTGCTACCTGGGCTGGCAGGAGTCGCTGCTCGCGCTGGCCCAGTTGGTCGAGCCGAATATTCCGGGTTGAGGAGTCCGCGTTCGGCCGACGTCGAAGGCCGTCTTTCGCGGGGGGGCAGAATTCGCTGCGTCAGCCACGTCGAGGGCGAAGCTAGAATTCCCGAAGCTGCAGGGCTGCCTTTGCGCGACGGGGAGCTGTCGAGTCACCTGAATCGCACCGGGCAGTCGACTTCCGCACCTCCTCATGTTCTCAGAGGGAATTTCGTGACGCGTGGTCCCGCCGAAGTCGACGATGACTTGCTGCTCAAGGTCGCTCCCCCGCGGGTGCCTCGCCATCTGGTTTCGCGCGCGCGCCTCCTTTCCACCGAAGCCGCGATTCGGGATCTTCCCGCCATCCTGGTGCAAGCCCCGGCCGGATTCGGCAAGACCTCCTTGCTGGCACAGTGGCGGCTCGAGCATCTGTCCCACGGGTCGGTGGTCGCCTGGTTGTCGGGCCAGCCGCAGGACGACCCTCAGCGGCTGGCGCAGAGCCTCGCTCTGGCGGTCCGGCGCGCAGCCGGGCGGTCCACTTTCGGCCATACCCTGCTCGAAGCCGTCGGCCCCGGCGGCCTCGAGGGTGTCACGGTGTGGCTCGCGGAACTGGCACAGTCGGCGCTCGACGTCGTACTGATCGTCGACGAGGCCGATCGCCTGCCGCCGGCCTCGCGCGAAGCCCTGGCCTATCTGTTGCGCAATGCGCCGCCGAACCTGCGCGTGATCATCGGCGCGCGTCCCGATTGCCGACTGGACATCGATGATCTCATCGCCTACGGCCAATGCGTCGTGATCGGGCCGGCCTCGCTTCGCTTCCGGCTTGCCGAAACCCTGGAACTCGTGCGAGGCCGGCTGGGACTTCGCTTCGACAACGACACCGCCGCCCGGCTGCATGAGTTGACGGAGGGTTGGCCCCTGGGCCTTCAGCTTGCACTGACGATCGTCGCACGCGGTGTCGATGCGCACGCCGATGTCGCGAGCATGGCCGCGCTGGGCGGCGAGTTGCATGACCACTTCGTGAAGCTGCTGCTCGCCAACCTCGACCCCGGCGACAGCGACTTCCTCACTCGCATCTCGATCCTGGACCATTTGCATCCGGACTTGTGCCGCGCAGTCACGCAGTACGATGACGCGACCGAAAGACTGGCGCGCCTGAGCCGCGACACGCCGGTCTTCGCCGCGGCCGAACGGGGCGACTGGCTGCGCATGCACACCCTCGCGCGCGACGTGTTGCGCAAGCTCTTTTCGGCCTTGACCGAGGCACAGCAGGGCGAGGCGCATGCGCGCGCGGCGGCATGGCTCGCCGACCACGGCTTGCTCGAATACGCGGCCCGGCATGCCTTGACCGCAGGCGAGCAGCAGAAGGCCTATGGGCTGGCCGAGCGCAGCCTCTACGAGTCCATCATGAGACATGGCCGCCAGGGGGCGGTGCTCGAATGGCTGGCGCAGCTGCCGGCTGCCGAACTGGATCGGCGGCCTCGGCTCCTGCTGGCTGCCGCCTGGACCCTGGGAGTCAGCGAACGCCACGAGGAAGCCGAGCGCCTGGTGGCGCGGATCCTGGCCCAGCCCGAGGTCGACGACGAGCTTCGCTGCGAATGCGCGCTGATCCTCGGCGGCGCGGCGCTGTTCGCAGACGATCCGGACCGCTTCGCGACATTGCACGATCCCTGGGCGGATGCAGCGCCGCTGCGCGATCCGATGCTCCTGCAGGTGCATGCCAACCGGACGGCGTACCGTGCGCTGCTCGAAGGCGAGCCGGCCCTGGCGCGCCTGCGCGAGCAACAGGCGCCGCGCGGCGATTTCGGCCGCGGCGTGGGGTACATCGGACGCTGGGGCGAGTTCATCGTCGGGCTCAGCTACATCTGGGAAGGGCAGATCCTGCTTGCCGACAGCTTTCTGCGGCCGGCCGTGGCGAGCGCCGAGGCCGACCTGGGGCGGCGCAACCGGTTCAGCTGCATGCTGGCGGCGCTGCTCGCCGCGGCGGCCTGGGAGTGCGACCGTCCCGACGATGCGACAGCCCTGCTGGCCGATCGGCTGGACATCCTCGAGCGCAGCGGCTTCGCGGAGTCCTTGCTGCTGGCCTACCGGACCATGGCGCGCATTGCGGCGGCCGAGGGCGCCGAACACCGTGCGCTCGAGCTGCTCGGCGCCCTCGATGCCGTCGGCGCTGCCCGAGGGCTGCCGCGTCTGCGTATCGCAAGCCTGACCGAGCAGGTGCGGATGCATGCCGGGCGATACCGCTCGGCGAGTTGCCGAGAGCTCTGCGAGCGGATCGATGCGCTGCTGCGCGACGACGCATGGCCCCAGGGCCGGCTTTGGCGGCGCAGCGTGGACATCCTGCGCGAGGTGGCCCAGGGGTATGCGGCGATTGCCGCGAAGGACTGGCGTGCTGCGCTGGAGCCGCTGTCGCGCGCCGACGAATTGGCACGGGCGCTCCAGCAGGGCCGCCTGCATATCGAAATCCTCGGCCTGCATGCCTTCGCCCTCGACCGGTGCGGCGAGGAATCGCAGACACGCCTGCAGGAAGCCATGGACCTGGCGGATACCTACGGTCTTCGGCGCGTGTTCGCCGACGCGCATCCCGATCTGGGCGACTGGGTGCGCAAGGTCGCGGCAGAAGGGCCTGGGCGCGAAGCCCTCGCCCCCGGCCCGGCGTCGGCGCCGCGGCCGACCGCGACGAAGCCGCCGGAGGCGCCACGGCCTGCCGCCTCCTTCGGCATGGTGCTCACGCCGAAGGAGCGCGAGGTGATGGAGCTGCTGGCGCGCAACCTGTCGAACAAGGAAATCGGACGCGCCATGCAGGTCGGCGAGACCACCATCAAGTGGCACGTGAAGAACCTCTTCGCCAAGCTGGATGCGGGTACCCGCAAGCAGGCCGTGCTTCGTGCCCGCATCCTCGGGCTGATCCAGCCGGCGGACTAGGGCCGCCGCCCTCCGCCAGGGTGGGTTGGGGTGGGGTGGGTGCCCCTCCTGCAAGGAGGGGGCGCCGGCGGGGCCTTCTGCCTATTCTCGGTGCCTGCGGAGCCGCCGGATCGCGGCTCGCTCCACCCCCAACGAGCCCGGATCCGTCCAGAGGCTCACCACGGAGACACACAGGCCCATGAACTCAGTCACCCTCCCGAGCCCGCTGCCGGCCGGACCCGCCGTCGTCTCGGCCGCAGCGCTGAAGACCTCCATCAAGGTCGAGCCGCTGACCTGCACGATCGGCGCCGAACTGCACAACGTGCACCTTGGCGCGGCTTCGCGCGATCCCGGCCTGATGGCCGAGCTTCGCGCTCTGCTGCTCAAGCACAAGGTGCTTTTCTTTCGCGATCAGGACATCACGCGCGCCGAGCACGTCGCCTTCGCGCGCTGCTTCGGCGAGCTGGAGAATCACCCGGTGCTCGGCAGCGACCCCGAACACCCGGGGCTGGTGCGCATCTACAAGGACCTCGACAGCAAGAAGGAGCACTACGAGAACGCCTGGCACGCCGACGCCACCTGGCGCGACAAGCCACCGTTCGGCTGCGTGCTGCGCTGCGTCGAGACGCCGGAGGTCGGCGGCGACACGATCTGGTCGAACATGGCCGCGGCCTACCTGAACCTGCCCGAGTCGATCAAGGTGCAGATCGCCGGGCTGCGCGCCCGCCACAGCATCGAAGCGACCTTCGGCGCGGCGATGCCGATCGAGCAGCGCCACAAGCTCAAGGCGCAGTACCCCGACGCCGAGCATCCGGTGGTGCGCACGCATCCCGAGACCGGTGAAAAGGTGCTCTTCGTGAACGGGTTCGCGACGCACTTCGTCAACTTCCACACGCCCGAGAACGTGCGCTACGGCCAGGACTACGCGCCCGGCGCCAGCCAGCTGCTGAACTACCTGATCAGCCAGGCCGCCATTCCCGAGTTCCAGGTTCGCTTCCGCTGGAAGAAGAACAGCGTGGCCTTCTGGGACAACCGCTGCACCCAGCACTACGCCGTGCAGGACTACTGGCCCGCGGTCCGAAAGATGGAGCGCGCCGGCATCGTCGGCGAAGCGACCTTCTGAGCGGATCTTTCTTTTCTTCCTCCTGTTCCCTTTCCCACGAGGTCTACACCATGAACTTTCTCGACGGCTCCCTGTATCCCGAAAACCAGCAACCCCTGATCATCACGGCGGCGCCCTATGCGCCGTCCTGGGTGCCCTCCGACTTCCCCGAGGACATCCCGGTCACGATGGAGCAGCAGATCCAGAAGGCGGTGGACTGCTACAACGCCGGCGCCACGGTGCTGCACCTGCACGTGCGCGAACTCGACGGCAAGGGCAGCAAGCGCCTGTCCAAGTTCAACGAACTGATCGCCGGCGTGCGCCACGCGGTGCCCGAGATGATCATCCAGGTGGGCGGCTCCATCAGCTTCGCGCCGGAGTCCGAGGGCGCGGCCGCCAAGTGGCTGAGCGACGACACGCGCCACATGCTGGCCGAGCTCGACCCCAAGCCCGACCAGGTCACGGTGACCATCAACACCTCGCAGATGAACGTGGTCGAGCACTGGGAGTACGAGGACTACAAGGGCACCTCGATGGAAGACCCGGCGGTCTTCAACGCCTACAAGGAGATGACGGTGCCGGCCCAGCCCGGCTGGGCCGAGGAGCACATTCGCCGCCTGAACGAAGCCGGCATCCAGAGCGCCTTCCAGTGCTACAACATCAACAGCTTCGAGTCGGTCGAGCGCCTGATGCGGCGCGGCATCTACAAGGGCCCGCTGGTCATGAACTGGGTGGCGATCAGCGGCGGCATGGACGCGCCGAACATCTACAACCTGGCGAACTTCGTGCGCGCCACGCCGGACGGCGCGGTGCTGACGGTGGAAAGCTCGATGCGCAACGTGCTGCCGGTCAACATGATGGGCATCGCCATGGGCCTGCACGTGCGCTGCGGCACCGAAGACAACCTGTGGAACCAGGCCCGCTCGAAGAAGATGAGCACGGTCGAGCAGATCGAGCAGCTGGTGCGCATCTCGCGCGAGTTCGGCCGCGAGGTGGCCACCGCCCGGCAGGCGCGCGAGATCTGCAAGATCGGCGTCTTCTACAAGACGGTGGAGGAGTCGCTGCTGGCCAACGGCTTCGCGCCCAACCGCAAGGGCGGCCATCAGGGCTTCCTGCGCAAGGCGGCCTGAGCCGAGGGCCGCGAAGAACGCGGCCTGCGAACGGCAGGTTGAGCCCTGCCGTTTTTTCGCCCACCTCATTTCGAATCATTAGGAGACATCCATGGCAAGAGCCATTCGCCTGCACGAGACCGGTGGCCCGGAAGTGCTCAAACTGGAAAACGTCGAGGTCGGCGAGCCGGGCCCCGGCCAGGCGCGCGTGCGCCACAGCTACGTCGCGGTCAACTTCATCGACATCTATTTCCGCACCGGCCGCTATCCCTTGCCGAAGCCCAGCGGGCTGGGCTCCGATGCCGTGGGCGTCGTCGAGGCCGTCGGCCCCGGTGTGACCGACCTCAGGGTGGGAGACCGCGTGGGCTACCTGATCGGACCGCAGGGCGCCTACTCGGACGTCCGCGTCATGCCCGCCGAGGTGCTGATTCCGCTGCCGGACGGTGTGTCGGATCGCACCGCGTCGACGCTGATGATGAAGGGCATGACGGTGCAGTACCTGTTCCGCCAGGTCTTCCCGCTCCACGGCGGAGAGACCATCCTGTACCACGCGGCCGCCGGCGGCGTGGGCCTGATCGCCTGCCAGTGGGCGCGCGCGATGGGCGTGACGATGATCGGCACCGTCAGCACCGACGAGAAGGCCGCGATCGCCCGCGCCAACGGCTGCGCGCACACCATCGTGACCTCGCGGGAGAACATCGCCGAGCGGGTGCGGGAGATCACCGACGGCAAGGGCGTGCCGGTGGTCTACGACTCGGTCGGCAAGGACACGCTGGAAGCTTCGCTCGACAGCCTGCGCCCGCGCGGCGTGCTGGTCAGCAACGGCACCACGTCGGGCCCGGTCGTGATCGACACGATGACGCTCGCCACCAAGGGCTCGCTGTGGCTCACGCGGCCCGCGATGATGCACTACATCATGCCGCGCGCGCACATGCTCGACATGGCCGGTGAGCTGTTCGGCCATGTGCTGGAAGGCCGCATCGTCAGCGAGCCGAAGCAGGTATTCCCGCTCGCCGATGCCGCCGAGGCGCACATCGCACTCGAATCGCGCCGGACGGTCGGCGCCACGGTCCTGGCGCTCTGAGCATGAACACCGCTGCGCTTCGCGAAGCGACGCAAGGGCACGAGGACGGCTACCTGTTCAGCCGCGGGCAAGCCTGGTTCGCCTTCGCCATGACCATCGGCCTGATGATGGTCGACTACATCGACCGCCAGGTCATCGTGTCGCTCTTTCCGTACCTCAAGGCCGAATGGGCCCTGTCGGACAAGCAGCTCGGCGGGCTGGTGTCGGCGGTGTCGGTCACCGTCGCCCTGGGCGCCATCCCGGTGGCGCTGCTCGCCGACCGCGGCAGTCGCGTCCGCAGCGTGGTCGTGATGGGCCTGGTCTGGAGCCTGGCATCGATCTCGTGCATGTTCAGCCGCGGCTACGGCCAGCTGCTGGCGGCCCGCGCCATGGTCGGCCTCGGGGAGGCGGGCTACGGCTCCGTCGGCGCCGCGCTGATTGCCAGCCATTTCCCGGCACGGCTGCGCGGTGCCCTGCTGGCCGGCTTCTTTGCTTCCGCCTCGGTCGGCTCGGTGCTGGGCGTGCTGCTCGGCGGCATGATCGCGGCGCGCTTCGGCTGGCAGGCCGCCTTCGGCGTCGTGGGCGTGCCGGGCCTCATCCTCGCACTGCTGTACCTCAAGGTGCGCGACTATCCGACTGTCAAGCTCACGCCGAGGCTCGACCGGGCCACGCGCTCGACGCGCAGCGCCGCCGGCGCCATCGCCCAGGCGCTGATCCGCACGCGGACCATGCTGTGGCTCTGCGTGGCCGGTGCGGCGCAGCTGGTCGTGGTCTCCGCGATCTGGTCCTGGCTGCCGAGCTTTCTCAATCGCGTCCACGGCGTCGTGCCGGAAAAGGCCGCCATGAACGCGGCGCTGGTCGTGCTCTGCGGCGCGCTGGGCAGCGTGGTCTGGGGCGCGGTGGCCGATCGCGCCGGCCGGCACCGTCCGCGCGCCAAGCTGTACGTCGTGGCGCTGCTGTGCGTGGCGTCCATGCTGGTGCTGATGCTGGCTTTCGGCGCTCCGCGCCTGGGGCTCGCCATCGGCGCGCAGGGGCAGTTCGCGCTGCTGGCGGTGGGCGGCTTCCTGATGACCTGCACGGTCGGGCCGCTGCCGGCGGCGGTCATCGACGTGATCCACCCCGGCATCCGCGCCACCGGCGCCTCGGTGATTTCGCTGTTCCAGAACCTGTTCGGCCTTGCCGCCGGGCCGCTCGTCGCCGGCTTCCTGTCGGACGCCTGGTCGCTCGAATTCGCGCTGACGGCGGTGCCCGTCTTCAGTGTGCTGGCGGCCAGCGCGCTGCTGGTGGCCGCACGCACCTACGAGTCCGACCTCCTGCGGGCCCGCGAGGCCGCAGAAGCCACCGAAGCCACCGACGACGCCGAGCTGCCGAAGCGGGGCCCGGCGCAGACAGCGCGCGAGGCCCTGGCCTGAAGCGGCCGAATCTCCAACCCACCGAACCAAAGAGGATCTCCATGAATGGATTGATGATGGAGCAGCCGTTGCTGATTTCGACGCTGCTCACCCACGCGGAGCGCCATCACGGCGAGCAGGAAATCGTCTCGCGCCGGGTCGAGGGCGACCTCCACCGCACCACCTACCGCGAACTCGCCGAGCGCTCGCGCCGCCTGGCCAACGCCCTGGCGGCGCACGGCATCGGCGAGAGCGACCGCGTCGCCACGCTGGCCTGGAACGGCTACCGCCACATGGAGCTGTACTACGCCGTCTCCGGGTCGGGCGCCGTGCTGCACACGCTGAATCCGCGCCTGCACCCCGACCAGGTGGTCTGGATTGCCGACCATGCGGAAGACCAGGTGCTGTTCTTCGATCTGACCTTCCTGCCCCTGGTCGAGGCGATCGCCTCGCGCGTGTCGACGATTAAGGCCTTCGTGGCGATGACCGACCGGGCGCACATGCCGGTGTCGTCGAAGCTGCCCCACCTGCTCTGCTACGAAGAGCTGGTCGAGGCGCAGTCGGCCGACTTCGCCTGGCCCACCTTCGACGAGAAGCGCGCTTCGTCGCTGTGCTACACCTCGGGCACGACCGGCCATCCGAAGGGCGCGCTCTACAGCCATCGCTCGACACTGCTGCACACCTACGCCGCGGCGCTGCCCGATGCCCTGAACTGCTCGGCCAACGACGTCATCCTTCCGGTCGTCCCGATGTTCCATGTCAACGCCTGGGGCTTGCCGTACGTAGCATGCATGGTCGGCGCGAAGCTGGTGTTTCCCGGCCCCTGGCTCGACGGCAAATCGCTGCATGACTTGTTCGAGGCCGAAGGGGTGACCATGTCGGCCGGGGTGCCCACCGTCTGGCAGGGTCTGCTGGCGCATGTGGAGGGCCAGGGCCTGCAGTTCAGCACGATGCGCCGCACGGTCATCGGCGGCTCGGCCTGTCCGCCGGCGATGATGCGCGCCTTCCAGGAGCGCTACGACGTCCAGGTGCTGCACGCCTGGGGAATGACCGAGATGAGCCCGGTGGGTACGGTCTGCACCTTGAAGCCGGGGCAGCAGGCACTCGACACCGAGGCACGCCTGGCCATCCAGGCCAAGCAGGGACGCTCGGTGTTCGGTGTCGACATGAAGATCGTCGGCGCGGACGGCGAGGAACTGCCGCGCGACGGCATCTCGGCCGGCGAGCTGATGGTGCGCGGCCCGTGGATCATCTCGAACTACTTCAAGGGGGAGGGCGAGGGTCCGCTGGTCGACGGCTGGTTCCCCACCGGCGACGTCTCGACCATCGACGCCGACGGATTCATGCAGATCACCGACCGCAGCAAGGACGTGATCAAGTCGGGCGGCGAGTGGATCGGTTCCATCGACCTGGAGAACATCGCCATGGCCCATCCGGCCGTCGCGATGGCGGCCTGCATTGCGGCTCGCCATCCGAAGTGGGACGAGCGCCCGCTGCTGGTGGTGACCCGGAAGCCGGGAGCGACCTTGACGCGCGACGAGCTGATCGGGTTCTACGACGGCCGCATCGCCAGGTGGTGGACCCCGGACGACGTGGTGTTCGTCGATCACATTCCGCTCGGACCGACAGGCAAGGTGCAGAAGAACAAGCTGCGCGAAGCGTTCCAGGACCACCTGCTGGCTGTGGCCTGAAACGCCGTTGCGCGACCTCGCCACGCTCGGCTCGAAGCCGGTGGCAACGATGCTCGGCGAGAGCGAATTTCTCGTCATACTGGTGCTCGCGCGGTTGCGCTGGGCGCCCTGACCCCAGACACAAGGAGACTGATCATGAAGTCGAAGAAGGCAATGCGGCATATTGCACGCGCCGCGTCCCTCGCAAGCGTTGCGGCGATCTGCCTGGCAGCATCGATGGCTCACGCCGATGCGCCGAAATGGCCCGACAAGACGGTGCGCATCATCGCCGCCGGCCCCGCCGGAGGTTCGGCGGACATCATCGCCCGGCTGCTGGCCGACAACCTGTCGAAGGAGACCGGCCAGGCGGTAGTCGTCGACCCCAGGCCCGGAGCCGGAGGCGTGCTCGCGGTGAACGAGCTCTCGCAGGCCCCGCATGACGGCTATACCGTGCTCGTCGCGGTGAATTCGCTGGTCAGCGAGATTCCGCACATCGTCAAGTTGCGCGTCGACATGGCGACCGAGATCAAGCCGGTGGCCGAGCTCAGCCGCGGCGGCTTGGTGCTGGTCGGTTCGCCTTCGGTGCCGGCCAAGAACTTCGGCGAGCTGATGACGTGGGTCAAGACCCATCCCGGCACGGTCAACTACGCCTCCTACACGGCGGGCACGCTCTCCCATGTGATGGGGCTCCAGCTGAACAAGGCGGCGGGGATCGACATGACCCACGTGGGCTACAAGGGCTCGACGCCTGCGCTGACCGATGTGATGGGCGGCCACGTGCCGCTGATGTTCGACGCCATGCCGAGCTCGCTGCCGCTCGTCAAGGCCGGCAAGATCAAGGCATTCGCGGTGAGTACGCCCAAGCGCTCGGCGTTGCTGCCCGATGTGCCGACCTTCACCGAGCTGGGCTATCCGCAGCTCGAGGCCACGGGTTGGATGGGCCTGTGGGTCAAGCCGGACGTGCCCGCGGCGCAGCAGGCCAAGGTCCGCGAAGCCGCCCTCAGGGTGCTGGCATTGCCCGCGGTGCGCGAGCGGCTGCAGGACATCGGCTTCGAGGCCGGCCAGCCGCGCAGCCCCGAGGAACTGACGAAGTCCCTGAGCGCGGACTATCAGCGCATGGGTGCGGTGCTCAAGTCGATCGACTTCAAGCCCGAGTAGGGCCGGACAGCGCAGCCGGCGCCGCCACCCGGCGTCAGCTCTCCCAGCCGGCGTCGCTGATGTGCCTGGCGTAGACGGCCAGCACGATGCGCTCGGAGTGCACCAGGTAGTCGTTGAGCGCGGCGGCGGCGCCGGCATAGTCGCCGGCTTCCGCCAGCTCCAGGATCTTCACGTTCATGTCCACATACGGGGCGTGCAGGAACTCGGGATCGCGCAACAGCCCGAATGCCAGCCGCAACTCGGCCAGCACCGGTTCGAACAGCAGGTTGAGCCGCTCGCTGTCGGCCAGCTCGACGATGGCCATGTGGAAAGCCATGTTGGCGGTGCCCACGCCCAGCCAGTCGCCACCGGAGCGGCAGCGCAGCGAAGTCTCCACCGCCTCGCGCATCTTCTTCTTGGCCGGATGGCGCGGATAGGCCTGCGCGAGCGCCTGGCACTCGATCAGCCGGCGCACCCGGTAGATGTCGATGATCGACGCGATGCTGGGGATGGCCACGAACACCCCGCGATTGGGCGCGTGCTTGACCAGCCCGTCCTTGGTCAGCATGCGGAACACCTCGCGCAGCGTGTTGCGCGAAATCCCCAGGCTGTCGCTCAGTGCCTGCTCCGACAGCCGCTGGCCCGGCGAGAACTCACCCTGGGTGATCTTCAGGCGCAGCTGTTCGGCCATCCGCTCGCTGAGGGTCTGGACGGCGGGGGAGGGGGGCGTGACAAGGCTCATTTGTTCACGGTTGTAGCAGATCTAGCCCCCCGCTTTCTCCCGTTTGCTCAACGAAATCCGGGTTTCTACCTATGAATTGGCATGCAACTTGCGAGCAATTTTGTCTGAATTGTTGAACAATCCATGCCAGTTGACTCAATCTAATTCTTGATCTGTTGAGTCAACCACCTTTCATTCAGGAGTAACCGCCTTGCCTACCGACATCAACCTGTGGCCCTTGCTCGGGGTCGCCGTCATCATCGCGGGGTTCATCCTGCGCTTCAATCCGATGCTGGTCGTGATCGTCACGGCCGTCGTCACCGCCTTTGCCGCGAACTTCCCGGTCGACAAGATCCTGGCGACGATCGGCACCGGCTTCATCAAGACGCGCAACCTGCCGCTGATCATCCTGCTGCCGCTGGCGGTGATCGGCCTGCTGGAGCGCCACGGGCTGCGCCAGCATGCCCAGAACTGGATCAGCACCATCAAGTCCGCGACGGTCGGCCGGCTGCTGATCGTCTACCTGGGCGCGCGGCAGCTGACGGCCGCGATCGGCCTCACCAGCCTGGGAGGCCATCCGCAGATGGTGCGGCCGCTGCTGGCCCCGATGGCCGAGGGTGCGGCCGAGGCGCGCTACGGCAAGCTGCCCGATCGCATCCGGCACAAGCTGCGCGCCTACGCCGCGGCCACCGACAACGTGGGTCTCTTCTTCGGGGAAGACATCTTCGTGGCCTTCGGCGCCATCGTGCTCATGACCACCTTCCTGCGCGAGGCCGGCATCGACGTCGAGCCGATCCATGTAGCGCTGTGGGGCCTTCCGACCGCCACCTGCGCCTTCGTGATCCACGCCTGGCGCCTGCGCCGGCTGGACCGGATGCTGGCGCGCGAACTCGGCGGCGATGCGCCCGCGCCAGCCACCGATGACGCCGTTGCAGTGAAGGGTGCCTGATCATGACGCTCTCCATCGCTCATCTCTACTATCTGGTCGGCGCCATCCTCGCCATCACCGCGGTGATGACGCTCAGGGACCGGCAGCATCCCAAGCGCTATTCGAGCGCCTTCTTCTGGGGCCTGTATTCCCTGGTGTTCCTCATCGGCGACCAGGTGCCGCCGGTCTGGGTCGGCGTCGGTGTCGTGGTCATGGCGCTGATCGCCGCCTTCGGCGGCGTCGGCGTGGGCCGCCACCGCGAACGCACCGCGGCGGAGTACGCGGCGAGCGCGCGGCGGCTGGGCAACAAGCTGTTCATGCCGGCGCTGGCGATTCCGCTGGTCACGATGGTCGGCACCCTCTCGGCCAAGTACCTCGTGTTCGGCGGCACGCCGTTGCTCGACCCGAAGAACACCACCCTGGTGAGCCTGGGCGTCGGCTGCATCGTCGCGCTGGCACTGGCCTGCAGGCTCACGAACGAAACGCCGGTGCAGGGCATCCGCGAATCGCGCCGCCTCACGGATGCGCTCGGCTGGGCGCTGGTGCTGCCGCAGATGCTCGGCATGCTCGGGCTGGTGTTCTCCGACGCGGGCGTGGGCAAGGCCGTCGCGCACATCACCACCAGCTACATCAACATGGACGTGCGCTTCTTCGCGGTGGTCGTGTACGTGGTCGGGATGGCGCTGTTCACGGTCATCATGGGCAACGGCTTCGCGGCCTTCCCGGTCATGACCGGCGGCGTCGGCGTGCCGATCCTGGTCGGCATGTACCACGGCAACCCGGCGGTGATGGCGGCCATCGGCATGCTCTCGGGCTACTGCGGCACGCTGCTGACGCCGATGGCCGCCAATTTCAACATCGTGCCCGCGGCGCTGCTGGAACTGCCCGACAAGAACGCCGTGATCCGCGCCCAGGTGCCCACCGCGCTCGCGCTGCTCACCTGCAACGTGTTCCTGCTGTACTTCCTGATGTTCCGCTGAGGGCGCCGCGATGAAGATGGACCTCAACAGCGACCTCGGCGAGAGTCTGGGCGCCTGGCGCATGGGCGACGACGCGGCGATGCTCGGCATCGTGAGCAGCGCCAACGTGGCCTGCGGCTTCCATGCCGGCGACGCGGCCGGCATCCTGCAGACGCTGCGGCGCGCGCAGGCGCTCGGCGTGGCGGTCGGCGCCCACGTGGCCTACCCCGACCTGGCCGGCTTCGGCCGGCGCAACATGGACGTGGCCAGCGCCGACCTGGTGGCCGACGTGATCTACCAGATCGGTGCGCTCCAGGGCCTTGCGACCGCCGCGGGCACCGCGGTGCGCTACGTCAAGCCGCACGGCGCGCTCTACAACACCATCGCGCACGACGAGCGCCAGGCGCGCGATGTCATCGCCGCCATCTTGGCGATCGATGCCGGGCTGGCCCTGGTCGGGCTGGCCGGCTCGCCGCTGCTCGGCTGGGCCGAGGCGAGCGGGCTGCGCACCGTCGCCGAAGCCTTCGCCGACCGCGCCTACATGCCGGACGGATCGCTGGTGTCGCGCCGCGAGAAGGGCGCCGTGCTGCACGACCCGGAGGTGGTCGCGGCGCGCATGCTTCGGCTGGCGACCGAGGGCGTGGTCGAGGCCATCGACGGCAGCACGGTGCGCGTCCAGGCCGATTCGATCTGCGTGCACGGCGACAGCCCCGGCGCGGTCGAGATGGCGCGCCAGGTGCGCGGCCTGTTAGAGCGTTCGGGCGTGGTCATCGGCTCCTTCGTCGATCCGGCAGTGGTCGAAGGAGCGCGGGGATGATGCGTTTCCTGCCTGTCAACCTGAATGCGCTGCTGGTCGAACTCGACGACCTGGCGCAGACCCTGGCCCTGCTCGCATCGCTGCAGGCCGAGCCCATCGCCGGCATCGAGGAACTGGTGCCTGCGGCCCGCACGATCCTGGTCCGCTTTCGCCCCACGGCGGTGACGCCAGACCAGCTCGCCGACCAGATCGGCGGCCGCAGCCTGCATGCGACGGTCGAGCGCGCGGCCACGCGGGTCGAGATCCCGGTCGACTACCAGGGCGAGGATCTCTACGAGGTGGCGCAGCTGCTGGGCATCTCGCGCGAGGAAGTGATCCGCCGCCACACCGGCAGCGACTACATGGTCGCCTTCACCGGCTTCGCGCCGGGCTTCGCCTACCTGAGCGGCGGGCACCCCAGCCTGAACGTGCCGCGCCGCGCAACGCCGCGCACCCGCATCCCGGCCGGCGCCGTCGGACTGGCGGGCCCCTTCAGCGGCGTCTATCCGCAGGCCAGCCCGGGCGGCTGGCAGATCATCGGCGTGACCGCCACGCCCATGTGGGACCTGGGCCGCGAGGTTCCGGCGCTGCTGCAGCCGGGCTTCAAGGTGCGCTTCGTCGATGTGTCCGGACAGCGCCCGTCGGCCTCGCCGGCGCCCCGGCGGATCGCACCCGCCGAACCGGTCGCGGCTGCGCCGCCGGCAGGCGCCGCGCTCCAGATCCGGGCCACCGGGCTGCAGGCGCTGTTCCAGGATCGGGGCCGGCACGGCCAGGCCGGGCAGGGCGTGTCGGCTTCGGGTGCGATGGACCAGGGCGCCCTGCGCGCGGCCAACCGACTGGTCGGCAATCCGGCTGACGCGGCCTGCGTGGAGCTCGTGTATGGCGGGTTCCAGTTCGTCTGCCGCGGCGACGCCGTGATGGCCGTCACCGGTGCCGATGCGCCGGTTCGCCTCGTTACCGCGGATGGCACGACGCTGAACATGCGCCGCCACGAAGCCTTCGCGCTGGCCGACGGCGATACCGTGACGCTCGGCGAACCGGCCGCGGGCATCCGCTCCTACGTCGCGGTGCGCGGCGGCTTCGACCTGGCGCCGGTGCTCGGCAGTTGTTCGACCGACACGCTCGCCCACGTCGGTCCGCCGCCGATCCAGGCCGGCGACGTGCTGCCCGTTCGCGCGGTCGAGCGCGGCGCCGTGGTCGGCCTGCCCGGGCAACCCCCCGCCGATCTGCCCACCGCACGGGACGTTGTCGTGCTCGACGTGGTGATGGGCCCGCGAACCGACTGGTTCACGCCCGAGGCGGTCGCGCTGCTGGCGAGCCAGCTCTGGACCGTCACGCCGCAGTCCAATCGCGTCGGGCTGCGGCTGGCGGGCGAACAGGCGCTGGCGCGCGCCAAGCCCGGCGAGCTGCCGAGCGAGGGCACGGCGCTGGGCGCCATCCAGGTGCCGCCGAGCGGGCAGCCCGTGCTGTTCCTGGCCGACCATCCGTTGACCGGCGGCTATCCGGTGATCGGCGCCGTGGCGCCGCACCACCTCGACCGCGCCGGGCAGATCCCGATCGGCGCCAGCGTGCGCTTCAACCCGATCCGCGCCTTCCATCCGACCACCCGCTCCGTCCTGCGAGAGACCCCATGAAAAAAGTCCTGATTGCCAACCGCGGCGAGATCGCCGTGCGCATCGTGCGCGCCTGTGCCGACTACGGCGTGCAGTCGGTCGCCGTGTACGCCGATGCCGACCTCGACGCGATGCATGCGCGCATGGCCGACGAGGCGTATGGCCTCGACGGCCAGCGCCCGGCCGACACCTACCTCAACATCGACAAGCTGCTGACCGTGGCCGCGCGCTGCGGCGCCGACGCGGTGCACCCGGGCTACGGCTTCCTGTCGGAGAACGCGGGCTTCGCGCGCGCCGTCATCGGCGCCGGGCTGGCCTGGATCGGCCCGCCGCCTGCCGCCATCGAGGCGCTGGGCGACAAGGTGCAGGCCCGCAAGATCGCGCTGCAGGCCGGCGCGCCGCTGGTCGCGGGCACCTCGGACCCCGTGCGCGACGCGCAGGAGGTCGTGGCCTTCGCCGAGAAGAACGGCCTGCCGATCGCCATCAAGGCGGCCTTCGGCGGCGGCGGGCGCGGGCTCAAGGTCGCCTGGCGCCTCGACGAGGTCGCCGACCTGTACGAATCGGCCGTGCGCGAGGCCGTCGCCGCATTCGGCCGCGGCGAGTGTTTCGTCGAGCAGTTCCTCGACCGTCCGCGCCATGTCGAGGCGCAGGTGATCGCCGACACGCACGGGCACGTGGTCGTGCTCGGCACGCGCGACTGCTCGCTGCAGCGGCGCAACCAGAAACTGGTGGAAGAGGCGCCCGCGCCCTTCCTCAGCGACGCGCAGCGCGAGCGCATTCACCAGGCCGCGCGCGATGTCTGCATGCGCGCCGGCTACGTCGGTGCCGGAACGGTGGAGTTCCTGCTCAGCCCCTCGGGCACGATCTCCTTCCTGGAGGTCAACACGCGCCTGCAGGTGGAGCATCCGGTGACCGAGGAGACCACGGGCATCGACCTGGTGGTCGAACAGCTGCGCATTGCCGACGGCCTGCCGCTGTCGATCACCGAGACGCCGGTGCCGCGCGGCCACGCCTTCGAGTTCCGCATCAACGCCGAAGACGTCGGCCGCGGCTTCCTGCCCGCGCCCGGCCCGGTGCGCGTGTTCGAAGCGCCATCGGGCCCGGGCGTGCGCGTCGACACCGGCGTGCAGTCGGGCTCGACGGTGCCGGGCACTTTCGATTCGCTGATGGCCAAGCTGGTCGTCACCGGCGCCACGCGCGCGCAGGCGATCGCCCGCGCCCGGCGTGCGCTCAAGGAGTTCCGCATCGAAGGCGTGCCCTCGGTCCTGCCGTTCCACCGCGCGGTGATGGAGCACGCCGACTTCGTCTCCGCCGAGGCCTTCAAGGTGCACACCCGCTGGATCGAGACGGATTTCGCGAATGTGCTGGCCGCGGCGGTGCGACCCGAGCCGCTGGCGGAGGTCTCGCTGGTGCGCACGGCGGTGGAAATCGATGGCCGCCGGATGGCGCTGGGCCTGCCGGCCGAACTGTTGCGCGGGCTGTCTTCGGCCGCGGGCAGCGGCGCAGCGAGCGAGGGCGCCGCGGCTTCGGCGGTGGCCGACCCTGCCGCGGTCGCCGCGCCGATCTCCGGCACCCTGCAATCGTGGGCGGTGGCCGACGGCGACACTGTCGCAGCCGGCGACACGATCGGCTCGATGGAGGCCATGAAGATGGAAATGCAGGTCAAGGCGCACCGCCCGGGGCGCATCGCGCTCCAGGCGGAACAGGGCGCCTACGTCGCGGCGGGGACGGGCATCGCGGAGATCCGCTGAGCAACAAGGGGCGCTGGCGCGCGTGCCCGTTCGAGCTGCCGCCACCGTTTGGAAGCGGGGACGGCGGTTTCAGTAAACCGCAACCTTCAGGGAGGCCAACATGGCCAAGTCTGCTCGCGCGATCGCGCATTCTCCGAGGATCGCCAAGTCAATCAAACCCCCATCGGTCGCTGCGAAGCGGCGCCGCGCGCCAGTCGCCAAACAAGAGGCGCCAGAGCCGCCTGAGTCGGCAATGACGAACTTCTCGGAAGTCGAGGATGCATTCTGCAACTTGGCTGATTCGTACCGTGCCTACGAGTGCCTGCAGAGCTTTCTGTCGCCTCGCTACCCCCTGAGAGGTGCCGAAGAATTTCACATCGAGCCGACCGAGCTGCGGGGCTTGGTGACTGTCCTCAATGCGGACATGGATCGCCAGCTGCAGGCGTTGAGGGGTGCGATCAGAGGGGTGCGGGAGAAGATTGAGGCGAGGGTGCCCGATCGGTCGTGAGGTGGGCGGAGCCGCGGGGAGGGCGGCTCCGATATGTCTGCTGAAGACTGTTTGCTGTCCTTCGAATTTGGCGGCCGAACGACGGCGGTCGCCGAAACCTGACCTTGGCCCTTTCTTTGACGAACGGCCGGTCTACTTTTGAACCCGACTTCGCCGACGTCGTTTAGGAAGTTCGAGTTCCACGCCAGCGTCGGATCGCGGGCAGCAATGGACGACCAGGTCGACATCGCGCATGAACGGCTGCTTCCGCAAGTCGCCAACCAACGCTCCGGGCCCATTGCTGTCCGTCGGCATTGTCCGCTCAACAATAGGTATGCGGGCGGAAGCGGTCATCCAGTTCCCGCAGCGGCTATATTGCAACAACCGTTGCCTTTCGCCGAGCGAAACGTTGGTGTCCGTGCGCTTGGCAGTCAAGAAATTGGCACTACGATGAGTGCTTCAGCGACGACCCGCCCATGCTCATACGTATCGACGAGGACATCACATTCCGCAAGCTCGAGATCCTCCTGAGCTTCATGGAGACGGGCAATCTTGCGCGCGCCGCAGAACGGCTGGACATCAGCACGGTGAGCGTCCACCGGGCGCTCCACTCGCTGGAAACAGGCCTGCGGTGCGCCTTGTTTCGCCACGAAGGCCGCAACCTGCATCCCACAGAAGCCGCGCAAGCACTGGCCGAGGCAGCGCGCGATGTACTGCGCACGATGTCCGACGGGATACGCGCGACGCGCGAACTCGCCGGCTATTCGGCTGACCGGATTCGAATTGGTTCGCTGTATTCTCTGAGCAGCCGCACGGTGCCAACGATCGTGATGGGAATGAAAGTCCGAAAGCCTGAACTGCAGTTGGAACTGGTGCTCGGCTCCAATGCCGACCTGCTTCAGCGGCTGCGCGATGGCGTGGTCGATGCAGCGCTGATCGGCGCGCCCGAAGGCGCGGCCGACGTGGAATCGGAGTTGCTGTTCGAGGACGACATCTTCTTCGCTGCGCCGACCGGCTCGCGGTACGGGGAAATGCAGGAGGTTGACTTGAGCGCGTGCGCCGGCGAGCGCTTCGTTAGCCTGGGCGAAGGCTTCGTGACCTACACCGGCTTTCAAGAATCGTTTCGCATTGCCGGCTTCACGCCCAATGTGGTCATGAAAACCGGCGACATTTTTTCGTTGATGAACCTGGTCAGTGGCGGCATCGGCTACACGCTGTTGCCGGGCCGCGTGCGCAGCGTGATGCCGCAGCGGGTGCAGCTGATTCCCCTGCAGCAGCGCTACCTCATGCGCCAGAAGATCTGCGTCAGCTTCTTGCGCACGCGCGAGCGCGATCCGAACCTGCTGGCGCTGCTGGCGGTGTGCCGGATGGTCCGCGCCGACCTGTCGTAGCGCGCTGCGCTTCAGGGTTAACCCTCGATCGTTTCGCTCCACGCGGTTCTGCGCGCGGGTGGTTAATTGATCGAAGCCGGGGCCATCGGTACCTTTCGTCTCCAGGGAACAGCACTGAATCTGCCAAGCAGACAAGGCGCCAAGTTCCTCCGAGTTGCGCAGTCGCGCGGCGCGAACCAGGAGACAAACCCATGATCATCTACGGCACCGCGCTGTTGGCAATCTGCCATCTGCTCGGCATCTTCATCGGCGATCTGCTCGGGCAGGCGCTGGGCGTCAAGACCAACGTCGGCGGGGTCGGCATCGCGATGCTGCTGCTGATCTTCGCCCGCATCTACCTGCAGAAGAAAGACATGCTCCCCAAGCTCACGGAGTTGGGCGTGGAGTACTGGGGCGCGATGTACATCCCGGTGGTCGTCGCCATGGCGGCCCAGCAGGACATGGTCTCTGCACTGCGCGGCGGGCCAGTCGCGCTGCTGTCGGCATTTGCCGCGGTCGGCGTCTGCGCCGTCGTCATCTCGGTCATCAATCGCACGGAGCGCCCGGCCCATGAGCCGGTGGCCACCCCGACCCTGCACGACAACCCCTTGCTCGCCGAAGCGGAGTGAACACCATGCTCGAAATCCTTGAAAAAGCAGCGGCCCTGAACGGCCTCGTCACCGCCTTTGCCATCGTCGGCTTTGTCGTCCTGATCTCGGGACAAATCTCGAAACGCCTGACCTTTGGGCGCGTCCACGGCTCGGCCATTGCCATCGTGATCGGCCTCGCGCTCGCCTACTGGGGCGGCACGCAGACCGGCGGCCACAAGGGCCTGGCCGACATGTCGCTGTTCGGCGGCATCGGGTTGATGGGCGGCGCGATGCTGCGGGACTTTGCGATCGTCGCGACCGCCTTCGAAGTGCAGGCCACCGAGGCACGCAAGGCCGGAATGATCGGCGTCGTCGCGCTGGTGCTGGGCACGGTGCTGCCCTTCATCGTCGGTGCCGCGATCGCCTGGAGCTTCGGCTACTCGGATGCGGTGAGCATGACGACCATCGGCGCCGGCGCGGTGACCTACATCGTCGGACCGGTGACGGGCGCGGCGATCGGCGCCAGCCCGGACGTGATGGCGCTGAGCATCGCCACCGGCCTGGTCAAGGCCATCATCGTGATGGTCGGCACGCCGATCGCCGCGAAGTTCCTGGTGCTGAAGACGCCGCGCTCGGCGATGGTCTTCGGCGGCCTGGCCGGCACGGTGAGCGGCGTGTCCGCAGGCCTTGCCGCCACCGATCGCAAGCTGGTGCCCTACGGCGCGCTGGTCGCGACCTTCCACACCGGCCTCGGTTGCCTGCTGGGCCCGTCGCTGCTGTTCTTTGCAGTCAAAGCCATCGTGCATTGAGGTCAAACACTATGGATCGCATGAACTGGAACACCCGGACAGCCAACCGCACGGCGCGGCTGGCGCGGGTCTCTGAAGCGCTCGGGGCGCAACGCGTGGGCAAGGTCGTCGCGACCGAAGCGGTCGGCAAGCTGCTCGAAGCGGTGCTCGAACCCGGCGACCGCGTCTGCCTCGAAGGCAACAACCAGAAGCAAGCCGACTTCCTGGCGCACGCGCTGGTGGGGCTCGACCCGCAGCGTGTGCACGACCTGCACATGGTGCAGTCGGTGCTGGCGCTGCCGGAGCACCTGGACATCTTCGAGAACGGCATCGCCTCGCGGCTGGACTTCAGCTTCTCGGGGCCGCAGGGCGCGCGGCTGGCCAAGCTGGTGTCGGCCGGGCGCATCGAGATCGGTGCGATCCATACCTACCTGGAATTATTTGCTCGCTACTTTGTCGACCTGACGCCGAAGGTGGCGCTGGTCGCGGCGCAGGCGGCCGATGCCGAGGGCAACCTCTACACCGGCCCCAACACCGAAGACACGCCGGCCATCGTCGAGGCGACGGCCTTCTCGGGCGGCATCGTCATAGCGCAGGTCAACGAGATGGTCGATGGCAAGACGACCACGCTTCCGCGCATCGACATCCCGGCCGACTGGGTCAGCTTCGTCGTGAAAGCGCCCCGCCCCAACTTCATCGAGCCGCTGTTTACGCGCGACCCGGCGCAGATCAGCGAGATCCAGGTGCTGATGGCGATGATGGCCATCAAGGGCATCTACGGCGAGTACGGCGTGCAGCGGCTGAACCACGGCATCGGCTTCGACACGGCGGCGATCGAACTGCTGCTGCCGACATACGGCGAATCGCTCGGGCTCAAGGGGAAGATCGCAAAGCACTGGGCACTGAACCCGCATCCTGCATTGATCCCGGCCATCGAGGCAGGGTGGGTCGAGTCGGTGCATTCCTTCGGCTCGGAGCTGGGCATGGAGGACTACATCCGGGCGCGCTCCGATGTGTTCTTCACCGGCCCGGATGGCAGCCTGCGCAGCAACCGCGCCTTCTGCCAGGCGGCGGGCCACTACGCCTGCGACCTGTTTATCGGCTCGACCTTGCAGATGGACCTCGATGGCAACAGTTCGACCGCGACATTGGGCCGCATCTCCGGCTTCGGCGGCGCGCCCAACATGGGCGCCGATGCACGGGGGCGGCGTCACTCCAGTCCCGCGTGGCTCAAGGCCGGCCGCGAGGCGCGCGCGGGACGCACTGGCGCCGCCGGCACGCCGCGCGGACAGAAACTGGTGGTGCAGATGGTCGAGACCTTTCGCGAGCACATGCAGCCGGCTTTCGTCGACCGTCTGGATGCGTGGACGCTGCAGGAGCAGGCTGGCATGGAGCTACCTCCCATCATGATCTACGGCGACGACGTGACGCACATCCTCACCGAGGAAGGCATCGCGAACCTGCTGATGTGCCGCAGCGACGAGGAGCGGGAGCAGGCGATCCGCGGTGTCGCCGGCTACACGACCGTGGGGCTGGGCCGCGACAAGCGCGCCGTGGAAAACCTGCGCGACCGCGGCGTGATCAGGCGTCCCCAGGACCTCGGCATCGACCCGCGCGATGCCACGCGCAATCTGCTGGCCGCACGCAGCATGCGCGACCTGGTGCGCGCATCGGGCGGGCTGTACCAGCCGCCCAAGCGCTTCCGCAACTGGTAAGGAGCATCAAACATGAGCGACATTCCCGCAGGGATCGAAACCCTGGACTTCTCTTTCTCAGGTGGCTATCGTGTTGCCGCCTTCGCACCGGTGCTCGTTGGCGTGGTGGGCTCGGGCAATCTCGAAGTGATGCTCGAAGCCGCTGCCGGCAATGGTTGCGCGGTACGCGTCGAAACCTCGGCGCGCGGCTTCGGCCCGATCTGGCAGGCGGTAGCCGACGACTTTTTTGCGCGGCACCCGATCGGCGGCGTGCGCGTTTCGATCAACGACATGGGCGCCACGCCCGCAGTGGTCAGCCTGCGCCTGGACCAGGCCGTGGCCGAACTGCCGCAAGGAGCATCCACATGATCAGCTTTGCCGAATGTTCAGCGCGTGAGCGACTTGCCTTGCTCCTCGACAAGGGCACATTTCATGAATGGATTCCGCCGGCCGAGCGGTTGACCAGCCCGCACCTTGCGCAGCTCGGCGTGCCGTCGGCGTTTGACGACGGCGTGGCCATCGGACGCGCGAAGCTTGACGGACACGAGGTGTTCGTCGCCGCGCAGGAAGGCGCCTTCATGGGCGGCGGCGTTGGCGAGGTGCATGGCGCCAAGCTCGTCGGCCTGCTGCAACGCGCATTGCGAGACAAGCCGGAAGCGGTGCTGCTGCTGGCCGAGTCGGGGGGTGTGCGCCTGCACGAAGCAAACGCCGGTCTCATTGCGGTGTCAGAGGTGATGCGCGCCGTGCTCGACGTGCGCACCGCCGGCATCCCGGTGGTCGTGCTCATCGGCGGCGCCAACGGATGCTTCGGCGGCATGGGCATCGTGGCGCGCTGCGCCGACTTCATCGTGATGAGCGATGTCGGGCGGCTCGCCATGTCGGGCCCCGAAGTCATCGAGGCCTCGCACGGCGTGGAGGAGTACGACTCGCGCGACCGTGCCTTGGTATGGCGCACCAGCGGCGGCAAGCATCGCTGGCTCATCGGAGATTGCGACGCGCTGGTCGAGGACGATGTGCAGGCGTTTCGCTCGGCGGCCATCGCCGCGTTGAAGGCGTCGAGGCCGGTGACGCTCGAAGGGCTCGAAGCCGAGCACGCATTGCTCGACATGCGCCTGCACATGCTGCCATCCGACACCGAGGGCGTCGATGCGGCAACCTGGCTGTGGCGCGAACTCGGCATCGACAAGCCCGAGCGCGTGCCCGAACTGAATGTAGACGCGGTGCGCGCACTGCGCGTCGTCGCATGACAACGAGGCAAACGACCATGAACTGGAACCAACTCGCGACCCAGCTTTTCGGGTCTTTCCACGGGATGCGCGCGGCGGGCGATTTCCTGCAAGGCGATGTGATGTTCGAAGGCCGGCCCATCACGGTCGTCGGCACCACGAACCATGCGCCGATCGGCGTCGCACTGGCGCTGGAGCAGGCGCGTGTGATCCTCGACACGATCGCGCAGCATCCTGGCCGGCCGATCCTGCTGTTCATCGACACGCAGGGCCAGCAGCTGCGTCGACGTGACGAGACGCTTGGCATCAACCGCGCGATGGCGCACCTGGGAATGTGCATCGACCTGGCCCGGCGACAGGGTCATCCGGTGATCGGGCTGGTGTACGACCAGGCGTTGTCGGGCGGCTTCATCACCTCGGGGCTGATCGCCGACGGCTGCTATGCGCTGCCCGAAGCGGAGATCCGCGTGATGCGCATTCCCGCGATGGCGCGGGTGACCAAGCTGTCCGAAGAAAAGCTCACGGCCTTGTCGGAATCGAACCCGGTGTTTGCGCCGGGCGTGCGCAACTACGTGGCAATGGGTGGCGTCCGTGCCTTGTGGGACGGTGACCTCCATGCCGCGCTGCGCGATGCGCTGGGCAACACGCCCGTTGAAGACGCGCGCGCGAAGGACGGGGCCGAACGCGGTGGGCGCAAGCTGGCGGCGTCTGTCGTGCAGCGCGTGCTGGCAGCGGCCTGAAGGCAGGACGCGCCATGGAATCGCTGCGCAGACATCGACTCGCCCGGCTTTCCAATGAAGGCTGGGCCACCGTGTTGGACCGGCCTTGGGATGCGCAGGCCCGAGAGTGTCTGGCGCACTGGGCCGCACATCAATGGCCATTGGTAGTGACGCGGCAACCGCTTGACGCGGGCGCCTGCGGCCTCATCGCCATGGGCTTGCCGGCGCCGACGCGCTGGGCGCGCCGCCGGCTGGCATTGCAGGTACCACGCTCATCCGTGACGGGCTTCGAGGAGTTTCCGTTGCTTGTCGACGTGTTGCCGCTCTTGCCGCTGCCAGCGCGCGTCGCTGCCGGAAAACTGCAGGCTGCGCTTGCGGATTGCGGCGCGACCCCGTACGTCTACGGCAGCTTTGGCTGGCAGGCGCTGAGCGGCCTGGATCACGTGCGGCCGGGTTCCGACCTGGACGTGTGGGTGGCGGTGGACGATGCCGCGCACGCGGATGCCGTCGCCGCTCGCCTGCGCTGCTTTGGCGCCGAACGTCCGCGGCTGGACGGGGAGCTGATGTTTGCCGACGGCACGGCTGTCGCGTGGCGCGAGTGGTCGGACTGGCGCGCGGCACGCACGCGCTCTGTCATGGTCAAGCGGCTCACGGGCACAGCCTTGCAGCACGACACGTCGTGGTGCGCAACCATTCGGAATGCGAAGTGGGCAGCATGAACGCCGCGGCCTTCTCGCATCAGCATTCTGCCGCGTCGCTCACGCCCGCCGCGATCGGCCGTGCCGCCACGCTCGCGTTGCACGACGAACTGGCGCTTGCGCCCAAGCCAGGCCTTGTCACGCTGGTCGACAACGGCAGCCATTCCGACATGGACGCGCACACTTTCATGCGCAGCCTGTTCGCGCTGCGCAGCTACTTTGTGCGGATCGCACATGCAGGCCACGCCGGGGCGGAATTCTCCGAGCTGGAGCGCTGCGGCATCGCCGCCGAGGCGCGCATGCTTGCTGCAACCAACGGCATCAACACGCATCGCGGCGCGATCTTCATGCTGGGCTTGATGTGCGCCGCGGCGGGTGCCGTTGCGCGCGAATGCAATGGTGCGATGGATCCCTCGCGATTGCGCGATGCGCTGCATCGGCATTGGGGCGAGGCGCTGGCGGTACGCAGCCAACGCGTCCCGACGCTGCCCGGCGGCATCGCCACACGGCGGCTGGGCTTGCGAGGTGCGTCGCAGGAGGCGGCCTTGGGTTTTCCGGTGTTGTTCGATGTTGCGGTGCCCGCCCTGGCGCGAGGGCTTGCACGCGGGCAGTCGCCGCAGTTGGCTCGACTCGACACCTTGTTCCACGTGATGGCCGTGCTGGACGACAGCAACCTTGCGCATCGCGGTGGACTTGCAGGACTGCGTTACGCACAGGACGCGGCACGCCAGTTCATTGAGCAAGGGGGAGTCTCCAGGCGCGGCGGACTCGCACACGCATACGCCATCGCCGATGATTTCGTCACCCGGCGCCTGTCGCCCGGTGGCGCTGCCGACACCTTGGCCGCGGCGTGCTGGGTCACGCGCATTTGTTTTTCGGCATGACCTTCGCGCTGATCTTCTCCGGTCAAGGCAACCAGCATGCGGCCATGCTGCCCTGGCTCGCCGACGATGAGCGCGTGGGCGAGATGCGCGCACGGCTCGGTGTCGACGACTGGCGTCGCAGCCTTGCGGACCCGGCCTGGGCAGCCAACAACGCCAACGCGCAGACGCTGCTGACCGGCTTGGCGCTGGCCGCGTGGGGCCAACTGGCGCCGATGGTCCCGGCGCCTGCGGTGGTCGCTGGCTACAGCGTCGGTGAACTCGCCGCCTTCAGCGCGGCGGGCGTTTTCGACAGCGGCACCGCGACGGCCCTTGCGCCCTTGCGCGCCGCGGACATGGACAGCAGTGCCGCGCGCATGCCCGGCGGCCTGCTCGCCATCACCGGCCTTGCGCAACGCGCGCTGGAGGGAATACTCGCCGACTCGAGCCTGTCGATTGCGATCCGCAACGGCATCGAAAGCGTCGTGCTCGGCGGCCCCGTGGCGGCGCTGGAACAAGCGCAGCGCATCGCGGCGGCCGAGGGCGGGCAATGCACCCGCCTGAAGGTCAACGTCGCATCCCACACGCCATGGATGCGGGACGCGGCGGAACGCTTCGCGCAAACGCTCGCTGAAGTGCCCTTCCATCCGCCGCGCGTCGTGTTGTTCAGCAACGCGGCCGACCGCATTCACAGTGCAGGCGCGGCCAGATCGGCGCTGGCCGCGCAAATCGCGCAGACGGTGCGCTGGGACGAGTGCATGGAAAACATTGCCGCGCGCCAGGTGCGCTGCGTGCTGGAGATCGGCCCGGGTCAGGCGCTCACGCGCATGTGGAGCCAGCGCCACCCCCACATTCCCGCACGCGCCTGCGACGACTTCCGAAGTGCTGCCGCGGTCGCCAACTGGCTGCGGGCGCATGCAGACCCCTGAATTCCCATCCCCCCGTTTTGACCCGAGACTAAGGACGAGACCATGAGCAACCACGAAGCAATCATCCATCCGGTTCCCGAAGCCGTCATGCAAGGCGCCCACGTCCGCGGCATGGCCGCCTACCAGGCGCTGGTCGCCGAGGCCGATGCCGACCACGGTGCGTACTGGGCCCGGCTTGCGCGAGAGTTCGTGACGTGGAAGACGCCTTTCACGCGTTCGCTCGATGAGCGCCAGGCACCGTTTTTCAAGTGGTTCGAAGACGGCACGCTGAACGTCTCGTACAACTGCCTCGACCGCCAGGTGGAGCGTGGCCTGGGCGACAAGGTCGCAATCATCTTCGAGGCCGATGATGGCCGGGTAACCCGCGTCAGCTACAGCGAGCTGCTGGCGCGCACCTGTCGCCTCGCGAATGCGCTGAAGGCGCGCGGCATCAAGAAGGGCGACCGCGTCGTCATCTACATGGCAATGAGCGTGGAAGGCGTGGTCGCAATGCAGGCCTGCGCGCGCATCGGCGCCACGCATTCGGTCGTGTTCGGCGGCTTCTCGGCGCAAAGCCTGCGCGACCGCATCGAAGGCGCCGGCGCGGCCATGGTGATCACCGCCGACGAGCAGGCGCGTGGCGGCAAGCAACTGCCACTCAAGGCCATCGTCGACGACGCCATCGCGCTGGGCGGCTGCGATTCGGTGAAGGACGTGATCGTCTATCGCCGCACCGGCGGCGACATTGCCTGGCATCCGGCGCGCGACCGCTGGATGTATGAAGAAACGCAAGGCCAGCCGGACGTGTGCGAGCCCGAATGGGTGGGCGCCGAGCATCCGCTGTTCCTGCTCTACACCTCCGGTTCGACCGGCAAGCCCAAGGGCGTGCAGCACTCGACGGGTGGCTACTTGCTGCACGCGGCGCTCACGACGAAGTGGACCTTTGACCTGAAGGACGACGACGTGTTCTGGTGCACCGCCGACATCGGATGGGTCACCGGCCACACCTACATCGCCTACGGCCCGCTCGCGCTGGGCGCGACCGAAGTGGTGTTCGAAGGCGTGCCGACATACCCCGACGCCGGCCGCTTCTGGAAGATGATCCAGGACCACAAGGTCACGGTCTTCTACACGGCGCCGACCGCCATCCGTTCGCTGATCAAGCAGGCCGACAGCAACGACGCAGTGCATCCGAAAAGCTACAACCTCTCGAGCCTGCGCATCCTCGGCTCCGTGGGCGAGCCGATCAATCCAGCCGCCTGGGATTGGTATCACCAGCATGTGGGAGGAGGGCGCTGCCCGATCGTCGACACTTTCTGGCAAACCGAAACCGGCGGCCACATGATCACGCCGCTGCCGGGCGCGACGCCACTGGTGCCGGGCTCGTGCACGCTGCCATTCCCCGGTATCGCCGCTGCCATCGTGGACGAGACCGGCAATGACGTACCGAACGGACAAGGCGGCATCCTGGTCGTGAAGAAGCCGTGGCCGAGCATGATCCGCACCATCTGGGGCGAAGCCGAGCGCTTCAAGAGCAGCTACTTTCCGCCAGAACTCAAGGGCTACTACCTGGCGGGCGATGGTGCGATCCGCGACGAGAAGACCGGCTACTACACCATCACCGGCCGCATCGACGACGTGCTCAATGTCTCAGGGCATCGCATGGGCACGATGGAGATCGAATCGGCATTGGTGTCATGCACTGACCTGGTCGCCGAAGCCGCGGTGGTCGGGCGGCCTGACAACACCACGGGCGAGGCGATCTGCGCATTCGTCGTGCTGAAGCGCGCCCGCCCGACAGGCGATGAGGCGAAGAGGATCGCCAGCGAACTGCGCAATTGGGTCGGCCGCGAGATCGGTCCGATTGCCAAGCCGAAGGAGATCCGATTCGGCGACAACCTGCCGAAGACGCGCAGCGGGAAGATCATGCGGCGCCTGCTGCGATCGCTGGCCAAAGACGAGGCGATCACGCAGGACACGTCGACGCTGGAGAACCCGGCTGTCCTTGCACAGTTGGCGGAAAAAAACTGACGCGGCTGCCAAATGGTGACGTTCAGGCTTTTGCTTCCACATGTCCGCAGCGCCAGGGGCAACGACATCGAGTATCTCGACGCTTCGTGCCCCGTGGGCGAGGTGGCCGCCGGCTCCTGCGGCGCAGGCACAGCCGATTTTCACATCCACCCGATGGAGCCGCGCAGCGCGCGGTGAGCGCGCGCGGGACCTTCCGAACCTTCCTCTCGCATCGAATGTCGGCTTACATTTAAAGCGGTCGTAGGTGGCGGATGAACGACCGGCTCCTCATGGCCGCGAGCACCAGTTCGCGGGCGTGCCTGGCAATTGACCTTCGGCGTGTTCGCCTGGTTAGCCAAGGACTGCTGTCGGCAAGCTTGGCGAACAGGCAGTCCCGGCCATGACCGGGCGTTGGCGATGTGGCGCATGAACGTCCGCAATGCAGCGATGAGCTGACCGACGATCGACAGGACCTACGTCTACAGCTTGGGAAGCTGCTTCTCGATCACTGAGCGCTTTTGCAGGCACACGAAGCGTTCCGCGATCGTTCAACATCTCCGATCACATCGAGAGGAACCGATGCGGTGACGGTTCTGGTGCAACGTTCGAAGGTGAAGCGGCCGAGGGGAATCGAAAAAGCTATTGAAGGCCGCGCCGCTATCGCCAGCGTTTCAGATGAACCGATCCATCGCGACAGCGCCAAGCGTGCACGTCATCCTCGACGACACGATCTTCGTGTTCCTGGGCGACCATGGCGTGATGCTCGACGAGCACGATGCCAAGCAGTCTTTCAACATGGTCTACGAGGAAAGCCTGCGCATCCCCGCCGTCATCTACGCGCCTGGCATGCCCGCCCTGAAGGGCGCAAGGGTGCAGGGCGCGCGCCAGCAGATCGAAATCCTTCCGACGATTGCGCAACTGCTGGGCTACCAGGTCGAAGGGGCACGGCTGCCGGGGCGGTCGCTGCTGGAACCGGCGGGCGCGGATCGCGCCGTGTTCTTCACCAGCTCCATCGACGGGACCACGCTGGCCATGCGCCGCGGCACACGCAAGTACCACTATCCGTTGGATGGAACGCCAATGGACACCTTCGATCTCGACAAGGATCCGACCGAAGCGATGCCCGTGAAGAACGTTCCGGAAGACGAGTTGGCACAGGCCCGCATGCGCATGCTCGAGTGGCGACAGCAGGCTGCGTTGTCCATGTTCGCGCGGCCCGATCCGGCCGCGAGCGCCAACGCTCCCTGGCTCAGCAAATAGCAGCTGCGTTAGGGAGACTCTGAAAAAGTCCCCGCGGACCGCGCATCCTCGGCTCGGGCGGTCTGCGGCGTTGCAAATCCTGCCATAGCTTTGGCTATGGCTCCGGTTTGCGTCTTGCATCCCATCCCGACCCGAGGCGCACGCTCTCGCGAGGACTTTTTCAGAGTCTCCTTAGGTCGCCATCCGCCGCGCGCGCCAGGCCCGCAGCAGGCCGATCGGCACTTTCGCGGCATGGGATGCCACCACCTTGATCTCGTCGGCCACGGCGCTGTGACCCACTTCCGCGGGCAGCCAGCCGCACCGGCGCAGCAGGTAGTTGAAGGCGTGGGCGCTCGTCAGCTTGTCGGACTTCTGGGTGCGGAACGTGAAGGCCAGCGAGATGGAAAGCTCGGAGCCCGTGGTCACCCGGTGAGGCGCGATGAAGGGGTGGTGCACGCCGATGCCTGGCCGCAAGTCGAAGTTCATGGCCTTCGATTCGAACGAGGGCGAATAGGTCGCTCGCAGGCTGCTGAACATCGACAGCAGCCGATCCCTTTCCGCGGGACTCATGATCTCGTCATCGGCAGGGTCCCAGAGCGACACCTGCTTGGTGCCGCGCACCTGCAGCAGGAAGTTCATCTCGCGGTCCATGTGGTACGGCGTGATCGAATCCTGCGTCGAGATGAAGATGTAGGTCGAATACCAGGTGATCACCGCATCGCATTCGTCGATGGCCGCGGCGACCTCGGAAAGGATGCCTTCCAGAATGGGCCGGTAGGTGGGGTCGCGTTCCGGGTTGTAGATGCAGATGTAGGCCTTGGATTGCTCGAACCGGTCGAGCACGTCTTCCAGCGAGAGACCCTTGCTGAAGCGCGCGTAGGAGGAGTCGAAGTCCGCCGTCTCCGGGATCACGCCGACACGGTACTTCACCTCGGTGGGCGGCAGGCGCCGGCACAACGCGAACAGGGATGGCAGCTTGAAAGCGGGATGCTGGTCGAGGTG
Source organism: Variovorax sp. P1_G12 (assembly GCF_056405555.1). Lineage (NCBI taxonomy): Bacteria > Pseudomonadati > Pseudomonadota > Betaproteobacteria > Burkholderiales > Comamonadaceae > Variovorax > Variovorax sp. P1_G12. Next base: position 177,023 of record NZ_JBFUBW010000002.1, on the reverse strand, counting down.
ATGGCTGACCAGGAAGGGCCGCCGGTTGTAGGAATCCTTGACCGCATCCGGTGAGAAATCGATCAGGTGCTCGGACAGCCCGCGCCCCCGCTCTGCGAGTTTGGCTGCGATGTTCCTCGGGACGAATTCTCCCAGCATGTCTCGACTCCTCGTGCGGGCACGCCCGCGACAACGTCCTGCGTGTGCCAACACTTGGCATTCACAAGTCACAATCTGTCACTGCGCGGGCGCTGGGTCAATTGGCCGAATGGCCGAGCCGCCGTTTGGCCGCATCAGGGGTTTACGGGGCGGGCGTTTCGCATGGGGCGGGTCTTGGGTTCGCAGTCGAAGTCGAGGACTGGCCTGCATCCGGACTGCCGGTAGAATCCGGTCCGGTTCGCGGGTGTAGTTCAATGGCAGAACGGCAGCTTCCCAAGCTGTGGACGTAGGTTCTGTCGATCGTCGGTCAGCTCATCGCTGCATTGCGGACGTTCATCCGCCACATCGCCAACGCCCGGAACGGGCCCAAGAGCGACATTCGGCAGGTCAAAGTCGGCGCCGCATAGCGGACGTGCGCGGCGGACAGGGTCGATAGACGCCGGCGATCCAGCTCGCCGGGCAACGCGAACGCTCAGGCCGGCTTGTCTCCCGAGATGCCGAAACGCCAGATCTGCCGCAGGTCGATCAGGCTCCGATCGCGCATGACGCGAGGCGTGGTGTAAGTCAGGATGGTCGTAAGGTCCTGCAGCGCAATGTTCTTGGCCTGAGATCGCGCAAGCGCACCTGCGCCAGCGTGGCGGCCATGCGTGTAGCGCGTTCCACGTGCATCGGCTGCAGGTAGCGGTCGATGCCGGGCATCAATGCATCCACGTTGTCGTTGGCGGCGGTCGCGAAGGTCACGCGCGCGGTGGCGCCCGGTGCGATGGAAAGACGCACGCGCAGGCACGCGATCGGATCGAGGCCATTGATCGGCCTGCCGTCGGACGCCAGCGGCTGCAGATCGATCGCCGGCGCCGCGAGTGTGCGATTGCGCCCGACGAAAGCGCGTCGGTCGGTCATGCAGTCGACAGACAGCACCTGCGCATCGACCGATGCGACGAAGTGCGCGGAAGCAACCACCGGGTCGCCGTGCAGGCTGGGCCTGCGTGACATCAGCAGCGCACGCCAGCCCGGCTCCCAGCGGCTTTCTACGAACAGGTTGGCGAAGGCCGGATGCGCCTCATCGGCCTTGGGGTTGGACAGCACCGGTTCGAAGTAGGAAATGAGATCCAGCGTGCGCGTCTCGCTGCCCGTGTTGTGCAGCGAGACTGTACGCAGCTCGGTGTCGTCCTCCGGGCTGATGAGCACCGTGATGCGCGCCTGAAGACCGGGTCCGCTCGCGTCGAACTGAACCTGGTCGGCCAGGAAGCGCGCGCGGTAGCGCCAGTGTTCGCCGGGCGCAGGAAGGGCGGTCAGCGAGGTGAGCGCGGGGCTGTGCGCGTCGCGCACGTAGAAGAAGGTTCCATAGCCGTCGCGCAGCGGATCGTCCCGCCAGCGGCTCACGTTGAACGAGCGCCAGCGGCTCACGCCGGCGCCATTGGCGCGCAGCGCCACCGTGTACTGCCCGTTCGACAGCAAGTGCGTGGGCTGAAAGCCGGGTGCCATCGGATCGACCACGCGCGGTTGGAAAATCGGCGGCGCTTCGCCGGTCGCGGGCTCGGGCGGCGGGCGCGGATCGGCGCTGCCGATGATCTGCCGCGGCGTGCGCTCATGCATCAGCGATTCGTGCGCCTGCACCAGCGGCGCGCTGCCGAACCAGCGGCGCGGCGCATTGTCACGCACGGCGTTGCACAAAGCCACGAGTGACATGCCGTGGTGGTGCGCCATGACATTGCGCACGACGGTGAAGGGCTGCTCGGCGGGCTGGCGCGAGACGGTGAAATCGATCGCGTCGAAGAAGCCGAACTCGCCGCGTGCACCGAGCGACTCGAGCAAGCGCAGGTTCGACACCGCATCGGCTGGCCGAAGCAGTGCGGCCATCGCAGTGGCGTAAGGCGCGACCACGCGGTCGGTCGGCGGCGTGCGACGTAGCGCAAGACGCGGCACGCCGAAGGGCGAATATTGGTAGGCAAGGGAATGGTCCTGCGCGAAATACGCCGATTCGGAGACGCCCCACGGCAGGTTCTGCACCGAGCCGAAGGCCTGCTGCTCGCCGATCGCGGCGAGGTTCGCGACCTGCAGCAAGCCGCCGACCGGCTCCGCCATCACGAGCGCCGGCATCAGGTATTCGAACATTGAGCCCGACCACGACTTGAGGCCCGGCTTCACGCCCACCGAAAAGAAGGGCCGGCCGAGCGCCATCCAGTGGCGCCGCGGCACGTCGCCCTTGGCGATGGCAAGGAAGCTCAAAAGGCGCGATTCGGAGGCGAGCAGGTCGTAGTAGCTCGAATCGAGCGCGTTCTCTTCCACCCGCAGACCGATGTGAAAGAGATGACGCTTGGTGTCGTAGAGCCCCCGGAAATCCATGCCGGCACACAGGGTCTCGCAGCGCTGCGCGAGCGCCTCCAGTCCGGCGCCATCGGCGTTGTCGGTGGCAAAGCTGCGGCAGGCCTGCGCGACGGCAATCAGGTGGCCCGCGAGATTGCCGCTGTCCACGCTGGACACGTAGGCCGGCGGCAGCATCCGCAGCGTTTGCGTGTCGTACCAGTTGTAGAGATGGCCCTCGTGCTTGTCGAGGCGATCGATGGTGTCGAGCGTCGCCGCGAGCCGGGCGGCGAGCGCCTTCGTGTCGATCCACCCGAACTCGCGCGCGCAGCAGCTTGCCAGCAGGTACATGCCGATGTTGGTCGGCGAAGTGCGGTGCGCGATGGTGGGCTCGGGCTCGAGCTGCAAGTTGTCGGGTGGCAGATGGTTGTCCTCGGGCCCGACCACCTGCTCGAAGAAGTGCCACGTGTCGTGTGCCAACGCTTCGAGATAGTCGCGCTGCTCGGCGGTCAATTTGCTTTCGGTTTCCGCTGGCGTGCGGCTGCTCCACCACGCGGCGACAGGGGCGAGCGCCCACAGTACGAAGAGAACGGCGCCCAGCCGCGGATGCGGGCTCCACAACGACGCCACGGCGAATGTGATGCAGACGGCGCTCGTGAGTGCCGCGCCGCGCAGGAACGCAGGGAGGTCGTAGCGCGCCTGTGTCTGCGCCTGGGCCGCGGTCGTCCATTCGAGCAGATGCCGGCGGCTCACCGCGAGCCGCCATGCGGCGCGGGCGGACGCGTCGAGCAGAAGGCGAGTCTGCGCCGCCAGCTGCACGAATTGCCACGCCGCGCTGACCGTGGTGCGCATCAGCTCGGTGGCTCCGACGTCGAAGAAGTGGGGCAGTTCGATCGAGCGTCGCGTCGGCACCAGCCCCGCGAGTGCCCCCAGCAGCGGCCCGAGGACGAGCGCCGCGCCGACGGCTGCGAGTCCCCAGTTCAACGGGAACGAATCGGTGAAGGCGACCCACGCGAGAAGTGCCGTCGATGCCGGAACAACCATGGCCCGTCGCAGGTTATCGCCCATCTTCCACAGCCCGAGCGCATCGATGCCGAAGTGTCGCGCGCGCAGCATCAGCGGGACCAGCTGCCAGTCGCCGCGCGTCCAGCGGTGGACGCGCGAGGCCGCGACGCCGGGGTGGTGCGGGTGGTCTTCGATCAGGACCAGGTCGCTCACCACGGCGCAGCGGGCGACCGTGCCTTCGAACAGATCATGGCTCAGCACGGCGCCGTCAGGCACCCGCCGGTCCAGCGTGGCATGGACGGCCCGCACGTTGAGCAGGCCCTTGCCGGTGAAGGAGCCGATGCCGAAGACGTCCTGGTAGATGTCGGAAGCGCTGTTGCTGTAGGGGTCGAGTCCGCATTGACCCGCGAACATCCAGTGAAACAGCGAGCGCTCCCGCCGCTCCGGAAAGGGTGTGACGATGCGTGGCTGGAAGATGCCGAAGCCGGCCACCACGCGATGGCCGGCTTTGGAGATCTGCGGCGCATTCAGCGGATGGGCCGCCACTGCGACCAGTTCACGCAGGGTGCCTGGAGGCAGGCCGGTGTCGCTGTCGAGCGTCATCACGTAGGGGATGCGCGCTGCAAGTTGCATTCCCCCGGCCATCGGCACGAAGCCGCTCGCATCGCCGACAGCCAGCAGGCGCAGCAGCATCTCGAGCTTGCCCCGCTTGCGCTCCCAGCCCATCCAGCGCTGCTCGGTGTCGGACCAGGTCCGTGGACGATGCAGCAGCGCGAATCGCGGGGGAGCATCCGCCGGTGGAGGGTACGTTTCGTTGAGCGCTGCGATGCGCCGCGTCGCGTCGTCCAGCAAAGCCGCGTCGTCCGGCATCGAGGCCCGCGGCGCGTCAGCCCAGTCCGTCAACAGCGCGAACTGCGCGTGATCCTCGCGGTTCGCCAGCCAGTGCAGTTCGAGGCGATGGGCGAGCTGGGCATTCGCCTCCAGCGAACCCAGCATCGACGGAACGACCACCAGCACCCGATGCGCCTGCGGAACGCCGGCCGCGAAATCCAGTCGTGGCAGCGCGCGTACGCGAGTCGATTCGGCCACGATACGGTGCACCAACGCAATCACGGCTTCGGAGAGCGGCCATGCGAGCAGCACCAGCGCAACGATCGAAGTCCATGCCGCGTCCGGCCAGCCGATGCGGTTCAACCCATGTACCGCCGTGGCCAGCAACAGCGCGGTGCCGGCGACGATCGTCAGCAGGTAGAGCGGGAGGCGCCAGCTGCGATGGGCGATCCGTCGCATCGCAAAGGGAGCCTTGCCGTTGCCGCGCGCAGGCGCCAGGGCGGCGATCAACGCCGGGCGGCCTTCGCCAAAGAGGTAGTAGCCTGCCGTTCGTTCTGGTAGCGACCAGCGATCCTCGTCGTCGTCCGGCTCGTGCGGGTCGGCGGCGACGTCGAAGGCCAGCCGCACCACCACCTGAGCGACTTCGCGCTCGGACCGGCGGCTGGCACGTGCGACCTGCTCCATTGCGTGCGTGATCTGCTGGCGCGTGATTTCGCTTTCGCGGCTGAAGCTCGGCAGCTCGCGCAGCACGCGCAGCGACCGGCTGACCGGCTCGATCAGGTCGGCCCACTCGACCTGACCGATCATGCGCAGCGTGGTGATGATGTCGCCGACGGTGAGATTGGCGGCGGCCTGCGCGCTCTGCGCGTTGGCGATCAGCGAGGGGCCGTTCGGGCAGTGCTGCTCGGTCCATTTCACGAGAGCGGGGGTGTCGTCGCCGTGCTCGAGCGGAAGGCGTCGCCACAGTTGGGTGAGGTAGCTTTCCTGCATGCCGCGGCTTTGGAGCGCACGGTAGAGCACGTCCAGATCTTGCGCGGAAAGCGACTCGGCCGTATCCCACGCCGCGTGTGCGACTTCGCTCGCCACCTTGTTCTCGGCGATGCTTTCGGCGACGCGACGCAGGTTTTCCAGCAGCACCACGCGCAGCGTGGTCGGCAGTGCCCACAGTTCGCCCAGCGTGAGTTCGTCAATGTCCTGATAGGCGTTGAGAAAGGCGGTGAACAGTTCCTCGTTCAGCACGCTGTCGGTATGGGCCACGTAGGCCCAGGCAATGCCGTAGACGCGCGGCAGGCCGGCCAACGGCGCCGCGGCGAGCTTGGGCAGGCGCGCGTAATAGCTGCGGGGCACGCCCTCGCGAATCTGTTGAAGCTGCGCTTCGACGAGGTGGAAGTTGTCGAGCAGCCATTCGGCCGCTGGTGTCACATAACGCCCGCTCTGCGACATCAGCGCGATGTAGTCGAAGGCGCGGCGCAGTGACTTGAGGTTCTTGTCGACCCGCGGAAAAAAAGGCGTAGTGTCGCCGTGGGCGCTCCCACGCTGCACCACCTGCGCGCGGGCCAGGCTGTGGCCGTGCTGCTCGAAGCGTTGTGTGCCGAAGAGCTCGGCGCGGATCGGTGGTTCGACCGGTTCGTGGGGACGCAGGAGGAGCTCGCGTGCGTATTGGCTGAGCGTGTCGAGTCGGTCGACGACCGCGACAGCGCTCAAACGACCGCGAACAGTCCGATGGCGAGCAACACGGCCACGCAGGCCATCGTCACGATGCGGCCGGCGGCGACTGAACGCACCCGCTGTAGATGGCGCCCCATTGCAAACCATCGCCCTTGTGCGAGCGCGCAATGTCGCATGTGGGTTGCTAGCGCATCGAAGTCGCCGCCGATGAAGTCGATTTGGGAACGGGCAAGCAGTTGCGGGGAAGACATGGCGAAGATTCCTCAGAACGAACCTTAGGCCGCCGCGCAATTGCGAGCGAAAGCTGTGAACGTGGGGACAGGGTACTCTTCATTGCATACCCCTAATTTCTCCTCAGCCGGAAATAGGCGTACGAAAAGGCGCACTTCGCGAGAACCAGAGTCGCGCTGCTGGTCTTTCGTGAGGCAACCACTCGAGCAGCAATGAGATTGGCGCATTCGCCGACGCTGATTCGAGTGCTTGCGCGGCTGGGAAGCTACGCACTGGACCGGGTCAATCCGGACTGCGCACATGACCCTCAATTTCGTCACGCGCTTCCCCAAGCGTCTGGTACGCGCGAATCAGCGCTACTCGAAGGACGTCCTGGTGAGTTTGCGCATCAAAGCTCCGATCGCTGCTCAGCGAAGTGGCTGATACGGCTGCGACAACGAGTTGCACCGCTTGCGCAAAGCGTGCTTCGTCGATTGCGGATCTTTCGCTCATGGGCAGCCTCCGGGGAAGATGATTGGTGCATACCGCGATGGACGGGGTAACGCCGCCATCAGTAGCCGAGTGCGCACCGATTCGACATGCTGATGCGCGACTGTACGCCTGCGCAGCGCGTTTCCCGGCCATGACAACCGCGCCGCCAACCCTGGCATGGCCTTTCGATTGCCTTGGATGTAGACGACCACTTCAATCCGGCGCATTGCGGCGACCCACACCCACGGTGAATTGGCCCGGAACTTCCTGTGCGGGGGACGATCAAACGTTCGTGATGCAACGGTGGACTCAGTGGCTCATCCTGCCACGGGAGCTTTGCTCCAAGGGGTTCGCCCCTTCCTCCCGCATTGCCCTGAAACCCGCCTCGTAGCGGGTTTCTTCGCAAGTCACCCTTCGATCGTCGTCGCTCTACGTGCGGCGATCGCAGGCCAATGCTTCGTCCAACCAGACGGGCCACCCGCCGGGCAGTGCTTGCCCCGCGACCTCCGCGCTCGTTGCGTCACCCGCGGTCTGGACGACGCTTCAACTCGTCTTCATCACGCACACCATAGGGCGCCAGCGTGGTAAGTCGGCTGTCCACCACCGGGCCGCCGATCGTGAAGTGATAGAGCGACTGGAACTCCAGGTTGCTGAAACCGAACACCCGGTGCACCGGATCGTCGAAGAAACAGCCGATGCCCGTGGCGCCTATGCCCGCCGCTTCGGCCTCCAAATACAACACCTGCCCGATCACCCCGGCTTCCCAAAAGAGCTGGCGATAGAACCAGGGCCCGTGCGTGAACAAGGCGTCTCGATACTCGGCGATCATGCCGAGCGAAAAGACCCCATCGCCCGCGATGTCCTGAAAGCAGCTCACTTGCGTCGCAAGCTGCCTTGCATCGCCGCTTTCCAGCCTGCGAAGGGAAAGTTCCGCCGGGCACCCGGGAGGCTCGGACCAGTCGAAGTGCTGATGCATGGCGCGCTTCAGCTTGTCCAGCTTGGCCGGGTCGCGGACAAGGACGTACAGCCCTGGCTCGAGTCCGTCCACCCGATGAACGAACAAGGCCAGGTGGATGCGCGGCTCCCAGGCAATGGCATCCCAGGGCATCGGCCGCCGGTTCACCTCCAGTTCCACGCGCGGCATGACGCGCGCGAGCATGCCGTGGAAGCGCTCGGCCGTGATCGAGGTCCGGCCATCGCAGGCCAGGAGGCTGCGCCGTTGGCGGATGATGCGGCCGGCCGGTGGCCCGTCTGGGAGTGCTGCGCATCGATCCGCCGGGGCAGGCGTGTCGAACAGGTCCAAGCCGTACCGCTCGCCGATCGCTCGACGTGAGGCGACCGCCACCTCGTCGATGACGGTCCAGGCGACGGGGTCGTCGCGGCTGAGCCGGTTCGCAGTTCCGCACCAGACTTGCTTCGTGAGCTGGCCCACCACCAGCGGATCCAGGCCGAGCGGCACCGCGCGCTGCGCGCCTGCACACCACGGCCCTGCCGAGTCGTTCGGCCAGATGAGCATGACGAGTTCCGGTTGTTCGCGCTCGGCGCCTGCGAAGTCCTCGGCGCGGTCCAGCCCCAGCAAGGCTTCGATGGTTTCATCGGCTAGGCCGTGCAACACGACAGCGCTCCATCCCAAAGTCGCGGCGGCGATGCGAAGCGTGCCGATGGCATGGCCCGCGTCGTGCTGACAATAGCGGAACGCGCGTTCGCCGTACTTCCACGCTTCGCGCCAGTGGATGGACGAGAAACCGACCAGAAAGGCCTGTGGGGGAAACTCCCGCATCAACTGCGCGAACCATTCGGCGGAGCCATTCGCGCGCCGTTCAAGGCCGTGTTCTCTCGGCGCGTAGTGGTACAGGCCGGGCGTGAGCGCCAGCCCGGGAAACACGCCGATCAGCAGGTAGCCCTCGGTGGGATGCAGGTTGCCGCTCGAAGGGTTGCTGCGCAGTGCCCAGCGCGTGCCACCCGCCTGCTTCCAGGCCGACAGCGCCAGCGCGTACTCGAACAACCGCGACAGTGAGCGGACCGTGAGCGGCGCGCTCGGCACCGCGCCCCGCCGATACATAGCTTCGTAGCGAGGCGACAGCGGCTCTTCGTCCGCGCCAAGGATGGGCAACTGTGTGAGCGGCGCCCCCTCGTAACGGCGGAGCGGGTTGGGTTGGTTCACCCAATCCAGGGCGCCGGCGGAGCGCGCATAGCGGTGGAACTGGTGCTTGGTGCGTTCGTGATAGCGCAGGACCGCTTCGAGCTTGTCGGCAGCGTCCATCAGGGTCTCCGTTTGGTGTCACCCGAGCGGTTTGCTCAACTGCTGCGTGAACGAAGAGAACATCAGGTTGAAGCTGACGCTGATTCGTTCTTCCTCGCTCATGTTGGCATCGACCGAGTGCTTCAGCAAGTCTGCAAACATTGGAAACGCTCCGTTGCGCACTTTGACTACCACTCGCTTCACCGAGTTCTGCGATCGACGGCATGCCCGATTGAACACCGCCCGAATCAGATCTCGGTTTGTTTTCCGCCATGCAGCAGTTCGAGGAATTCCAGGGCCGGCTTGCTCAACGGTCGATCGGAGCGAACCAGGCTGCCATAGGCCTCGAGCGTCTGGCGGAAGCGGTAAGGCAGGATGCATAACATGCCGTGCTTCGCATCGTTCGCTGCCACGGCCGCGGGAATCACGGCAATCAGGTTCGAGCGGCGGATCAGGTTGATCGTGGTGAGGATCGAGCCTGTCTCGATCAGCCCCTTCGGCAACGCCGCATGATGGTCACGAAACTCGCGATCGATCAGGGTGCGCATCGGACTGCCTGCAGGTTGCAGCACCCACGGGTGGTCGAGCAATGCCTCGAACTCGACCTTTCTCTTGCGCGCCAGCGGATGGTCATTGCCCACCACGATGGCCAGCGCCTCGTCTTCGATCGCGCGAAAGGTGCAGTCGACGCCCGGATGTTCGACGAGCCGCCCGATCACCACCTCCAGCACGCCTTCGCGGAGTTGCGCCAGCAGCTTGTCACTGGTGTCGACCGCGATCTCGAATGACAACAGCGGGTACATCGCCTTCAGGCCGAGCAACGCATTCGTGAGACGCCCAGGCGAAGCGGCCATGATGCTGCCGACGGAAAACTTGCCGGCGCTGCCGAGCTTGAGTTCTCCCAGTTCGCGGTTCAATGCTTCCATGCTGCCGCGGATGCTACGGAAATAGCCGGTCACGCGCGCCCCCGCGGCGTTGATTTGCAAGCCGCGGCCGACGCGCTCGAACAGTGTCTGGCCCAGCGCGTCCTCCAGTTCGTGAAGCATCTTGGTGGCAGCCGGCTGCGTCAGCCCGAGCTGCGTCGCGGCGGCGCGCAGTGTGCGCCGCTCCTCGATCGCCAACATCAACGCAACCTGCCGCATGCGCAGACGGTTGAGCAATTGCGGGGTGCTGTCCTGTCGGTCGATCGAGCCCATTTTTGATCTCCTCAGGTAATCAATTAATCAACTGTTTTCAGTTTACGGCAATCAATCGCTTGCCTACCATCGGCCTCGTTGACCCCCAACAGCTTGGAGACAAAACAGATGAAGAAGATGATGACCGCATGCGCCGCAGCGCTGGTGCTCCTTGCCGGCGTCGGTGCGGCGCATGCTGACGAATGGCCCGGCAAGCCGGTTCGGATCCTTGTCGGCTCGCCGCCTGGCGGAGGCACCGATGCCATGGCTCGCGCTGTGGCCGACCGCCTCGGCCCGCTTCTCAAGCAACCCGTCGTCGTGGAGAACCGGCCCGGCGCGTCGAACACCATCGCGGCCGATGCGACGGCCAAGTCGGCCGATGGCCACACGATGGTGATGGGCGTGGTCACGGCGCATGGCATCGCGCCGCATCTGCTCAAGCTCAACTACGACAGCAACAAGGATCTGGTGCCGGTGGTCTTCGTCGGCGCCGTGCCCAACGTGCTGGTTGTCAACAACGACGTGCCGGCCGATTCGGTGAAGTCACTCGTTGCGCTTGCCAGGAAGGAGCCGGGAAAGCTCAACTTTGCCTCCAGCGGTGCGGGCAGTACGCAGCACATCGCTGCGGAAATGTTCAAGGATGCAGCAATCATCGACATCTCGCACGTGCCTTACAAGGGCAGCGGCGGCGCGCTGGTCGACCTGATCGGCGGCCAGGTGCAAATGAGCTTCGACACGCTGCCCTCGGTGCTAGGCCAGATCAGGAACAGCAAGATCCGTGCGCTGGCCGTGACCACGACCAAGCGCAACCCGAAGTTGCCCAACGTTCCGACCATGGCCGAGGCAGGGTACCCGGGCGTTGCGATCAGTGCCTGGTACGGCATCTACATGCCTGCCTCGACGCCGAAGTCCGTGCAGGACAAGGTGCACGACGCCGTGAACAAGGTGCTGGCCCTGCCCGAAACCAAGGCTCGCCTCGACGCCATCGGCGCGGAGATCACGCCGATGACCCAAGCGCAGTTCGCCGAATTCCATGCGGCCGAATACAAGCGCTTCGGCGACATCATCAAGAAGAGCAACATCCGGATGGACTGAGGCCATGAACAACAACGCAAGCCTCCCCGTCGTCGCCGTCACGCTCGGCGACCCTGCCGGCATCGGCGCCGAACTCATCGCCCGTCTTCTCGCCAAGCCCGAAGCCACTGCCCTTGCCAACGTCGTGCTGGTGGGTGACCGCTGGCTGTGGGACGATGGCCAGCGCATCGCAGGCCAGCAGGTCGCCACCGATGAAGTGCATTCACTCGTCGAAGTGCGTGACCGCGCCGACACACGGCGTCCCGCGTTTCTCGCCGTCGACACCATCGACCCGACCGAAGTGCATCGCGGCAAGGCGGAGCCCGCGGGTGGCCGCTCGGTGCTGAAGGTGCTGGACCGATGCATGGACGCCACGGTGGCTGGCGACGTGGATGCGATCTGCTTTGCGCCGCTCAACAAGCAGGCCATGAAGGTCGGCGGCATGCAGCATGACGACGAGTTGCATCACTTTGCCGAGCACCTCGGCGTGACCGGCTACTTCTGCGAGTTCAACACGCTCGGCGACCTCTGGACGTCGCGCATTTCCTCGCATGTTCCGATGAAGGACGTGGCCGGCCTCCTCAGTGTGGCGCGCATCGAGCAGGCGGCCGAACTCATCTATCGCTCGTTGCTGGCGAACGGCATCGTGCAGCCGAAGGTGGCAATTGCCGCCTTCAACCCGCACGGCGGGGACGGGGGCGTTTGCGGCCGCGAAGAAATCGACATCATCGAACCTGCGGTGAAGGCACTGCAGGCGCGCACCTGGCCGACCGAGTCACCCTTCGCGGGCCCTTTCCCGGCCGACACCATCTTCCTGAAAGCCCAGGCTGGCGAGTACCAGGCCATCGTGACCATGTACCACGACCAGGGCCAGATCGCGATCAAGCTGCTGGGCTTCAGCCGCGGCGTCACCGTCCAGGGCGGCTTGCCGATTCCGATCACCACGCCCGCCCATGGCACGGCGTACGACATCGCGGGCCAGGGCAAGGCCAACGTCGAGGCGACATGGCAAGCCTTCCGCATCGCCAGTCGCATGGGCGCGGCGCATCACCTCGCAGCACCCGTCGCTGCCTGATTCACATCGCACAACGAAGACAAATCATGAAGATCAAATCCGTCCGCGCCCGCGTCTTTCAATGGAAGGGCAAGACCGTCCCGCCGCAGGGCAACTTCTGCTCCAACGCGATGGATCTCGTGTACTCCAAGACCGAGACGATGAGCACCTTCCGCTTTCACTCGTGGACCGTGGTCGAAATCGAGACCGACGACGGCATCGTCGGCCTTGGCAACGTGGCTCTGGCACCCAAGATCGCGAAGGCCATCATCGACGAGTACCTGACGCCGTTGGTTCTCGGCCAGGACCCGTGGGACTACGAATATCTCTGGCAGCGCATGTACCGCGCCACGCACGCATGGGGCCGCAAGGGCGTCACGATGGCGGCGATCTCAGCCATCGACCTGGCCATCTGGGACATCCTCGGCAAGTCCGTCAACAAGCCGGTGTTCAAGTTGCTGGGCGGACGCACCAAGGAGAAGATCCCGTGCTACTACTCCAAGCTCTACCGCACCGACCTCGACGCGATGCAGGCCGAGGCCAAGAAGTACCTGGACCAGGGCTTCACGATGTTCAAGTCGCGCTTCGGCTACGGTCCTGCGCACGGCACCAAGGGCGTGGCCGAGAACCTCAAGGCCGTCGAAGCGATGCGGGAAGTGATCGGCTATGACAACGACCTGATGCTCGAGTGCTACATGGGCTGGAACGTCGAATACGCCAAGCGCATCCTGCCCAAGCTCGAGAAGTACCAGCCTCGCTGGGTCGAGGAACCGGTGATCGCCGACGATATTGACGGCTACGCCGAGCTCAATGCGTTCACGAGCATCCCGATCTCGGGCGGCGAGCATGAGTTCAGCCTCTACGGCTTCAAGCAGTTGCTCGAACGCAAGGCGGTGAGCGTGGTGCAGTACGACACCAACCGCGTCGGCGGAATCACCGCTGCGCACAAGATCAACGCCCTGTGCGAGGCCTACAGCGTGCCGGTGATTCCGCATGCCGGTCAGATGCACAACTACCACCTGACCATGAGCACGCTGGCCTCGCCGATGGCCGAGTACTTCCCGATGTTCGACGTCGAAGTGGGCAACGAGCTGTTCTATTACATCTTCGACGGCGAGCCGGTGGCGGAGAACGGCTTCCTGCAGCTCGACGACAACAAGTCCGGCCTGGGCCTCACGCTCAAGACCGAATTTCTCAAGGACTTCGACATCATCGAATAGAGACTGACATGAGCACCCACCGACCCGCCCGCTACCAGGGGTTGTTCCCCGTCGTGCCAACGACCTTCACCGAAAGCGGCGAACTCGACCTCGACAGCCAGAAGCGCTGCATCGACTTCATGATCGACGCCGGCTCCAATGGCCTGTGCATCCTCGCCAATTTCTCCGAGCAGTTCCTTTTGGCCGACGACGAACGCGAAGTGCTCACACGCGCCATCCTCGAACATGTCAATGGTCGCGTACCGGTGATCGTGACCACCACGCACTTCAGCACCGCCGTGTGCGCCGCGCGAAGCCGCCGTGCGCAAGACCAGGGAGCGTCGATGCTGATGGTGATGCCGCCCTATCACGGTGCGACTTTCCGCGTGCCTGAAGCGCAGATCTACGAGTTCTACGCACGACTGTCGGACGCGGTGGACATTCCCATCATGATCCAGGACGCGCCGGCCGCCGGTACACCGCTGTCGGCTGCCTTCCTCGCTCGCATGGCGAAGGAGATCGAGCATGTCGCGTACTTCAAGATCGAAACGGCTGGTGCGGCTGCCAAGCTGCGCGAGCTCATCCGCCTTGGCGGTGACTCCATCGAAGGCCCGTGGGATGGAGAGGAAGCGATCACGCTGGTGCCCGACCTCGACGCCGGCGCGACTGGCGCGATGACCGGCGGCGGTTTTCCGGATGGCATTCGCCCGATCCTCGACGCGTGGCGTGCAGGCCGTCGCGACGAGGCCATCGCCGACTACGAACGCTGGCTGCCGCTCATCAACATCGAGAACCGGCAGTGCGGCCCGCTGGCTGCGAAGTCCTTGATGAAGGAAGGTAGCGTGATTGCTTGCGAAGCGCCGCGTCATCCTTTCCCCCCGATCCATCCTGCTGCGCGCACACTGCTGATCGAAACTGCCAAACGCCTCGATGCGCAAGTGCTGCGTTGGGCCAAATAGATTGAAAGCCGACATGCAGAATTTCGACAACCTCATCAACGGCGAATGGCGCGCCGGTGCCAGCTACAGCGCCAACGTCAACCCGAGCAACCTCGGCGACGTGCTGGGCCAGTATGCGCAGGGCGACGGCGCCCAGGTGGAGGCGGCGGTCGCGGCCGCCACCGCCGCCTTCCCGGCCTGGGCCACCGGCGGCATCCAGGCGCGCTCCGAGGCGCTGGAGAAGATCGGCAACGAGATCCTGGCGCGCAAGGAAGAGCTCGGCACGCTGCTGTCGCGCGAAGAGGGAAAAACCAAGGCCGAAGGCATCGGCGAGGCCACCCGCGCCGGCCAGATCTTCAAGTTCTTCGCCGGCGAGTGCCTGCGCCTCTCGGGTGAACTGCTCCCCTCGGTGCGCCCGGGCATCGGCGTSGAGATCACGCGCGAGCCGGTGGGCGTGGTCGGCCTGATCACGCCGTGGAACTTYCCCATCGCGATWCCGGCCTGGAAGATCGCGCCGGCGCTGGCCTTCGGCAATTGCGTCGTCCTGAAGCCCGCCGACCTGGTGCCGGGCTGCGCCTGGGCGCTGGCCGAGATCATCAGCCGCTCGGGCATTCCGGCCGGGGTGTTCAACCTCGTGATGGGCCGCGGCAGCGTGATCGGCGATGCGCTGGTGAACCATCCGGGCATCCATGCGATCAGCTTCACCGGCTCGGTCGGCGTCGGCCGCAACATCGCGGTGCAGTGCGCCACGAACCACAAGAAGGTGCAGCTCGAGATGGGCGGCAAGAACCCGCAGGTGGTGCTGGACGATGCCGACCTGAACCAGGCGGTCGAGCTCAGCGTGCAGAGCGCCTTCTATTCCACCGGCCAGCGCTGCACCGCGTCGAGCCGGCTGATCGTGACCGAGGGCATCTATCCGAAGTTCATCGAGGCCATGACAGCCCGGATGGCCAGGATCAAGGTCGGCGATGCGCTGGCGCAGGGCACCGACATCGGCCCGGTGTCGAGCGAGAGCCAGCTSCGGCAGGACCTGAACTACGTCGAGATCGGCCGGGCCGAGGGCGCCACGCTGGCRGCCGGCGGCGAGCGCCTCAAGCTCGATACCGACGGCTTCTACATGTCGCCCGCACTGTTCAGCGAATCCGTCGCCTCGATGCGCATCAACAAGGAAGAGATCTTCGGGCCGGTGGCGAGCGTGATCCGGGTGAAGAACTACGAGGAAGCGCTGGCCACCGCCAACGACACCGAGTTCGGCCTGTCGGCCGGCATCGCCACGACCTCGCTGAAGTACGCGACCCACTTCAAGCGCCACAGCCAGGCCGGGATGGTGATGGTGAACCTGCCGACCGCGGGCGTGGACTACCACGTGCCCTTCGGCGGCCGCAAGGGATCGAGCTACGGCCCGCGCGAGCAGGGCAAGTACGCGCAGGAGTTCTTCACCGTCGTGAAGACGGCCTATACGCTCTCCTGAGACCTTGCGGGACAGACCAAGAAACTGCAAAGCAGTTTTTGCTCTGTCCTCAACTGACTAAGCTTGCGGGACAGACCAAGAACTGCGCAGCAGTTTTGCTCTGTCCTCAACGGACTAGGTCGGACGGAGCGCCGACTTGGGCCGGAAGGCCTTGCAGACCGCGTCGTCGGTTTCCAGGTAGGGTCCGCCGATCAGGTCGATGCAGTAGGGCACGGCGGCGAAGATGCCCGCCACCGCCTGCGATCCGTCGGCATTGCGCAGGCCTTCGAGCGTCTCGGCGATCGCCTTGGGCTGACCCGGCAGGTTGATGATCAGGCTGCGGTCGCGGATCACCGCGACCTGCCGCGACAGGATCGCGGTCGGCACGAAGCGCAGGCTGACCTGCCGCATCTGCTCGCCGAAGCCCGGCATTTCCTTGTGGGCCACGGCCAGCGTGGCTTCGGGCGTGACGTCGCGCGGGGCCGGGCCGGTGCCGCCGGTGGTCAGCACCAGCGAGCAGCCGGCGTCCACCAGGTCGATCAGCGCGGCGCTGATGCCGGCCTGCTCGTCGGGGATCAGGCGCGACTCGAAGGTGACCGGATTGCGCAACGCGCGCTGCAGCCATTCCTGCAGGGCGGGCAGGCCCTTGTCCTCGTAGACGCCGCTGGACGCGCGGTCGCTGATCGAGACGATGCCGATGCGCACCGGATCCAGCGCCGGCGCACTCATGCGTCCTCCTCGCGCGACTGGGCCGCGGCCTCGTCCGCGTAGTCCGCGCTGCCATGCACGCGCAGCTGGGCGCGCACGATCTGGAACACCTCGCGATAGGCCTTGCCCTGGCGCGGCGCTTCGCCCGGCGGGCCGGCCTTGATGTCCTTGCGGGCCTGGCGCACGAGCGCGCGCAACTGCTGGGAATCGGTCGCGGGGTGGGTCTCGATCCAGCCTCCGAGCGCGTCGTCGTCGGCGATCAGCCGGTCGCGCCAGCGTTCGGCCTCGTGCAGCGCCGCGGTTTCCTCGGCCGGCAGGCGATCCTGTTCGGCCAGGGCGGAACGGATCGTGTCCAGGGTCGGGGCGTCGAGGCCGCGCATCAGCTTGCCGATGAACTGCATCTGGCGCCGCTTGCCCTCGAAGTTGGTGATGCGCTTGGCATCCTCGATCGCGTCCCTGAGCTTGTCGCCCAGGTCGAGCTTTTCGAAGAGGCCGGCGCGCAGGCCGAGCAGGGCTTCGCCCAGCGCCTGCAGTTCGGCGCTTTCGCGTTTGAGGTCGGTCTTGCTGGCTGCGTCGGTGCCCTTGAGCTCGCGTTTGAGCTCCAGATCGAGTTCGCTGCCTTCGGCGACGAACTCGCCACGGACGAAGTAGCCTTTTTTGGGTTTGCGGGACATAGAGGCAATCGTTGGCCGCACCATCGGGAACAGGGGGCGCAAGTATCATAGCCAACACATGACCACATCTTCCTCGCGCGCCGATTCCGGCTTCGCCTACAGCCGTCCCTTTTTCGAAAACCTGGTCGACTCGGCCCTGGCGCACGCCAAGAAGCTCGGGGCCACCGATGCCGGCGCGGAAGCGTCCGAGGGTTGCGGCCTGAGCGTCTCGGTGCGCAAGGGCGAGCTCGAGAACGTCGAGCGCAACCGCGACAAGTCGCTCGGCGTCACGGTCTACGTCGGCCATCGCCGCGGCAACGCCAGCACCTCCGACTTCTCCGAAGCCGCGATCGCCCAGACCGTGCAGGCGGCCTACGACATCGCGCGCTTCACGGCCGAGGATCCGGTCAGCGGCCTGCCCGACGAGGCCGACATCGCCAAGGAGCAGCCCGACCTCGACCTGTTCCACCCCTGGGCTGTCACCAGCGAACAGGCGGCCCGGCTGGCGCTCGAATGCGAGGCGGCGGCGCTTTCCACGGACAAGCGCATCACCAACAGCGAAGGCGCGGGCGTCTCGGCCCAGCAGAGCCATTTCTTCAGCGCCCACACGCACGGCTTCCGCGGCGGCTACGCGAGCTCGCGCCATTCGATCTCGGTGGCGCCGATCGCCGGCCGCGGCGACGACATGCAGCGCGACGCCTGGTACAGCTCGATGCGCTCGGCCGACGAGCTCGCGAGCCCCGCGGCGGTCGGGCGCTATGCGGCCGAACGCGCGCTGAGCCGTCTCCAGTCGCGCAAGATCAAGACCACCGAATGCCCGGTGCTGTTCGAGTCGCCGCTGGCGGCCGGGCTGCTGGGTGGCCTGGTGCAGGCCACCAGCGGCGGCGCGCTCTACCGCAAGAGCAGCTTCCTGCTCGATTCCCTGGGCAAGAAGGTGCTGCCCAAGCACATCGACGTGGTCGAGGACCCGCATGTGCTGCGCGGCAAGGGCAGCTCGCCGTTCGACGACGAAGGCGTCGTGACCCGCAAGCGCAAGGTGGTCGATGGCGGCCGGCTCGAGGGCTATTTCCTCAGCACCTATTCGGCGCGCAAGCTGGGCATGAAGACCACCGGCAACGCCGGCGGCTCGCACAACCTCACGTTGACCTCGCGCCTGACGAAGAAGGGCGACGACCTCGACGCCATGCTCGCCAAGCTCGGCACCGGCCTGCTGGTGATCGAGCTGATGGGGCAGGGCGTCAACTACGTCACC
The DNA here is from genome assembly GCF_056405555.1 of Variovorax sp. P1_G12. NCBI lineage: Bacteria > Pseudomonadati > Pseudomonadota > Betaproteobacteria > Burkholderiales > Comamonadaceae > Variovorax > Variovorax sp. P1_G12. Next base: position 158,630 of record NZ_JBFUBW010000002.1, on the reverse strand, counting down.
GGCGACTATTCGCGCGGCGCCAGCGGCTTCTGGGTCGAGAAGGGGCGGATCGCGTTCCCGGTGCAGGAGATCACGATCGCCGGCAACCTCAAGGACATGCTGCTGGGCATCGAGGCGGTGGGGGCGGATGCCTACAACTACGGCGCAAAGACCACCGGCTCCGTGCTGGTCAATCGCATGAAGGTGGCTGGAGCATAGCTCGCCCCCAGGTCGGGCTCACTGCGTGTAGCCCTCCCACCCCCTACCGGGGGCGCAGTCAGCGGCCCGGCAAAGCCGGTTCCGCGACTGCCCACGAACGGGCGCGCTGCGCGCAGCCGTAGAAAAACCACAGCGCCGATTGATTTGGCCGGCGCAGCCAGGCCCGCTGGTGAAACACCGCGGAACCGGCTTTGCCGGGCCGCTGGTGTTGCCCCCGGCAGGGGGTGGGCGCCCGGACACGAAGTGCCGGGCAACCTGGGGGCGAGCAACATTTCGGTGCGCGATGCAGTGATGTGGAACACGAGGCACCGCAGTGAAGCGGATTTGGCACCAATTTTGCTTTCGATTGGCGCGTCAGCCGGGCAATCCGGCGTGAACGCACCACATCAACGCAAACTTCAACAAGCCAAACTTCATGGATGCACTGACTCGGGGCACGAACGCGCTATTTCTTCTTCTGGGCGCCATCATGGTGTTATCGATGCATGCGGGCTTCGCCTTTCTCGAACTGGGCACGGTACGCAAGAAGAACCAGGTCAACGCGCTGGTGAAGATCCTGGTCGATTTCTCAGTCTCGACCATCGTCTACTTCCTCGTCGGCTTCGGCGTCGCCTATGGCACGCACTTCTTCGTCGGCGCCGAGCAGCTGGCGCTCGGCAGCGGCTTCGAGCTGGTGCGCTTCTTCTTCCTGCTCACCTTCGCCGCCGCGATCCCGGCGATCATTTCGGGCGGCATCGCCGAGCGCGCCAAGTTCTGGCCGCAGCTCATCGCCACGGCGGTCATCGTGGGCTTCGTCTACCCGCTGTACGAGGGCATCGCCTGGAACCGGGCCTTTGGCATCCAGGACTGGCTGGTGCGGGTGACGGGCCATGAATTCCATGACTTCGCGGGCTCGGTCGTGGTCCACGCGATGGGCGGCTGGCTCGCGCTGCCGGCGGTGCTGCTGCTGGGCGCGCGCCGCAACCGCTACCGCGGCGACGGCTCGCTGAGCGCCCATCCACCGTCGAACATCCCGTTCCTGGCCCTCGGCGCCTGGGTCTTGTGCGTGGGCTGGTTCGGCTTCAACGTGATGAGCGCGCAGACGATCGACAAGATCTCCGGCCTGGTGGCGGTGAATTCGCTGATGGCCATGGTGGGCGGGACGCTGGTGGCGCTGGCGCTCGGCAAGAACGATCCGGGCTTCGTCTACAACGGCCCGCTGGCGGGCCTGGTGGCCGTTTGCGCGGGCTCCGACCTGATGCACCCGATCGGTGCGCTGGTGGTGGGTGGCGTGGCCGGCGCGATCTTCGTCAAGCTCTTCACCCTGACGCAGAACAAATGGAAGATCGACGACGTGCTCGGCGTCTGGCCGCTCCACGGGTTGTGCGGCACCTGGGGCGGCATCGCGGCGGGCATCTTCGGCACCCGGGCGCTGGGCGGCATCGGCGGCGTGAACCTGTGGGCCCAGCTCATCGGCGTCGCGATCGGCGTGGCTTGGGCACTGGTGGCGGGCGGCGCGGTCTACGGCGTGCTGCAGGCCACCCTCGGACTGCGTCTGTCGCAGGAAGAGGAGTACGAAGGAGCGGATTTGTCGATCCACCACATCAGCGCCACGCCGGAGCGCGAAGCGAGTTGGTGAGTGACTGACTCGCCCCCAGGTCGGGCTCACTGCGTGTAGCCCTCCCACCCCCTACCGGGGGCAACACCAGCGGCCCGGCGAAGCCGGTTCCGCGGTGTTTCACCAACGGGCCTGGCTGCGCCGGCCGGATTCAGGGGGCCAGGGCCGAGCGAACTTTCTCGATGACCCGGATGTAGGGGGCGGCGAAGTTGTCCAGCGGCGCGTCGTGCGTTAGCCAGCTGAAGCTGAACACCAGGCCGTCTTCCTCGGGGCTGCCGGAGGCGACGTGTTCGAAAGTCTCGGGCAGCGGCCCTTCGGCGCGCATCAGGTACAGGTGCCAGAGCTGCGGGTGGCGGCGCTTGTTGCCTTCGACGCCGGCCTCGCAGTCGCGGTCGATGGTGCCAAGCGGCAGCAGTTCACCCAGGTAGTCGATGCCGGATTCCTCCAGCAGTTCGCGCCGCACCGCGGCCTCGGGCGCTTCCCCGGCCTCGATGGTGCCCTTGGGCAGCTGCATGCCCCGGTCCTCGGGGTGGTGGAACACCAGCAGCCGGCCTCGGCCGTCGACCAGGCAGGCGCAGGCCTTGAGGACCGGGCTCGCCTTCACGTTCAGGCGCCCGCGAGCGCTGCCTTCACGGCGGCACTGACCTGGCCCATGTCGGCCTTGCCGGCCAGCCGGGTCTTGACCGCGCCCATCACCTTGCCCATGTCGCCCGGGCCCTTGGCGCCGAGCTCGGCGACGATCGCCTTGACCTCGGCCGCGACCTCTTCGGCGCTCATGCGCTGCGGCAGGTAGACCTCGAGCACCTTGATCTCGGCGGCTTCCTTGTCGGCCAGGTCGGTGCGGCCGCCCTGGGTGAAGGCGGTGACCGAGTCCTTGCGCTGCTTGACCAGCTTGTCGACGATCGCAACGACCATCGCGTCGTCGAGCTCGACCCGTTCGTCGACTTCCTTCTGCTTGAGGGCCGCGAGCAGCAGGCGGATGGTGCCCAGGCGCTCGGAGTCCTTGGCGCGCATCGCGGTCTTCATGTCTTCGGTGATCTGGTCCTTGAGGCTCATGGCAGGCTTTCGTAGATGGAGCGAAAAAACAAAAGCCGCGGCAGGTATTCCCTGGCGCGGCTCGATCCGGGCTGAACCGGGCGTCGGCCCGGGGGCCAACGCTGCAGGTGCTTAGTACAGCTTCTTGGGGAGCTGCATGCTGCGCACGCGCTTGTAGTGGCGCTTGACGGCCGCGGCCTTCTTGCGCTTGCGCTCGGCGGTCGGCTTTTCGTAGAACTCGCGGGCACGCAGGTCGGTCAGCAGGCCGAGCTTTTCGATGGTGCGCTTGAAGCGGCGCAGTGCGACGTCGAACGGCTCGTTTTCTTTTACGCGGATGGTGGTCATTTATGGATCGGTTGGTTGGATTTGGCCTGGAGAGATCGAAGCCCCGGGCCGGGGTTCCTCAACTGAAAAAAGGGGTGGGCCGTTGAGGGGTGGCCGAAGTTAGCCCGAGATTATAGCGTCAGCTTGGGGCCCTGGCGACAGTGCCTGAGCGCAGGCGTGCGCGCTGGCCCAGGCCCACTGGAAGTTGTAACCGCCGAGCCAGCCCGTGACGTCCACCACCTCGCCGATGAAATAGAGACCGGGCTGCTTCGATTCCATGGTCTGGGACGACAGGTCGCGGGTGTCGACGCCGCCGGCCGTGACTTCGGCCTTCTTGTAGCCCTCGGTGCCGCTGGGCGTTATCTGCCAGCGCGCGATGCGCTCCGCCAGCGCGGCCAGCGCCCGGTCGGCGGCTTCGTTGATGGGGCGCTGCAGTCCCGCGTCCTGGCCGACCCAGGCGTCCGCCAGCCGGGAGGGCACCAGCGCCGCCAGTTCGTTGCCGATCCGCTTGCGGGAGCGCTGCTTGGCATCGCCCAGCGCGGCCGCGACATCGGTGCCGGGCGCGAAATCGATGGTCAGCGGCGCCCCGGGCTTCCAGTAGCTCGAGATCTGCAGCACCGCCGGCCCCGACAGCCCGCGATGCGTGAAGAGGAGGTCTTCGTGGAACGTCATCCGTTCCTTCTTGCTGCCGGTCTCGATCTGCACCGGCAACGCAAGGCCGGCGAGGCCCGCATACGGCTCCCAGGCCTCGCCGCCGAAGGTCAGCGGCACCAGCGCCGGGCGCGGCGCGACCACGCGCAGGCCGAACTGCGCGGCGACCCGGTAGCCGAAGTCGCTGGCGCCGATCTGTGGGATCGAGAGGCCGCCGGTGGCGACCACCACGCGCGGTGTCCGGACCGGGCCGCGGCTGGTCTCGATCCGATAGCCGCCCTCGTCGGAAAAGGCGATCTCGCCGACGCTGCAGGGCTGCCAGTGCGCCACCCCGCCGGCCGCGCATTCGGCCAGCAGCATGTCGATGATCTGCTGCGAGGGGCCGTCGCAGAACAGCTGGCCCTTGTGCTTCTCGTGGAACGCGATGCCGTGGCGCTGCACCAGCGCGATGAACTGCTGCGGCGTGTAGCGCGACAGCGCCGAGCGGCAGAAGTTGGGGTTGTCGCCGATGAAGTGGCGCTGCGGCGCGCGCACGTCGAGATCGCGGTTGGTGAAGTTGGCGCGGCCGCCGCCCGAGATGCGGATCTTCTCGGCGATGCGCTCGGTGTGGTCGATGAGCAGCACCTTCAGGCCGCGCTGGCCCGCGAGGCTGGCGCAGAAGAGGCCGGCGGCGCCCGCGCCGATGACGACGACGTCGAAGGAGTTCAATGCGTCGCGCTCAGGTGCCGAAGCGTGTCGACGGCACGCCCGCCGCGGCCAGGCCGCGCAACACGTCGCCGACCACGATCACCGAGGGGCTCGCCATTTCCGCACGCGCGACGTCCGCGCGCAGTTCGGCGAGGGTGGTCACGAGGTGGCGCTGCTGCGGCAGGCTGGCGTGCTGGATCACGGCCACCGGCGTCGGGCCCGGCAGCCCGTGCAGCAACTCGTCCTGGATATGGGCCACGCCCGAGACGCCCATGTAGATCACCAGCGTGAGGCGGGCGTCGCGCGCGGTGGCAGCCAGTTGCCGCCAGTCGGTCGGATGATCGCCGGCCGCATGCCCGGTCTTCGCATGGCCGGTGACGAACACCACGCCCTGCGCATGGTCGCGGTGCGTGAGCGGCACGCCGAGTGCCGTGACGGCGGCCAGTCCGGCCGTGATGCCGTTGACCACCCGCACCTCGATGCCGGCCTCGCGCAGGTGCTCGACCTCCTCGCCGCCGCGGCCGAAGATGAAGGGGTCGCCGCCCTTCAACCGCACGACGGTCTCGCCCTCCTGGACCGCGGTGATCATGAGTCGCTCGATGAAGGCCTGCGGCGTGCTGCGGCAGCCGCCGCGCTTGCCGACGTGGACGATGCGCGCCCCCGGACGGGCATAGGCCAGGATCTCGTCGTTGACCAGGTCGTCGACCAGCAGCACGGTCGCGGCCTGGATCGCCTTGACCGCCTTGAGGGTCAGCAGTTCGGGGTCGCCGGGGCCGGCCCCGACCAGCGTGCAACTGCCCTGGAGTGAAAGAGGGATCATGGGGTCTCCGCGGTTTCGGTTTCTTGCGCCAGCTGCGCCAGTTGAAGGATCTGCGCGATCTGCTGCGCGATGGCATGAGGCAGCGGCAGCTCGCCGGCCAGCACGCGCCGCGTGTAGCCGGCGGTGGTCTCGACGTCGATTTCCCTGGGCAGGCCGGGCACCTCGGCCTGGGTGCCGGGCTGCTGCGCCTGCAGCGCGATGCGTTGCCCGCGCACGAAGCCGTCGACCTGCGCGGTGCGGCGCGGGTCGGCCACGCTCTCGCCCTCGAGGCCGCGCGAGAGCAGGGCGGTCATGCCGGTCAGCTCGAAAGTGGCGGCCATCGAGCGCGCGTACTCGGGATGGGTGTAGCTGCCGACCACCACGCAGTCGCCGAGGCCGGGCTGCATCAGCTTGACCACGCTGTGGCCGGGGTTGCGCAGGCCGACCACGCGACGGACGTCGAGCAGGCGCTTGAGGCCGGGGCTCAACAGTTCGGTGGGTGCGAACACCGTCTCGCCATCGGCGATCGGGCGGATCGCCGCCAGCGCCGGCACGTCGAGCGCGGCGAGCACGTTGGACGCCAGCACCCGGGTCGATTCGGTGGCCGCGCCATGCACCAGCACCGGCAGCCCTTCACGCGCCAGCAGGAGTGCCAGCAGCGGCGTCAGCACCGGCAGCCGGCGGGCGCCGTTGTAGCTCGGCAGCACCACCAGCGGTCGCCCGGTGGCCGGAAAGCGCGCCAGCCGGGCATGGGTGGCGTCGAGGAAGCCGGCCATCTCCTCGGGCGTCTCGCCCTTGATGCGCATCGCCAGGCAGAAGGCGCCCATCTCCAGGTCGGTGATGCTGCCGTCCAGCACCTGGCCGAACAGATCCGTGGCCTGCGCGCGGTCGAGCGACTTGGCGCCGCGTGCGCCGCGGCCGATTTCCTTGATGTAGTGACTGATTCCCATGGGTGCCCGGATTGTCCCGCATGCCTTATGCCGGTTGGGCAGTGGGCTTATGCCTCGCGGCGGAAGTGGCGCGCACCATGCGCTTGAGCTCGGGCAGGCAGGAGCCGCAGTTGGTGCCGCATTTCAAGGCCCCCTGGAGCCCCGCCAGCCGCTCATCGTCGGTCCCGGACCCGGCGGCCAGCTGGGCCTCGATCGCCGTCTGCGTGACGCCGAAGCAACTGCAGATGACCTTGCCGCGCGCGGCCACGCCGGCCGGTGCCGCCGCCCCGGGGCGCAGCAGCTGGCGGCCGTAGGCCTGGGCCGGCAGGCGGTCCTGCAGCAGCGCCTTGATCCAGGCTTCGGCGCGGGTGTCGCCGCCGAGCAGGAACCCCTCGAGACGGGCGTCGTCGCCATCGCGCACGAGGCGCACCGCGCGCCGTTGACCGCGCTTGACATCGGCGTAGCGCAGGGTGTCGCTGCCGCCCAGTGCCAGCAGGCCTTCGATCTGCGCCAGAACGGCATCGGGCGGGGCCTCGTAGGCCGCGGCGCGGAACAGGATGCCGGTGCGTTCGGGAGCGCCGCCTTCCAGCGCGCTGCCGGCGCCGAAGGGCACGCAGCTCGCGAACGGAAAGGACTGCATCAGCCCGCGCAGCACGCCGGCGGTGTCCAGCGCCGCATCCTGCGGCAGCCAGGCGGCGGCGAGCAGCGACCAGGGCAGTTCGGCCTTCAGGATCTTGACGGCCGCATGCTTGAGCTCGGGCTGCTTCGAGTCGGGGCAGAAGCTCGGCGTCGTGAGCGCGTTGACGCCCGCCAGCCGCTGGCCCGTGCTCGAGCTGCCGCTCAGGTACTCGCCGCCCCAGTGCATCGCGATGAAGGCCTGGGACAGGCCGACCTCGGCACTGGCGGCGAGGGGCAGCACGATCGATCCGCGGCGCGAGGTCACATGGACCAGGTCGCCCTCTGACAGCTGGCGGCGCGCCATGTCCTGCGGGTGCATCTGCACGCTCGGCTCGGCCGCGTGACCGAACAGCCGGCCCAGCGTGCCGGTGCGGCTCATGCCGTGCCATTGGTCGCGCAGCCGGCCGGTGTTGAGCGAGAACGGATAGCGCGCCTCGCGCGCTTCGGCCACGGGCTTGTAGGGCGTGTCGACGAAGCGGGCGCGGCCGTCGGGGGTGGGGAAGACGCCATCCTCGTAGAGCCGCGCGCGGCCCGTCGTCTCGCCCTCGCGCAGCGGCCATTGCTGGGGCGCGGCCTCGAGCATCGCGTAGCTCATGCCGGTGATGTCGAGGTCGCGGCCACGGGTGGTCTCGCGGTGCTCGTTCCAGACCGATTCGGCGGTGGCGTAGGGGAAGAGGGTGCTGGAGATGTCCGGGCGCGCCAGGCGCGCCTCGAGCTTGCGCGCGAAGTCCACGCCGATCGCCCAGTCGCCGCGCGACTGGCCGGGTGCCGGCACCGCCGGGCGCACGCGCGAGATGCGCCGCTCGCTGTTGGTGACCGTGCCTTCCTTCTCGCCCCAGGTGGTGGCCGGCAGCAGCAGGTCGGCGAAATCGCAGGTCGAGGTGGTGGAGAAGGCCTCCTGCACCACCACGAACTCGCAGCGCTCGAGCGCGCGGCGCACGGTCGCCTGGTCGGGCATCGACTGGGCGGGATTCGTGCAGGCGATCCACAGCGCGCGGATCTCGCCGTCGGCCGCGGCCTGGAACATCTCGACCGCGGTCTTGCCGGGTGTGGCAGGAACGGCCGGCACGCCCCACAGGGCCGCGACTTCTTCGCGGTGCTGCGGGTTCGCCAGGTCGCGGTGCGCCGACAGCAGGTTGGCCAGGCCACCCACTTCGCGGCCGCCCATCGCATTGGGCTGTCCGGTGAGCGAGAACGGTCCGGCGCCGGGCTTGCCGATCTGCGCGCTCGCCAGGTGCAGGTTGATCAGAGCGGCGTTCTTCGCCGTGCCCGAGGAGGACTGATTGAGCCCCTGGCAATAGAGGCTCAGTGTCGCCGCCGAGGTGGCGAACAGGCGCGCGGCCTGCAGCAGGTCGTCCTTGTCGATGCCGCAGATCTGCGCCACGCGGTCGGGCGTGCAATCGCGCACGGTGGCCTTGAGCGCGTCGAAGCCGCTGGTGTGCGCGGCGATGTAGCGGGCGTCGGTCCAGCCTTCCCACAGCATCAGGTGCAGCATGCCGTTGAACAGCATCACGTCGGTGCCCGGCTGGATTGGCAGGAACAGGTCGGCGATCTCGACCGTGTCGGTGCGGCGCGGGTCGGCCACGACGATCTTGAGCGCCGGGTTGGCGGCCTTCGCATCCTCGATGCGCCGGAACAGGATCGGGTGTGCCCAGGCCGTGTTGCTGCCGACGATGAACAGGCAGTCGGCGAACCCGAGGTCGTCGTAGCAGGCCGGCGGCGCATCGGCGCCCAGCGTCTTCTTGTAGCCGGCCACCGCGCTGCTCATGCACAGGCGCGAGTTGGTGTCGATGTTGTTGGTCCCGATCAGCCCCTTGGCGAGCTTGTTGAAGACGTAGTAGTCCTCGGTCAGCAACTGGCCGGAAACATAGAAGCCGACCGCGTCCGGGCCGTGGTCGCGAATCACCTGGGCGAACTTGTCGGCGGCCAGGTCGAGCGCCGGTTCCCAGCCGATGGCAACGGGTGCGGCCGTGCGCTCGGCCCGGCGCATCGGCTGCAGCAGCCGCGTCTGCCGCGTGACGGCGGCGCTCGCGGTCAGGTGCAGCGTCGAGCCCTTGGTGCAGAGCCGGCCGAAGTTGGCCGGGTGATCCGGGTCGCCGCGCACGCCGGTGATCTGCGCGCCATCGGATTCGATGATCACGCCGCAGCCCACGCCGCAATAGGGGCAGGTGGAGCGTGTTTGGTTCATGGTGTTCCTGAGGTCAAGCTGCGACGGGTCGTTTCGGGCCGGCGACCGGCCGCTCGAGGTCGGTGGCGTGGCTCGCCAGTTCCTCGCTGTCCAGATGCACCACGCCCTCCGTCACCTTGACCGCGAAGCGCGGCGTGCAGCCCTCGTCGGGCGACTTCGCGCAGCCGTCGTCGAGCCCGATCGCCCAGTTGTGCAGCGGACAGGCCACGCTGGTGCCGAACACGATGCCCTGGCTCAGCGGACCGCCCTTGTGCGGGCAGCGGTCGAGCAGCGCGAAGACCTGGTTCTCGGCATTGCGGAACACCGCGACGTCGACACCCGCGGGACGGGCCACGCGCCGCGCACCCAGCACGGGGATGTCGTCGACGCGGCAGATGGGTTTCCATTCGTTCATGGTCGTGCTCTCCCTTTTCTTCAAACGGTTTGTGCCAGCTTGTCGACCACCGCCACCGGGGTGAACTGCCGGACGTCGACCGAGGCCTGGCTCGACTCGAACCACGGATCGGGCTCGCCGTCGAGCGCGAACTGCAGCCGCTCCCACAGGGTCTTGCGGCCCTCGGCGTCCTCGAGGATCTTCTTCTTCACGTAGTCGAGCCCGACGCGCCCGATGTAGTGCACCGTGCGCTCCAGGTACCAGCCTTCCTCGCGGTACAGCTGCAGGAAGGCGCCGGCGTACTCCATCACCTCCTCGGAGGTCTTCACCTTGATCAGGAACTGCGCCACCTCGGTCTTGATGCCGCCGTTGCCGCCGACATAGATCTCCCAGCCCGAGTCGACGCCGATCACGCCGACGTCCTTGATGCCCGATTCGGCGCAGTTGCGCGGGCAGCCCGAGACCGCCAGCTTGACCTTGTGCGGCGAGTACATCGCCCACAGCGCGCGTTCCAGGTCCTTGCCCAGCTGGGTCGAATCCTGGGTGCCGAAGCGGCACCACTCGCTGCCGACGCAGGTCTTCACGGTCCGCAGCGACTTCGCATAGGCGAAGCCGGAGGGCATCCCGATGTCCTTCCAGACGTTCTCGAGGTCTTCCTTCTTCACGCCCAGCAGGTCGATGCGCTGGCCGCCCGTGACCTTGACGGTCGGGATCTTGTACTTGTCGGCGGCATCCGCGATGCGGCGCAGCTCGTCGGGGGTGGTGTGGCCACCCCACATGCGCGGGATCACCGAGTAGGTGCCGTCCTTCTGGATGTTGGCGTGGCTGCGCTCGTTGACGAAGCGGCTCTGCGGATCGTCCTTGGCCTCCTTGGGCCAGGTCGAGATCAGGTAGTAGTTGATGGCCGGCCGGCAGGTGGCGCAGCCGTTGGGCGTGCGCCAGCCGAGATTGCGGTAGACCTCGTCGTGGGTCAGGTAGTGTTCCTTGCGGATCGCCTCGCGCACGTCCTGGTGGCTGACGTCGGTGCAGCCGCAGACCGCCTTCTTCTTCGGCGTCGCCGAGTAGTCGCCGCCGGCCGTGAACATCAGGATCTGCTCGACCAAGCCGGTGCACGAGCCGCAGGAGGCGCTGGCCTTGGTGTGCTTCTTGACCTCCTCGAGCGTGAACAGGCCGCGGTCCTTGATGGCCTTGCAGATGGTGCCCTTGGTGACACCGTTGCAGCCGCAGACCTCGGCCTCGTCGGGCATCGACGCCGCCTTGCTGTGGCCCTCGTGGCCGGTGTCGCCGATGTTCGATTCGCCGAACATCAGCTTGTCGCGGATGTCGTGCACGCTGCGGCCGTCGCGCAGGAGCTTGAAGTACCAGCTGCCGTCGACCGTGTCGCCGTAGAGGCAGGCGCCGACCAGCTTGTCGTCCTTGATGACCAGCTTCTTGTAGACGCCGCCGAAGGGGTCGCTCATCACGATCTCCTCGGTGCCTTCGCCGCCCATGAACTCGCCGGCCGAAAACAGGTCGATGCCCGTGACTTTGAGCTTGGTCGAGGTCAGCGAGCCCAGGTAGCGGCCGATGCCGAACTGCGCCAGGTGGTTGGCCGCCACCTTGGCCTGCTCGAACAGCGGCGCCACCAGGCCATAGGCGATGCCGCGATGCGCCGCGCATTCGCCGACCGAGTAGATCCGGGCGTCGGTCACGGTCTGCATCGTGTCGCTGACCACGATGCCGCGGTTGACGTGCAGCCGGGCGCGCTCGGCCAGTTCGGTGTTGGGCCGGATGCCGACCGCCATCACGACCAGGTCGGCTGCGACCTCGGTGCCGTCCTTGAAGCGGATCGCGGTGACGCGGCCTTCGGGGCCGCCGACCAGTTCCTGCGTCTGCGCGCCCATCAGGAACTTCAGGCCGCGGTCCTCCAGCGACTTCTGCAGCAGCTTGCCCGCGACGTCGTCGAGCTGGCGCTCCATCAGCCAGGGCATCACGTGCACCACGGTCACGGTCATGCCGCGCAGCATCAGGCCGTTGGCCGCTTCCAGCCCCAGCAGCCCGCCGCCGATCACCACCGCGTTCTTGTGCGTGCGGGCGGTCTCGATCATGTAGTCGGTGTCGGCGATGTCGCGGTAGGCGATCACGCCCTTCAGGTCGCGGCCGGCCACCGGCAGCATGAAGGGATTGGAGCCGGTGCACAGCAGCAGCCGGTCGTACGCGGCCTCGGTGCCGTCCTCGGCGCGCACGATGCGCTTCACGCGGTCGATCTCGACCACCTTCTTGCCGGCGTGCAGCGTGATGTGGTTCTCGGTGTACCACTCCCAGCTGTTGAGCACGATCTCGTCGACAGTCTGCTCGCCGGCCAGCACCGGCGACAGCAGGATGCGGTTGTAGTTGGGGTGCGGCTCGGCGCCGAACACCGTGATGTCGTAGAGATCGGGCTCGATCTTCAGCAGCTCTTCGAGCGTGCGCACGCCGGCCATGCCGTTGCCGACCATCACGAGTTTCATCTTCTTCATGGGGCTGGACCTTTCCTGGATTCAATCAAGCGAGTTGCCCAGGGCGCGCGTGGAGAATCGCGCCATGAGCTTTGAAGTGGACATCGGCTACAGCAGCCAGCGCGGGCCGCGCGAAGTCAACGAGGATTTCGCCGGCACCGTGCATGCGCCGCCCGGCGAGGAGACGCGCGGGCTGATCGCCGCCATCGCCGACGGCGTGTCCACCGGCGGCCGGGGACTGGAGGCCGCGCAGACCACGGTGATGGGACTGCTGGCCGACTATTTCGCGACGCCCGACACCTGGGAGCCGACGGCCGCGCTGGACCGGCTGATCGGCGCCCAGAACGCCTGGCTGGCCGACCACAACCGGCGCCGGCAGGGCGGCGGCACTGCGCTCACCACGCTCACCGCGCTGGTGCTGCACGGCCAGACCTACACGCTGGCGCATGTCGGCGACACGCGCGCCTGGCGGGTGCGCGAGGGCGGCGAGCCGGCCGTGGCGCTGACCCAGGACCACGCCTTCGAGCACCCGGACCTGCGCAGCCGGCTCACGCGTGCGATCGGCCTGGATGACCAGGTGCGGGTCGACTACGCGCAGGGCGACGTGCGCGTCGGCGATTGCTTCGTGCTGAGTTCCGACGGCGTGCACGGCGTGCTCAAGGCGCAGCAGCTGGCCCGGTTCGCGCTGCAGGGCACGGCGCTGGAGGGGAGCGAGGCGCTGGTGCGGGCGGCCCTGGCGGCCGGCACGCGCGACAACGCCACCGCGCTGGTGATCCGCGTCATCGGGCTCGATGCGCGCCAGCTCGACGACGAACTCGGCGATGTCCGCCGCCTGGCGCCGCCGGCTGCATTGAAGGTGGGCGACACGCTCGACGGCTACGTCATCACGGCACGGGTGGCCGACACCGGCGTGCACCTGCTCTACCAGGCGCGCCACCCGGTCACGCGGGAACTGGTCGCCCTCAAGACCTTGCATCCCTCGCGCGCTGGCGACCCGCAGGAGCGCGCCATGCTGGCGCACGAGGCCTGGCTGGGCCTGCGCGTCAGCGCGCGCGCCGACAGCGGCTTCGTGCGCGTGCACGAACGTGCCGAGGATGCGAGCGCGCTCTACATCGTGTTCGACTGGCACGGCGGCCGGACGCTCGAGCAGTTGCAGAAATCCGGCCACCGCAGCAGTGCCGCCGAGGTGGTTGCCGCGGCCATCGCCGTCGCGAAGGCGCTGGGCCGGCTGCACCGTCACGGTGTGGTGCACCGCGACATCAAGCCGGGCAACCTGCACCTGGGCGAGGACGGCCGCTGGCGCATCCTGGACCTGGGCGTGGCGCTGTCCGGCCGCGAGGGTGCCGCGCAGCGCGAACTGCATGCCGGCACGCCGAGCTACATCAACCCGGAGCAGTGGGAGGACGCCGGCGCCGATGCGGGGAGCGACCTGTTTGCGCTTGGCGTCACGCTCTACCAATGGCTCGCGGGACGCCTGCCCTACGGCGAGATCGAGCCCTACCAGCTGGCACGGTACCGGCGCGACCCGGCCGCGCTCTCGCGCATCCGCCCCGACGTGCCGGTCTGGCTCGACCACCTGGTGTGCAAGGCGGTGGCGCGCGATCCCCGCCAGCGCTTCGAGACTGCCGAGGAACTGCTGCTGGCGCTGGAGCGCGGCGCCTCGCGCCCGATCGGTGCGCCGGGCGCCACGCCCCTGATCCGCCGCGATCCGGCTGCGCTCCTCAAGATCGCGCTGGCCGTGTCGCTGCTGTTCAACGCACTGCTCGTGTTCTGGCTGCTGTTCCTGCCGAAATAGGCACTCCCCCAGGCTCGCGCACTGCGTGTCGCTCGCCACCCCCTCGCCGGGGGCGATGCCAGCGGCCCGGCGAAGCCGGTTCCGCGGTATCTCTGGCATCAGGATGGTGCGGTTCATGCGTTTCGGGCCTTGGGAGACTTCGGGGCATTCGCAGCCGCCGGTGGATGCGCCACGACCCGCGCGCGGCCGCCTTTTTCGGCCCAGGTGCGGGTCCAGCGGATCTGCATCGCGCGCATCACGCCGAGCATCACCAGCGACAGCGCAGCGAAGAAGACGAAGCCCCAGGTGTAGCTGCCCAGGTATTGCTTGGACAGGCCCATCGCGTTGGGCACCAGGCCGCCGCCGAGGGCGCCGATCTCGCCGATCATCGAGCCGGCCACCGCGGTGCTGGCCGGCCAGCGCAGCGGCACCAGCTGGAACAGCGCGCCGTTGCCCGCGCCCAGCGCCGCGAAGCAGACGATCAGCAGCAGCGTGGTGAGCACCAGCGATGCCGACGAGAGGCCCACCAGCACGAGGCCGACTGCCACCACCGCCAGCACCAGGGTCAGCGTGTTGACGCCGCCCCAGCGGTCGGAGATCCAGCCGCCGATCACCCGCACCGCGGCGCCCATGAATGCGGCCAGCATGGTCAGCTGGCCGGCCTGCACCTTGCTCACGCCGAACTGGTCGTAGTAGTAGGAGGGCAGGAAGGTGGTGAGGCCGATGAAGCCGCCGAAGGTGACGCCGTAGATCAGGCTGAACACCCAGCCGTCCTTCTCGAACAGGCAGGCGATGTGCTCGCGGAAGCTGGCGTGGCTGTCGATGTCCGGCGGTTCCTTGGCGAACACGATCATCACGATCATCGGCAGCAGGATCGCGCCGGCCGCGACGCCGTAGACGCTCTGCCAGCCCAGCCACTGCGCCAGCGGCGGCGCCACCAGCACCGACACCGCGGTGCCGACGTTGCCGGCACCCACCAGGCCCATCGCGAGGCCCTTGTGCTGCGGCGGGAACCAGCCCGAACCCAGCGACAGCGCGACACCGAAGCTGGCGCCCGCGATGCCCAGCAGCACGCCCATGGCGAGCAGGTCGTTGAAGCTCTTCACCATGAAGAAGCCGAACAGCATCGCCACCGCGATCAGTCCCATCTCGACCAGGGTCGCGTTCTTGCGGCCGATGTATTGCGACAGGATGCCGAGCGGAAAGCGCATCAGCGCGCCCGCGATGATCGGCACCGACAGCATCAGCCCCTTCTGCGCCGGCGAGAGGTCGAAGGTCTCGCCGATGAAGGGCGCCATGGCGCCGTTGAGCACCCAGATGCAGCACGAGAACGAGAAGTACAGGAAGGCCGCGAACAGCGTCGGGCCGTGGCCTGAATGCAGAAAGGTCTTGAAGCTGGACATCGTGTTCAGTGCGAAATGCCGCGGCCCGGCCGTGCGAGGGCCGTGTCGTCGGACAGGGTTGGGGAGATGTGGCCGCGGCGACAGCCGGTGGCCTGACGGGTGTGCCCGGCCTTGGCGTTGCCGGACTGCGGGCAGGATCCTGCCGCTTCACCAAGGCGGTGCTTCGTTACACCGCGCCTTGAATCAAGCAAGGGGCGTGCCAGCAATCGCCTGCTGGCCTGGCCTATGCTTTGCATCGCTTTCCCTGCCCCACCGTGAACCCACTTCTTGTCGTCCTGCCCCCCGAAACCATCGATGGCGCGCTGCCTGCGGCGCTCGCACAGGCGCTGGCCGGGTGCGGCATCGCGCCCGTCGCCTGCGTCGCTTGCGGCGACATGGTGCGCCAGGCCGAGGCATCGGCACCGCGACAGATCCTGATCTGGCTGCCCGCATGTGCGCCCGAAGCGCTGCCCGAAGCGCTGCTCGGGGCGCTGCGTGCCTGGTCGGGCGGGCCGCCTTGCGCCCTGAGCCTGGTCAGCGCGCCCTTGGACGCCGGCGTGCACGAGCAACTGGTGGCGCTCGGCGTGCACGGTTGGACGCCGGTCGAGCGGCTCGATGCGCCAACGCTGGCTGCGTTGCTGGTTCGTGCCCGGGCCCGCTGGCAGCGCGAGGCCGCGCTGCGCACCGAGATGGATGCTTTTCGCACCCGCCTGGACGAGCGCAAGTGGATCGACCGCGCCAAGGGCCTGCTGATGTCGGCGCGCGGCATCGGCGAGGACGAGGCCTTCGGCCTCCTGCGCGGCGCCGCGATGCATGCCAACCTGCGGCTCGGCGAGGTCTCGCGCTCGGTGCTCGAGGCCGCGCAGTGGGCCGATGCGATCAACCGCGCCGGCCAGCTGCGCATGCTGTCGCAGCGGCTGGTGCGGGTGGCGGCGCAGGCACTGGCCGGCATCGATGCGCGGCGCGCCCGGGTGCTGCGCACGCAATCCGTCGAGCGGGTGCAGCACAACCTGGATCATCTCGCCACCCTGGCGCTGGGCGAGGCCGGCACCGGGGCGCTGGCTCGGGTGCGCAGCGCCTGGCAAGACCTGGAAACGGCACTGTCGGCGCGGCTGGCGGCGCCCGCGCTGCTCGGGATCGATGCGCGGGCCGAGGGCCTGCTCCTGGCCGCCGAAGCGCTGACCGACGCGCTCGAAGCCTCCGGCGCGCGCCGGGGGCTGCGCATCGTCAACCTCTGCGGCCGCCAGCGCATGCGTGCGCAGCGGCTGGCGAAGGACGCGCTGCTGGCGTCGATGCTGCCCGCGGCGCGATCGCAGGAGCGGCTGGCGCCGACCATGGACGAATTCGAAGCCGCGCTGCGGGAACTCGAACAGGCGCCGCTGAGCTCGCCCGAGATCCGTGCCGCGTTGGCGATCGCGCGCGACGAATGGCTCCACCTCATGCGCGGCGTGCGCGGCCTCGACAGCGCCGAGGGGCGCGCATCGCTGGTGCGCTCCAGCGATGCGCTGGTCGACACCTTCGAGCAGCTCACGGCCTCGTACGAGCACAGTCTGCAGGTCATCATGTCGTGACTCCCGGTGCGCGAGAGGCCGTGCGAGAGGCCGTGCGAGGGGCCGTGAGAGGGACCGTGAGAGGGACCGCTCAGGCCGCGACCTTTTCCACATGCGCCTGGCGCGTGTAGAGAAAGTCGATCACGGCCTTGCGCGCGTGCACGTACACCGGGTCCTCGGCCAGTTCCACGCGGTTGCGCGGCCGCGCGATGTCGACCGCCAGCACCTCGCCGATGGTGGCGGCCGGGCCGTTGGTCAGCATCACGATGCGGTCCGACAGCAGCACGGCTTCATCGACGTCGTGCGTCACCATGACCACCGTGCTGCGGGTCTTCTGCACGATGGCCAGCAGTTCGTCCTGCAGCTTGGCGCGCGTGAGCGCATCGAGGGCGCCGAAGGGCTCGTCCATCAGCAGCACCTTGGGTTCCATCGACAGCGCGCGGGCGATGCCGACGCGCTGCTTCATGCCGCCCGAGATCTCGCCAGGCCGCTTCTGTGCCGCCGGCGTCAGGCCGACCAGTGCCAGCGCCGCTTCGGTGCGGGCCTTGAGCTGCGCCCTGTTCTCGGTCGCCGCGAACACGCGCTCGACCGCGAGGTAGACGTTCTCGTAGCAGGTCAGCCAGGGCAGCAGCGAGTGGTTCTGAAACACCACCGCGCGCTCCGGGCCCGGCCCCTTGATCTCG
The DNA here is from genome assembly GCF_056405555.1 of Variovorax sp. P1_G12. NCBI lineage: Bacteria > Pseudomonadati > Pseudomonadota > Betaproteobacteria > Burkholderiales > Comamonadaceae > Variovorax > Variovorax sp. P1_G12. The sequence goes on along the minus strand of NZ_JBFUBW010000002.1, from coordinate 141,305 downwards.
CGGTTGGCGCACAGCAGCACGCCCTGGGTCGGCGTCGTCAGCCCGGCGATCAGGTTCAGCAGCGTCGACTTGCCGCAGCCCGAGTGGCCGATCAGCGTGATGAACTCGCCCTTGGCGACGTTCAGGTTGACGTCGCGCAGCGCCAGGAAGCTGCCCTTGGCGGTCTTGAAGCGCTGCTCGACGCCCTGGACCGCGATGTACTTGCTGTCGTCGTTCATTGCTTGACCTCTTCGAACGTGAACGCGGTGGCGATCCTGATGAGCGCGAACTCGAGCACCAGGCCGACGATGCCGATGACGAAGATCGCGATGATGATGTTGGCGACGTTGAGGTTGTTCCACTCGTCCCAGACCCAGAAGCCGATGCCGACGCCGCCGGTCAGCATCTCGGCTGCGACGATCACCAGCCAGGCGGTGCCGACCGCCAGACGCACGCCGGTCAGCATGTAGGGCAGCACGGCGGGGAACAGGATCTTGGTGAAGATCTTCCACTCGCTGAGATTCAGCACCCGGGCGACGTTCATGTAGTCGCTGGGCACGCGCTGCACGCCGACCGCGGTGTTGATGATCATCGGCCAGATCGAGCAGATGAAGATGGTCCAGATGGCGGCCGGATTGGCGCCCTTGAAGACCAGCAGGCCTATCGGCAGCCAGGCCAGCGGCGACACCGGCCGCAGCAGGCTGATCAGCGGATTGAACATGCGCGAGAGGAACTCGAAGCGTCCGATCGCGAAGCCGGCCGGTATGCCGACCGCGGCCGCCAGCCCGAAGCCCAGCGCCACGCGCTGCAGCGACGAGAGCACGTTCCAGCCCACGCCCTGGTCGTTCGGCCCCTTGCTGTAGAACGGATCGCTGAAGACCGTGAGCGCCTGCTGCCAGGTTGCGAGCGGCGACGGAAAACCGGTGGTGCTCCTGAGCGCCACCAGTTCCCAGACCAGGACCAGCAGCGCGAAGCCCAGCAGCGGCGGCAGCACGCGCAGCCAGACGGCGCGGAAGTCGCGAGGCACGCGGGGCGTGGGCTCGACCGCGGCGGCGAAGAGCGACGCCGCCGGCCTGGCGACGCTCTTCGATGCCGGCGGCATCACCGGCTTGGCTTCGAGCGGGGAGTGGAAGACGGCACTGACCATGGTGGGCTCCTCAGGCGTGGACCTTGAACGAATCGGCATACTGCTTCGGGTTCTTGCCGTCCCAGACGACGCCGTCGAACAGCTTGCTGCTGCGCATCGTCTCCTTCGGCACCGCGGTCCTGGTGGCGGCGGCGGCCTGCTTGTAGATGTCGATCTGGTTGATCTGCGTTGCCACCTGCAGGTAGTCCGGATGTTCCTTCAGCAGGCCCCAGCGCTTGTGCTGCGTGAGGAACCACATGCCGTCCGACAGGTACGGGTAGCTGACCGCGCCGTCGGCGTAGAACTTCATGTAGTTCGGGTCGTCCCAGCTCTTGCCGAGGCCGTTGGTGTAGCGCCCCAGGATGCGCTGGTTGATCGCGTCCACGCTGGTGTTGACGTAGCTCTTGTCGGCGATGGTCTCGGCCATCTTGTTCTTGTTCTGCAGGCCGGCGTCGATCCACTTGCCGGCCTCGAGGATCGCGGCGGTCACGGCGCGCGCCGTGTTCGGATACTTCTTCACGAACTCGCCGGTGGTGCCGAGCACCTTCTCCGGATGGTCCTTCCAGATGTCCTGGGTGGTGATGGCCGTGATGCCGATGCCGTCCATGATCGCGCGCTGCCCCCAGGGTTCGCCGACGCAGTAGCCGTCCATGTTGCCCACGCGCATGTTGGCCACCATCTGCGGCGGCGGCACGGTGATCACCTTGGCATCCTTGAGCGGGTTGATGCCGTTGGCCGCCATCCAGTAGTAGAGCCACATCGCATGGGTGCCGGTGGGGAAGGTCTGGGCAAAGGTGTACTCGGCCTTTTCGCCGGCCATCACCTTGGCCAGCGAGGCGCCGTCGACCGCGCCCTTGTCGGCCAGCTTCTTCGACAGCGTGATCGCCTGGCCGTTGTTGTTGAGCGTCATCAGGACGGCCATGTCCTTCTTCGGGCCGCCGATGCCCAGGTGCACGCCGTAGACCAGGCCGTAGAGCACGTGGGCGAAGTCGAGTTCGCCGTTGACCAGCTTGTCGCGCACGCCGGCCCAGCTGGCTTCCTTGCTCGGCACGATCTTGACGCCGTACTTCTTGTCGATGCCGAGCACCGAGGCCATCACGACGCTGGCGCAGTCGGTCAGCGGGATGAAGCCGATCCTGACTTCCTCCTTCTCGGGCTTGTCCGAGCCCTGGGCCCAGACGGCGGCGCGCAGCGCGGGATCGAGCCCGACCACGCCCGCGGCGGCGGCCTGCAACACACGGCGGCGACTCAGTTTTGGTTTCAGCGCATCGGTCATGGGGCGAACTCCGGAGATGAAAAGTCGATTCGGAAAAACGAAAAGGCGTCCTCGCCGCGCACGGGCCGCTCGAAGTCGAGCCCCTGCGGGGTAAGGACGCCTTTGTCCGGTTCGGTGGGCCGCACCCGCCGTTGGATGCCACCTGCCTGAAGACCTTCGTCGGTCTATGCCTCGAGCGATTGCAAGCAGCGTGCCAGCAACCGTGGCGCTATGAAAAAGAGAGCGTCAATGGTTCACCGGGGCTTGCCATCCACCGGATCTGGAGCGAAACGCATGCGCTGCGCATCGCTTGTGCAGTGCACCATTCCGGGCCTGCGACGCACTCAGGAAGCCCTGTCGTCGGGCAGGTACTCGGCCATCGCGAGCACCGATTCGGCGACCTCGACCAGCCGCCGGCCCTGGTTCATCGCGGTCCGGCGCAGCATCTTGTGCGCTTCCTCCTCGCTGATGCGCCGGTGCGCCATCAGGAGCCCCTTGGCGCGCTCGACCAGCTTGCGCTCGTTGAGGGCGGCGCGCACGGTCTCGAGTTCGTCGCCCATGGCCTGCAGCCGGCGCGACTGCTCCTGCACCATGTCGAGAATGGAGCGTTCGAGTTGCTTGCCGTAAGGCGCACTGGCGGCCGGCGTGGCCGCGGCGGCCGGCGTCGCCACCGCATCGAGGAAGAAGTCCGCCGCGGCGCCGCCGGTATCCTGCAGGCTGGCCAGCAGCGCCTCGTGCGCCTGCAGCTCGGCGCGAGCCTGCGCCGTCTTCTGTTCGCAGAGCTGCCGCAGGTCGGCGGTCAACCGCTCCTCGACCGCCTGCATGGCGTCGATGCGGCGCGTGCAGCAGTCGAACCAGACCTGGCTCAACTCGGTGTCGAGCCACACGCCCGCCGGCGCGGCGCAGGCGATGCGGCGCAGGCGCTCCTGTTCGGCGACTTGCGCCGGCGCCCTGACCGAGGCCCAGAGCTCGCCCAGGCCGGATGCCGAGAACTCGGCAAAGCGCTGGAAGCAATGTTCCTGCGAGGCGATCAGGTGCAGCCATTGCTGCTGGCGCGCGCTGTCGTTGTAGCCCGAGGCGAAGGCCGCGGCGCCGCAGGCGCGTTCCTGGCCCGCGAACTCCTTGCCCTGCATGAAATTGAACAGCGCCACCAGCCGGCGCGAGATCTCGGGGTCGGTGGCGCCGTCGGCGGCCTCGAAGACCACCGCGATGAGACCGGCGACCAGCTTGACGAAGGCCGCGGTCGAACGGCCGGCATCGAGCTCCATCGCGCCGATGCGCTGCCGCAGCGCGGGCAGGGCGTCCAGCCCGGGCAGCACCCAGGCGATGCGGCTGAAGAGGCGCGCGCCGTTGCCGACCCGGCCGCCTTCGGCCTCGAGCTGGTCGAAGGCCAGGCGCACGGCTTCCTCGTGCCGCAGGCAGTCGGCGATCTGTTCCTTGCGCTGCGAGGCGAAGCGCCGGCCGCCCGATGCCAGAAAGACATTGGAGATGCCGCGCTCCCGCTGCAGCGCATGGACCAGCCGGGCGATCGTCGCCACCAGCTCGCTGGTGCGCGCGAGCTGCTCCAGCGCGTCGATCTCGCATCGCAGGGCGCCGACCAGGAAGCTCAAAGCGGATTTCATCGTGACTCTTCGAGTTTGCTCTCTGTGTTGCATGACGACCCAGGCCGGATTTTTCGTGGAACACCGCGGAACCGGCTTCGCCGGGCCGCTGGTGTTGCCCCCGGCCGGCGGTGGGCAGCGACACGCAGTGAGCCAACCTGGGGGCGAGCTCATTGAGCAACATCCGTGCCCTCGGGACGGACGCCACCTACACTCGCTGGATGCATGTACTGGGAATCGAATCCTCCTGCGACGAGACCGGCGTGGCGCTGGTCGAGGCCGGCGCCAGCGGGCTGCCTCGGCTGGCCGCGCACGCGCTGCACAGCCAGATCGCGATGCACCAGGCCTATGGCGGCGTGGTGCCCGAGCTTGCGAGCCGGGATCACATCCGCCGCGTCCTGCCGCTCACGCAGGCGGTGTTCGACGAGGCTGGCCGGCGGCTGGCCGATGTCGACGTGGTCGCCTACACGCGGGGGCCGGGGCTGGCGGGCGCCTTGCTGGTCGGCGCCGGCGTGGCGTGCGCGCTGGGCGCCGCGCTCGGCAAACCGGTGCTCGGCGTGCATCACCTCGAGGGCCACTTGCTTTCGCCCTTCCTGAGCGCCGACCCGCCCGAGTTTCCCTTCGTCGCGCTGCTGGTGTCAGGCGGACATACCCAGCTGATGCGGGTCGACGGGGTGGGGCGCTACGCGCTGCTCGGCGAGACCATCGACGACGCCGCCGGCGAAGCCTTCGACAAGAGCGCCAAGCTGATGGGGCTGCCCTATCCCGGCGGCCCGTGGCTCGCGAAGCTGGCGGAGCAGGGCGACCCTGAGGCCTTCAAGCTGCCGCGCCCGCTGCTGCACAGCGGCAATCTCGATTTCTCCTTTGCCGGACTCAAGACCGCGGTGCTGACGCAGGCCAAGAAGCTCGGCGATCAGCTCGAAGCCCGCAAGCCCGATCTCGCCGCCTCGACGCAGGCCGCGATCGTCGACGTGCTGCTGAAGAAATCGCTGGCCGCGCTCGAACAGACCGGCCTCGACCGCTTCGTGGTCGCGGGCGGCGTCGGCGCCAACCGGATGCTGCGCCAGCAGCTCGACGTGGCCTGCGCGAAGCGCGGCGTGCGCGTGCACTACCCCGAACTGCACCTGTGCACCGACAACGGCGCCATGATTGCGATGGCCGCGGCGATGCGGCTTCAGGCCGGCGTGCAGGCGCCGACCGGGCACTATGCCTTCGACGTCAAGCCGCGATGGCCATTGGCCTCGCTGAGCGGGCCACAGCAGGGCGCGTGATGCGTCGCCCACACGCAGCCTCGCTTCGAGTGCGCCTGGCGTCGGTCTGAGAGCCTTCCCGGGTTGCCAGGGTCGGCAGCGGCAGCACGTCGAGCACCTTGCGCCAGAGCTGCGACCACTGCGGCCAGTCGTGGCCGCCTTCGGTGGTGAACACGCGGCCGGCCGGCAGCGCATCGGCCAGCAGATGGTGATTGGACGCAAAGCGGTCGCTGAGTCCGAAGCCCAGATACAGCGGCGGCAGGTGCTTGGCCTGCCGCGGCGACGCGTACTGCTGGAGCCAAGGCCACAGCTTGCGGTCGACCTCCTCGTCCGGCGGCGGTCCTCCGGGCGCCTTCCAGGCGCGCAGGCCGCCGGCCTTGTGGATTTCTGCGCCGATGGGCCGGCGCCCCAGGTAGGGCGCCAGGACGACGATGCCGTCGACCGTGCCCGGTGTCGCCAACTCGTGGATCAGGGCCCCGAAGCCGCCGATCGAAATGCCCACCAGCCAGATCGACGCATAGCCCAGTGCGCGCTGGGGCCGGATCACGTCGTTCTGCAGCCGCTCGATGAAGGTCTGGTCGTAGTAATAAGAGACATCGGCATCGACCAGCAGGGCATCGGCCGCGAGTTTGCGTTCCCTGACGGCGTCGATGAATCCTTCGCGCTCGAATTCCTCCGGTTTCAGGAAAGCCCCGGGAAGAAACACCAGCAGCGTGTCGGACCGGGCATGGCTCTGTGCAAACTTCAAGTGCGTTTTCATGGGCGCTTCGATCGGGCGCCGCTGCCGGCTGCCGCTGCAGTTCGACGAATTCAGGCGCGATTTAAGAAGAAAGCATTGAAAAAGTCGTCACAGAACGTGACGAATTTCGCACTTATTGTGAGTCAGAAACAAGTCGGACAGGTAGCAAAAAAGTTACTCGATGAACTTTTTTTGCTCGCCCCCCCAGGTTGCCCGGCACTTCGTGTCCGGGCGCCCACCCCCTACCGGGGGCAACACCAGCGGCCCGGCGACTATCGCTCGCCCCCAGGTCGAGCTCACTGCGTGTAGCCCTCCCACCCCCTACCGGGGGCAACACCAGCGGCCCGGCAAAGYCGGTTCCGCGGTGTTTCACCAACAGGCCTGGCTGCGCCGGCCAAAGCCATCGGCGCTGGGGGTTTTCTACGGCTGCGCGCAGCGCGCCTGTTGGTGGCAGTCGCGGAACCGGCTTCGCCGGGCCGCTGACTGCGCCCCCGGTAGGGGGTGGGCGCCCGACACGAAGTGCGGGCAACCTGGGGGCGAGCTTCAGCCAGGGCGAGCTTTAGTTGATTTGCAGTTGCGCGACGTTGCTGACCGGAACCAGCTTGCCCAGCTTGAGGCTCAGGACCCCGTTCTCGAGTTTGGCCTCGCTGGTCGCGACGTCGATGTCCTGCGGCAGCTCGTAGGCGGCCTTGAGCTGGCGCTTGGCTTCGGCCTTGCTCTCGATGCGGACCACGGCGCCTTCGATACCGATCGTGAGATCGTCACGCGACAGGCCGGGCACGTCGAGCGTGAGGGTCCAGGTCTTGTCGTCCTGTTCGACGTTGAGCGAGCGTTGCGCGCCGGAGAAAGCCTCGTTGACGAAGCGCTCCAGGCTGCGATCGTGCGAGCGCGGAACGAAGCGGGCGGTGCGGACGGCGGGTGCAAAGAACATGATGAGGACTCCTGAGTGATGACCACGGGACAAGAATGTGTGTCCCTTACACTGCGCGGCCGTTCAACAGAAGTCGCGTGCCGCATGCCATCCCATCTAGGCACTGCAAAAGGCGTTTCAAGACAATGATCTCCAGCTTTATTTGGCGCCGCAGGGCCTTGAAATTCGCGGCGCTGGCGCTATGCGCCTCGGCGCTGCCGCCGGTGCACGCACAGGCCGCGCCGCCGATCCGGCTGGCCCTGATCGAGAGCATGAGCGGCCCCTTCGCCAACACCGGCGAGGCCGTGTTCCGCAACCTGCTGTGGGCGGTGGAGCGGGTCAACGCGCGCGGCGGCGTCAAGCTGCCGGGCGGCAACCGCTTCCTGCAGCTCGATCGCTACGACAGCAAGGGACAGAACGAGGAGGCCCTCTCCGCGCTGCGCGCCGCGATGGACGACGGCGCGCGCATCGTGCTGCAGGGCAATTCGTCGGCCACGGCGGCGGCGCTGATCGATGCGATCGACAAGAACAACGAGCGCGACCCGGCCCGGCGCGTGCTGTTTCTCAACTACTCGGCGGTCGACCCGGTGCTGACCAACGAGCGCTGCAGCTTCTGGCACTTCCGCTTCGATGCCCACGCCGACATGCGCGTCACCGCACTGATGCAGGTGCTGCAGGACGACAAGTCGCTCAAGCGCGTCTACCTGATCGGTCAGGACTACAGCTTCGGCCAGTCGGTGCTGCGCGAGTCGCGGCGGCAGCTCGGCGCCGCGCGTCCCGACGTGCAGATCGTCGGCGACGAACTGCACCCGATGGGCCGAGTCAAGGATTTCGCGCCCTATGCGAACAAGATCATGGCCAGCGGTGCGCAGGGCGTCATCACCGGCAACTGGGGCAACGACCTGACCCTGCTCGTGAAGGCCGCGCGCGAGGCGGGGTTCACCGGCAGCTTCTACACCTTCTACGGCAATGCCCTGGGCGCGCCGGCGGCCATCGGCGACGCCGGCATCGGCCGCGTGGTCGCCGTGGCCGACTGGCTGCCGAACGTGCAGACGCCGCAGAGCGAAGCCTTCTACCGCGACTTCCGCACCCGCTTCCCCAAGGCCTCCGACGACTATGTCCACATGCGCATGCAGCTGCTGATCGAGGCGCTGGCGGAGGCCATCGAGCGGGCCGGCAGCGTCGACACGGTGGCCGTGGCGCGGGCCCTCGAGAAGGCCGACGTCACGCTGGCCGGCCAGCGCGGCCATATGCGCGCCGAGGACCATCAGTTCCAGCAGCAGCTCGTGGTCGGCGTCATGGACCGGCAGGGAGCGCCCGGCGTCAAGTTCGATGTCGAGGGCTCGGGCTACGGCTTCCGGGTCATCAAGACGATCCCCGCGAGTCGTGCCGAAATGCCTTCGAGCTGCAAGATGCAGCGCCCCTGAACCCCAAGGACAAGACATGCGCCAAGCGATCCAAGACCTCGAAGCCTCCAAGATCCGCGAGGTGGCCAATGCCGGCCTCGGCCGCAGCGACGTGCTGGCCTTCTGGTTCGGCGAGAGCGACGAGGTCACGCCCGAGGTGATCCGACACGCGGCCATCGACTCGCTGCAGCGCGGCGAGACCTTCTACGCTCACAACCTGGGCCTGCCCGAACTGCGCGAAGCCGTCGCCGCGTACATGAGCGGCCTGCATCCGAAGATCGAGGCTTCGCGCATCGCGATCACCTCGGGCGGGGTCAGCGCGCTGATGCTGGCGGTGCAGGCGCTGGTCGACGCCGGCGACGAAGTGGTGGCGATCACCCCGGTGTGGCCGAACCTCACGGCGCAGCCCGCGATCCTGGGCGCACACGTGCGCTGCGTGTCGCTGGTGCCGAGGGCAGGGCAGTGGACCCTCGACCTGGAGGCGCTGCGCGCGGCGGTCACGCCGGCGACCAAGCTGCTGATCGTCAACGCGCCCAACAACCCGACCGGCTGGACGCTGACGCGCGCCGAGCAGCAGGCGATCCTCGACCACTGCCGCGCCACCGGCACCTGGATTCTGGCCGACGAGGTCTACGAGCGGCTCTACTACGAGCCGACGCCGAACGGCTGCGCGCCGAGCTTCCTCGACGTGGCGAAGGCCGACGACCGCCTGGTGGTCGCCCACAGCTTCAGCAAGAGCTTCCTGATGACCGGCTGGCGGCTGGGCTGGCTGGTGCTGCCTGCGGCCCTGATGGACGGCATGGGCAAGCTGATCGAGTTCAACACCTCGTGCGCCAGCGTGTTCACGCAGCGCGCCGGCATTGCCGCGCTGGCGCATGGCAAGGAGATCACGCCGAAGATCGTCGCCCACCTCAAGGCCTGCCGCGACACGCTGGTGCCCTTGCTGGCCGACATCCCGGGCGTCGAAGTCGCTTCGGCGAGTGGCGGCATGTATGCCTTCTTCAAGCTCGAAGGCTTCGGCGACTCCCTCGAAGTCGCCAAGCGCCTGGTGGTCGAGGCCGGCCTGGGCCTGGCCCCCGGCAACGCCTTCGCCCCCGAAGCCCAGGGCTGGCTGCGCTGGTGTTTCGCCTCCAAGGACCCCGGCCGCCTGGTCGAAGGCGTCGACCGCCTCAAGCGCTGGCTCGCCGCACAATAACAATCGGTAGCAATTGGCCGGCGAAGCCCGGCCCCTTGGTGAAACACCGAGGAACCGGCTTCGCCGGGCCTCTGGTGTTGCCCCCGGCAGGGGGTGGGCGGGCTACACGCAGTGAGCCCAACCTGGGGGCGAGCTATAATCCACAAGCTTTGCATCGTGCAAGCGCACGGTGGGTGCAGTTCCAGTGCCCACCGCAAGTCAAACATCCCGAAGACCTCGGGTCGGAACCAAGGAAAACACAATGATCGCAGCCTCCATCAAGGCCGAAGTCGTCAAGGACAACGCCCGCGCCGCCAACGACACCGGCAGTCCTGAAGTGCAAGTCGCACTGCTGACCGCCCGCATCAACGAGCTCACGCCTCACTTCAAGACGCACGCCAAGGACCACCACGGTCGCCGCGGCCTGCTTCGCATGGTGAGCCGCCGCCGCAAGCTGCTGGACTACCTCAAGTCCAAGGACGCCGACCGCTACACCGCGCTGATCGCCAAGCTGGGCCTGCGCAAGTAAGTCGAATCGCATGCAAAAACGCCTGGGTTAGTCCGCTAGCTCAGGCGTTTTTTACTTCGGAGCCGCCAAAACAGAGCGAAGCTGTGTCATTCCAGAGAGGTTCTCCCCGAGCTTCCCTGGAATGGCATCGTGTTCTGAAAAGCGCTCCAGCCCCCGCGGGGCCTGTGGTCGTCACGGGTCGAGCCGCTATCAAAACAGGAGCACACCATGAGCCTCTTCAACAAAGTCACCAAGTCCTTCCAGTGGGGCGACAAGACCGTCGTCCTGACCACCGGCGAGATCGCTCGCCAGGCCGGCGGTGCCGTGACCGTGGACATCGACGGCACCGTGGTGCTGGCCACCGTGGTGGCCTCGAAGTCGGCCAAGCCCGGCCAGGACTTCTTCCCGCTGACCGTCGACTACATCGAGAAAACGTACGCCGCAGGCAAGATCCCCGGCAGCTTCTTCAAGCGCGAAGCCAAGCCCAGCGAGCATGAAACGCTCACCAGCCGCCTGATCGACCGCCCGATCCGTCCGCTGTTCCCTGAAGGCTTCCTGAACGAAGTGCACGTGGTCATCCACACGCTGTCGCTCAACCCCGAAGTCGACGCCGACATCGCCGCCATGATCGGCGTCAGCGCCGCGCTGTCGATCTCCGGCATCCCGTTCAGCGGCCCGATCGGCGCCGCCCGCGTGGGCTACATCAACGGCCAGTACGTGCTGAACCCGGGCCAGACGGCACGCAAGGATTCGCAGATGGACCTGGTCGTCGCCGGCACCGAAGCCGCCGTGCTGATGGTCGAGTCCGAAGCCCTGCAACTGAGCGAAGAAATCATGCTCGGCGGCGTGGTCTTCGGCCACGAGCAAGCCAACATCGCGATCAACGCGATCCACGAACTCGTGCGTGACGCCGGCAAGCCGGTCTGGGACTGGCAGCCGCCGGTCGAAGACGAAGCCTTCGTCGCCAAGGTCAAGGGCCTGGCCGAAGAAAAGCTGCGCGCGGTCTACCAGATCCGCAGCAAGCAGGCCCGCACGCAAGCCCTGCGCGAAGCCAACGCCAGCGTGATGGCGTCGCTCAAGGAAAGCGGCGAACCCTTCGACGCCGGCAAGGTCAACGACCTGCTGTTCGCGATCGAATCGAAAATCGTCCGCAGCCAGATCCTGGCCGGCGAGCCCCGCATCGACGGCCGCGACACGCGCACCGTGCGCCCGATCGAGATCCGCAACGGCGTGCTGCCGCGCACTCACGGCTCGGCCCTGTTCACCCGCGGCGAAACGCAGGCGCTGGTCATCACCACGCTCGGCACCGAGCGCGACGCGCAGCGCATCGACGCGCTGATGGGCGAGTACGAAGACCGCTTCCTGTTCCACTACAACATGCCTCCGTTCGCCACCGGCGAAGTCGGCCGCATGGGTTCGACCAAGCGCCGCGAAATCGGCCACGGCCGCCTGGCCAAGCGCGCGCTGGTCGCGGTGCTGCCGAACAAGGAAGAGTTCCCCTACACGATCCGCGTGGTGTCTGAAATCACCGAGTCGAACGGCTCCTCGTCGATGGCTTCGGTCTGCGGCGGCTGCCTCTCGATGATGGACGCCGGCGTGCCGATGAAGGCCCACGTGGCCGGCATCGCCATGGGCCTGATCAAGGAAGACAACCGCTTCGCGGTGCTGACCGACATCCTGGGCGACGAAGATCACCTGGGCGACATGGACTTCAAGGTGGCCGGCACGACCAACGGCATCACGGCGCTGCAGATGGACATCAAGATCCAGGGCATCACCAAGGAAATCATGCAGGTCGCACTGGCCCAGGCCAAGGAAGCGCGCATGCACATCCTCGGCAAGATGCAGGAAGCCATGGGCGAGGCCAAGGCCGAAGTCTCGAGCTTCGCGCCGCGCCTGACCACGCTGAAGATCAACCCCGAGAAGATCCGCGACGTGATCGGCAAGGGCGGCTCGGTCATCCGCGGCCTGCAGGAAGAAACCGGCACGACGATCAACATCGACGAAGACGGCACCATCACCATCGCGTCGACCGATCCGGAAAAGGCCGAGGCGGCCAAGAGGCGCATCGAGCAGATCACCGCGGAAGTGGAAATCGGCAAGGTCTACGAAGGCCCGGTCACCAAGATCCTCGACTTCGGCGCGCTGATCAACCTGCTGCCCGGCAAGGACGGCCTGCTGCACATCAGCCAGATCGCGCACGAGCGCGTCGAGAAGGTGACCGACTACCTGAGCGAAGGCCAGATCGTCAAGGTCAAGGTGCTCGAGACCGACGAGAAGGGCCGCGTCAAGCTGTCCATGAAGGCCCTGACCGAGCGTCCGGCCGGCATGGAATTCAGCGAGCGTGCGCCGCGTGAAGACCGGGGCGACCGCGGCGATCGTGGTGGCGAGCGCCGCGAGCGTTCGGACCGTGGCGATCGTGGCGATCGTCCGCCGCGCGCCGAACGTGCGCCCCGCTTCGAGAGCAACGACCGCGGCGGCGAGCAGCAGCCCGAGCAGATGGCCGAGCAACTGCCGCTGCAGGAAAGCGGCCGCGGCGGCGATCATTCCGCTTGACGAGCCGCGATGGCGGCGACGCCATCGCGATTGCGAGTCGGTCGGCGCGCGCCGCACGGTGCGCGCCGCATTCAGGAAGAGACCATGAAAGCCATTGAGATCACATCGTTCGGCGCCCCCGAGGTGCTGCGCGTGGCGGAACGTCCGGCGCCGGTCGCCGGCCCCGGCGAACTGCTGATCCGTGTTGCCGCGAGCGGCGTCAACCGGCCCGACGTGCTGCAGCGCACCGGCAACTATCCGGTGCCTCCGGGTGCCTCGGACCTGCCGGGCCTGGAAGTCGCGGGCGAGATCGTCGCGGGCGACGACAAGGCCCTGGCCGAGGCCGGCTTCAAGCTCGGCGACCACGTCTGCGCGCTGGTCGCCGGCGGCGGCTATGCCGAACTCTGCGTGGCGCCCGTCGTGCAATGCCTGCCGGTTCCGAAGGGCTGGAGCGACGTCGAAGCCGCTACCTTGCCTGAAACATTCTTTACCGTCTGGAGCAATGTGTTCGAGCGGGGCCGGCTTCAAAAGGGCGAGACCCTGCTGATCCAGGGCGGCTCGAGCGGCATCGGCGTGACCGCGATCCAGCTCGGCCGCGCGCTCGGCGCCACCGTGATCGTGACCGCGGGCAGCGACGACAAGTGCGAGGCCTGCCTGAAGCTCGGCGCCGACCATGCGATCAACTACAGAAACGCCGATTTCGCCGAGGAGGCCAAGCGCCTCACCGGCGGCAAGGGCGTCGACGTGATTCTCGACATGGTCGCCGGCGCCTACGTGGCGCGCGAGATCGACTGCCTGGCCGAGGACGGCCGGCTGGTGATCATCGCCGTGCAGGGCGGCGCCAAGGCCGAGATCAACGCCGGACTGGTGCTGCGACGGCGGCTCACGGTGACCGGCTCGACGCTGCGGCCGCGGCCGATCGCCTTCAAGGGCGCGATCGCCAAGGCGCTGCGCGAGAAGGTCTGGCCGCTGCTCGAAAGCGGCGCGGTCAAGCCGATCATCCACAGCCGCTTCGCCGCACTCGGGGAGCCCAGCGGCGCTGCGCAGGCGCACGTCCTGATGGAATCGAACCAGCACATCGGCAAGATCGTGCTGACCTGGTGAACTAGACAGACATGACGACCCAAAAGAAGCTGATCGCAGGCAACTGGAAGATGAACGGCAGCCTGCCTGCCAACGAGGCGCTGCTGAAGGCCCTGCTGGCCGGCGTGGGCACCCCGGCGTGCGAGATCGCGGTCTGCGTGCCGGCGCCTTACCTGGCGCAGGTGCAGTCGCTGGTGGCCGGCTCGCCGGTCGCGCTCGGCGCGCAGGATCTCTCGGCCCAGCCGCAAGGCGCCTTCACGGGCGAGCAATCGGCTGCGATGCTGAAGGAGTTCGGCGTGCGCTACGCCATCGTCGGGCACTCCGAGCGGCGCCAGTTCCACGGCGAGACCGACGAGCTGGTCGCCGCCAAGACCGCCGCTGCGCTGGCCAACGGCATCACGCCGATCGTCTGCGTCGGCGAAACGCTGTCAGAGCGCGAGGCAGGGCACACCGAGGAGGTGGTCAAGCGCCAGCTGGCCGCGGTGATCCACGTCAACGGCCACTGCATCAGCGAGATCGTGGTCGCGTACGAGCCCGTCTGGGCCATCGGCACCGGCAAGACCGCGACCCCGGCGCAGGCGCAGGCCGTTCATGCGGTGCTGCGCGCCCAGTTGCACCACGCGGCGAGCGAACACGCCGCCGGCATCCGCATCCTCTACGGCGGCAGCATGAACGCGGCCAATGCGGCCGAATTGCTCGCCGAAGCCGACATCGACGGCGGCCTGATCGGCGGCGCCTCCCTCAAGGCCCCGGATTTCCTGCAGATCATTGCAGCGGCCCGCTGAAACGCGCGTGCCCGAAGAAAGAACTTAGGAGTTAGAACGAATGAACGTGGTCCTCAATATCCTGGTGGGCGTGCAGATGCTCACCGCACTCGCGATGATCGGGCTGATCCTGATCCAGCACGGCAAGGGCGCCGACATGGGCGCCGCCTTCGGCAGCGGCAGTGCCGGCAGCCTGTTCGGCGCCAGCGGCAGCGCGAACTTCCTGTCGCGTACCACTGCGGTGCTGGCGGCGGTGTTCTTCGCCTGCACCTTGTTGTTGGCCTATTTCGGCCACGCACGGCCGGCCGGCGGCGGCAGCCTGCTGGAGCGCGCGGCGATCGGCGCACCGGCGGCCGTGCCGGCACCGGCGCCCGCGGCCTCGGATTCCGCGGCGCAGATCCCCAGCGGCAGCGCGCCGGCGGCTCCGGCCGCCGCGGCTTCGGCACCGGCTGCGCCTGCGGCAGGTGCGGGGCAGATCCCGTCCAAGTAAATCCAGTCGAGATCTCTTCAGCCGTGAGTGAAAACGGCTGTTTTTCAGGGTAAACTCTAAAGCTGTTCCGGAAAGCCAAAACCTTACAAGGTTCCTCATGCCATCCGGGCAGCAAAAACCGCGGTCGTGGTGAAATTGGTAGACACGCTATCTTGAGGGGGTAGTGGCGAAAGCTGTGCGAGTTCGAGTCTCGCCGACCGCACCAAATCTCACCGGCAGGAAAAGCACTTCCTGCCGGTGTCAAGCGGTGATTGAACCCCCTGATGAACCTCGATTCCTACCTCCCCGTCCTGCTGTTCATCCTGGTCGGTGTCGGTGTCGGCGTCGCTCCGCAGGTTCTGGGTTACATCCTCGGCCCCAATCGGCCCGACGCAGCAAAGAATTCCCCCTACGAATGCGGCTTCGAAGCCTTCGAAGATGCGCGCATGAAGTTCGACGTCCGGTACTACCTGGTCGCGATTCTCTTCATTCTTTTCGATCTCGAAATCGCTTTTCTCTTTCCCTGGGCCATCGCGCTCAAGGAGATCGGTGCCGTCGGCTTCTGGGCCATGATGATCTTCCTGGCCATCCTCGTCGTGGGCTTCGTCTACGAGTGGAAAAAGGGCGCGCTCGATTGGGAATGACAAGGAATCCGCAAAATGGCCATTGAAGGCGTCATGAAGGAAGGCTTCGTCACCACCACCTACGACTCGGTGGTGAACTGGGCCAAGACCGGATCACTGTGGCCCATGACCTTTGGTCTGGCCTGCTGTGCCGTGGAGATGATGCACGCGGGCGCCGCCCGCTACGACATCGACCGCTTCGGCATGCTGTTCCGCCCCAGCCCGCGCCAGTCCGATCTGATGATCGTGGCCGGCACGCTGTGCAACAAGATGGCGCCGGCGCTGCGCAAGGTCTACGACCAGATGCCCGAGCCGCGCTGGGTGCTCTCGATGGGGTCGTGCGCCAATGGCGGCGGTTACTACCACTACAGCTACTCGGTCGTGCGCGGCTGCGACCGCATCGTGCCGGTCGACGTCTATGTGCCGGGCTGCCCGCCGACCGCCGAGGCGCTTCTGTACGGAATCATCCAGCTCCAGCAGAAGATCCGCCGTACCAACACGATCGCGCGCGCCTGAAGAGCGAGAGACATGACCGACTTTGCCATTTCTCCCGAGGCGCTGCAGACCCAGATCACCGAAACGCTTGGACCCAAGGCCAGGAGCGTCACGCTCGCGCTGGGCGAGGTGACGGTGGTGGTGGCTGCTGCCGACTACCTCGAAGCCGCGACCCTGCTGCGCGACGCCCCCGGCTGCCGCTTCGAGCAGTTGATCGATCTCTGCGGCATGGACTATTCCGATTACCGCGAAGGCGAGTGGCAGGGCGAGCGTTTCTGCGTCGTCACCCACCTGCTGTCCGTCAGCCTGAATCAGCGCGTGCGCCTCAAGGTGTTCGTGCCCAACGAGGACCTGCCGGTCGTCGATTCGCTGACCAGCGTCTGGAATGGCGCCGGCTGGTTCGAGCGCGAAGCCTTCGATCTCTACGGCATCGTGTTCGAGGGCCATGACGACCTGCGCCGCATCCTGACCGACTACGGCTTCATCGGCCATCCGTTCCGCAAGGACTTCCCGGTGTCGGGGCATGTCGAGATGCGCTACGACCCGGAACAGAAACGCGTGATCTACCAGCCGGTCTCGATCGAGCCGCGCGAAATCACTCCCCGGGTGATCCGTGAAGACAACTACGGTGGCTTGCACTGATGGCTGAGATCAAAAACTACACGCTGAACTTCGGCCCGCAACACCCCGCAGCACACGGCGTGCTGCGTCTCGTGCTCGAACTCGACGGCGAAGTCATCCAGCGCGCCGACCCGCACATCGGCCTGCTGCACCGCGCGACCGAGAAGCTCGCCGAGTCCCGCACCTTCATCCAGTCGCTGCCCTACATGGACCGTCTCGACTACGTGTCGATGATGAGCAACGAGCACGCGTACTGCCTCGCGATCGAGCGCCTCATGGGTCTCGACGTGCCGCTGCGCGCGCAGTACATCCGCGTCATGTTCGCCGAGATCACCCGGCTGCTGAACCACCTGCTGTGGCTCGGCGCGCACGGCCTCGACTGCGGTGCGATGAACATGCTCATCTACTGCTTCCGCGAGCGTGAAGACCTGTTCGACATGTACGAGGCGGTGTCGGGTGCGCGCATGCACGCGGCCTATTTCCGACCGGGCGGCGTCTACCGCGACCTGCCCGACGCGATGCCGCAGTACAAGGTCAGCAAGATCAAGAACGCGAAGGCGATCGAGCGGCTCAACGAGAACCGCCAGGGCTCGCTGCTCGATTTCATCGACGACTTCTGCAAGCGCTTCCCGAAGATGGTCGACGAGTACGAGACGCTGCTCACCGACAACCGCATCTGGAAACAGCGCACGGTCGGCATCGGCGTGGTCACGCCCGAACGCGCCCTGAACCTCGGCTTCACCGGCCCGATGCTGCGCGGCTCGGGCATCGCCTGGGACCTGCGCAAGAAGCAGCCCTACGACGTCTATGACCGCATGGAGTTCGACGTCCCCATCGGCGTCACAGGCGACTGCTACGACCGCTACCTGGTTCGCGTCGAGGAGATGCGCCAGGCCAACAAGATCATCCAGCAGTGCTCGGCCTGGCTGCGCGCCAACCCGGGCCCGGTCATCACCAGCAACCACAAGGTGGCGGCGCCGGCGCGCGAATCGATGAAGGCCAACATGGAGGAGCTGATCCACCATTTCAAGCTCTTCACCGAAGGCTTCCACGTGCCCGAAGGCGAGGCCTACGCGGCGGTCGAACACCCGAAGGGCGAGTTCGGCATCTACCTGGTGAGCGACGGCGCCAACAAGCCCTACCGTCTGAAGATCCGCGCACCGGGCTTCCCGCACCTGGCGGCCCTGGACGAAATGGCGCGCGGACACATGATTGCCGATGCGGTCGCCGTGATCGGCACCATGGACATCGTGTTCGGCGAGATCGATCGATGAGCCAACCCATGCATTCCGACACTTCTTCCCACAGCAGCCAGGCGCCGCTGTCGGCCGCCACGCTGGAGCGGTTCGCCCGCGAGGTCGCCAAGTATCCGCCGGCGGGCAGGCAGTCGGCCGTGATGGCCTGCCTGGCCATCGTGCAGCAGGACGAGGGTTTCGTCAGCGAGCAGCGCGAGCGCGAGATCGCGGCCTATCTCGGCATGGCGCCAATCGCGGTGCACGAGGTCACGACCTTCTACAACATGTACAACCAGCGGCCGCTGGGTGCGTACAAGCTCAACGTCTGCACCAACCTGCCGTGCCAGCTGCGCGACGGCGCCGTGGCGCTGGCCCACCTCGAGAAGAAGCTCGGCATCCGCATGGGCGAGACCACGCCCGACGGCATGTTCACGCTGCAGCAGAGCGAATGCCTGGGCGCCTGCGCCGATTCGCCCGTGCTGCTGGTCAACGACCGCACCATGTGCAGCTTCATGAGCAACGAGAAGCTCGACCAGCTGATCGACGGCTTGCGCGGCGCGGCCGCGAAGGGAGCCCAATGATGTCGCCCGAGCAAGTGCTCTCGCAGTTCCAGGCCACCGGGGTCCAGACCTGCTTCCACGACCGCCACATCGAGCCGCAGATCTACGCCGGCCTGAACGGCACCAACTGGCGCCTGGCCGACTACGAGGCGCGCGGCGGCTACAAGGCGCTGCGCAAGATCCTCAGCGAGGGCCTGACGCCCGACCAGGTGATCGCCGAAGTCAAGGCCTCGGGCCTGCGCGGCCGTGGCGGCGCGGGCTTCCCGACCGGCCTCAAGTGGAGCTTCATGCCGCGCCAGTTTCCGGGCCAGAAGTACCTGGTCTGCAACTCGGACGAGGGCGAGCCGGGCACGTGCAAGGACCGCGACATCCTGCAGTTCAACCCGCACATCGTGATCGAGGGCATGGCCATCGCGGCTTACGCGATGGGCATCAGCGTGGGCTACAACTACATCCACGGCGAGATCTTCCAGTCCTACGACCGCTTCGAGGAAGCGCTCGAGGAGGCGCGCGCCGCCGGCTACCTCGGCGACGGCATCATGGGCAGCAGCTACAACTTCCAGCTGCACGCCGCGCACGGCTTCGGCGCCTACATCTGCGGCGAGGAAACCGCGCTGCTCGAATCGCTCGAAGGCAAGAAGGGCCAGCCGCGCTTCAAGCCGCCGTTCCCGGCCAGCTTCGGCCTCTACGGCAAGCCGACCACGATCAACAACACCGAGACCTTCGCGGCGGTGCCGTGGATCATCAACAACGGTGGCGTGGCCTACCTCGAGTGCGGCAAGCCGAACAACGGCGGCACCAAGATCTATTCGGTCAGCGGCGACGTCGAGCTGCCCGGCAACTACGAAGTGCCGATGGGCACGCCGTTCTCCAAGCTGCTCGAACTCGCGGGCGGCGTGCGCAAGGGCCGCCAGCTCAAGGCGGTGATCCCCGGCGGATCGTCGTCGCCGGTGCTGCCGGCCGCGATCATGATGGAGTGCACGATGGACTACGACTCCATCGCCAAGGCCGGCTCTATGCTGGGCTCGGGCGCCGTCATCGTGATGGACGACAGCCGCTCGATGGTCGAGTCGCTCAAGCGGCTTTCGTACTTCTACATGCACGAATCCTGCGGCCAGTGCACGCCCTGCCGCGAGGGCACGGGCTGGCTCTGGCGCGTGGTCGACCGCATCCACAACGGCAAGGGCAGGGCGTCCGACATGGACCTGCTGAACTCGGTCGCCGACAACATCCAGGGCCGCACCATCTGTGCGCTGGGCGACGCCGCCGCGATGCCGGTGCGCGCCATGATCAAGCACTTCCGCCACGAGTTCGAGGCGTTGATTCCGGGCTACGTCCAGCCGACGCCGGCCAAGGCCTGATGAGGCGCTGAGAAAAACATATGGTTGAAATCGAACTCGACGGCAAGAAGGTCGACATCGTCGAAGGCAGCATGATCATGCATGCGGCCGACAAGGCGGGCACCTACATCCCGCACTTCTGCTATCACAAGAAACTCAGCATCGCGGCCAATTGCCGCATGTGCCTGGTCGACGTCGAAAAGGCGCCCAAGCCGATGCCGGCCTGCGCCACGCCCGTGACGCAGGGCATGATCGTCCGCACCAAGAGCGACAAGGCCATCAAGGCCCAGCAGTCGGTGATGGAGTTCCTGCTGATCAACCACCCGCTCGACTGCCCGATCTGCGACCAGGGCGGCGAATGCCAACTGCAGGACCTGGCCGTGGGCTACGGCGCCTCGTCTTCCCGCTACGAGGAAGAAAAGCGCGTGGTGTTCCACAAGGACGTCGGCCCGCTGATCAGCATGGAAGAGATGAGCCGCTGCATCCATTGCACGCGCTGCGTCCGCTTCGGCCAGGAAGTGGCCGGCGTGATGGAGCTCGGCATGTCGCACCGCGGCGAGCACGCCGAGATCGAGACCTTCCTCGGCGACTCGGTCGACTCCGAGCTGTCGGGCAACATGATCGACATCTGCCCGGTCGGCGCGCTCACGAGCAAGCCCTTCCGCTACAGCGCCCGCACCTGGGAGCTGTCGCGCCGCAAGTCGGTCAGCCCGCACGACTCCACCGGCGCCAACCTGATCGTCCAGGTCAAGAACAACCGCGTGATGCGCGTGGTGCCGCTCGAGAACGAAGACGTCAACGAATGCTGGATCGCCGACCGCGACCGCTTCTCGTACGAGGCGCTGAACGGCCCCGAACGCCTGACGCAGCCCATGCTCAAGCAGGGCGGCCATTGGCAGCAGGTCGACTGGCAGACCGCGCTCGAATACGTCGCCAACGGCCTGAAGCAGATCAAGGCCGACCACGGTGCCCAGAGCATCGGCACGCTGGCCAGCCCGCACAGCACGCTCGAAGAGCTTCACCTGGCCAAGCTGCTGACGCACGGCCTTGGCAGCGGCAACATCGACTACCGCCTGCGCAACGCCGAGTTCGGCGCGGCCGAAGGCATCCGCTGGCTCGGCACTTCGATCGCCTCGCTGTCGCAGCTCCAGCGCGTGCTGGTGGTCGGTTCGAACCTGCGCAAGGACCATCCGCTGTTCGCGCAGCGCATCCGCCAGTCGGTGCGCAAGGGCGGCGCATTGAGCGCCATCACCTCGCCTGAACTGCTGGCCGACGCCGACGCCTGGGCCATCCCGCTCGCCCAGGCGGTGCGCGTGCCGGCCGACCAGTGGGTCGACGCCCTGGCCGAACTCGCCGGCGCGATCGCCGAGACCACCGGCGCCACCGCACCGGTGGCGCGCAACGGCGCCGCCGGCGACGCCGCGAAGGCCCTGGCCGCCTCGCTGCTCGGCGGCGAGCGCAAGGCGATCCTGCTCGGCAATGCCGCGGCTCACCATCCGCGTGCCGGCAGCCTGCTGGCGCTGGCCAACTGGATCGGCGCCCAGACCGGCGCCAGCGTCGGCTACCTGACCGAAGCCGCCAACACGGTGGGCGCGCAGCTGGTCGGCGCACTGCCCAGGCAGGGCGGGTTGAACGCGGGCCAGATGCTCGCGGGCGGCCTCAAGGCTGCGCTGTTGCTCAACACCGAGCCGGCGTTCGACTCGGCCGCTGGCGAGTCCGCGCTCGACGGCCTCGCGCGTGCGCAGATGGTTGTCACGCTGAGCCCGTTCAAGGCGAACCTCGAAATCAGCGATGTGCTGCTGCCGATCGCCCCGTTCACCGAAACGCCCGGCACCTTCGTCAACGCCGAAGGCCGTGTCCAGAGCTTCCATGCGGTCGTCAAGCCGCAGGGCGAGGCGCGACCGGCCTGGAAGGTGCTGCGCGTGCTGGCCAACCTGCTGGGCCTGCCGGGCTTCGCTTTCGAGTCGACCGGCGACGTGCTGGCCGACCTCGGTTCGCCCGCCCAGGTGGCAGCCGACAAGCTGGCCAACACCACCCGCGCAGCGATCGACACCAGCGACGCGGCGCAGCCGGCACCGGTGGTCGCTGGCATCTACCAGCTCGACTCGATCGTGCGCCGCGCACCGTCGCTGCAGCTCACCGCCGATGCCCGCCAGGCAGCGGCCGCACAGGAGGTGTCGGCATGATCGACGCACTGCACGGCTTCGGCCTCGGCCTGGTGTCTGCCGGCTGGTGGACAGGCGTCCTCTGGCCGGTGATCTGGACCCTGATCAAGATCATCGTCGTCGTGATCCCGCTGATGGGCGCGGTCGCCTACCTCACGCTGTGGGAGCGCAAGGCCATCGGCTTCACGCAGATCCGCATCGGCCCCAACCGCGTCGGCCCGCTGGGCCTGCTGCAGCCGATCGCCGACGCGCTCAAGCTGCTGACCAAGGAAATCATCCTGCCGACGGTCGCCAACAAGGGCTTGTTCCTGCTGGGGCCGATCATGACCATCATGCCGGCGCTGGCCGCCTGGGCGGTCATTCCCTTCGGTCCCGAGGTCGCGCTGGCCAACATCAACGCCGGCCTGCTGTTCGTGATGGCCATCACCTCGCTGGAGGTCTACGGCGTGATCATCGCCGGCTGGGCCTCGAATTCGAAGTACGCCTTCCTCGGCGCGCTGCGCGCCTCGGCGCAGATGGTCAGCTACGAAATCGCGATGGGCTTCTGCTTCGTCGTGGTGCTGATGGTCTCGGCCAGCCTCAACATGACGGACATCGTGATGGGGCAGGGCAGGGGCCACTTCGCCTCGATGGGCGTCGGCTTCCTGTCGTGGAACTGGCTCTCGCTGCTGCCGATCTTCGTCGTCTACTTCATCTCCGGCCTGGCCGAAACCAACCGCCACCCCTTCGACGTCGTCGAAGGCGAATCGGAGATCGTCGCCGGCCACATGATCGAGTACTCGGGCATGAGCTTCGCGATGTTCTTCCTGGCCGAGTACGCCAACATGTGGCTGGTCTCGATCCTGTGCGCGGTGCTGTTCCTCGGCGGCTGGCTGCCCCCGTTCGACTTCCTGGCCTTCATCCCGGGCTGGATCTGGCTCGGCCTCAAGACCTTCTGCGTGGTCACGATGTTCCTCTGGGTCCGCTCGACCTTCCCGCGCTTTCGCTATGACCAGATCATGCGGCTGGGCTGGAAGATCTTCATTCCGGTCACGCTGGTGTGGCTGGTGGTGGTGGGCGCCTGGATGCAGACCCCCTTCAACATCTGGAAATAACAGGAACTGCCATGACTGCGCCCTCCGCCAGCGCGCTTGCGCGCTCCTCGACGACCGCGTCCGCGCCTTTCTCGCTCAAGGACTTCCTGTCCAGCTTCATGCTGGTCGAGCTGTTCAAGGGCCTGGCGCTGACCGGCAAGTACGCCTTCAGCCGCAAGATCACCGTGCAGTTCCCGGAAGAGAAGACGCCGCTGTCGCCGCGCTTCCGCGGCCTGCATGCGCTGCGCCGCTATGAGAACGGCGAAGAGCGCTGCATCGCCTGCAAGCTCTGCGAGGCTGTCTGCCCGGCGCTCGCGATCACGATCGAATCCGAGGTGCGTGACGACGGCTCGCGCCGCACCACGCGCTACGACATCGACCTGACCAAGTGCATCTTCTGCGGCTTCTGCGAAGAGAGCTGCCCGGTCGACTCGATCGTCGAGACCCACATCTTCGAATACCACGGCGAAAAGCGGGGCGACCTGTACTTCACCAAGGACATGCTGCTCGCCGTCGGCGACCGCTACGAAAAAGAAATCGCCGCCAACAAGGCGGCGGACGCCAAGTACCGCTGAGGCGGTTGGCCCGAACCTCGAAGAAAACGAATCCGACCCATGGACGTCAAGACCGGTCTGTTCTATCTGTTTGCCGCGGTACTGCTGTTCGCAGCTTTCCGCGTCATCACCGCGCGCAACCCCGTGTATGCGGCGCTCTACCTGGTGCTGGCGTTCTTCCAGGCATCGGCCATCTGGCTCCTGCTGCGCGCCGAGTTCCTGGCCATCACGCTGGTGCTCGTCTACGTGGGGGCGGTGATGGTGCTGTTCCTGTTCGTGGTCATGATGCTCGACATCAATGTCGAGGGCCTGCGCGAGGGCTTCTGGAAGCACTTCCCGCTGGCCGCCGGCGTCGGCGCGCTGATCGCGCTCGAGATGGCCGCGGTGCTGATGGGCGGTTTCCGCCTGACCTCGCCGAAGACGCTGTCGGCGATCCAGGGGCCGGAGACCTCGAACACGCTCGAGCTCGGCAAGCTGCTCTATTCCCAATACCTCTATCCGCTGGAGATTGCCGCGGTGATCCTGCTGGTCGCGATCGTCGCCGCCATCGCGCTGACGCTGCGCAGGCGCAAGGACAGCAAGTATGTGAATCCGGCCGACCAGGTCCGCGTGAAGGCGCGCGACCGCGTGCGCATCGTCCAGGTGCCCGTCACGCGCCAGGCTGAACCGGTCGCGGAGCAACCCGCGGCTGCTGCGGAGACCAAGGCATGACGCTCACGCTCGGACACTTCCTTTCGCTCGGCGCGATGCTCTTCGCGCTGTCTGTCATCGGCATCTTCCTGAACCGCAAGAACCTGATCGTGCTGCTCATGTGCGTGGAGCTGATGCTGCTCGCGGTCAACATGAACTTCGTCGCCTTCTCGTACTTCCTCGGCGACATGCACGGACAGGTCTTCGTCTTCTTCATCCTGACGGTCGCGGCGGCCGAGTCGGCCATCGGGCTGGCGCTGCTGGTGCTGCTGTTCCGCAACAAGTCGAACATCAACGTCGACGAACTGAATGCGCTGAAGGGCTGAAGAAGGTTTACTCATGAGCGCTACTCTTTCCGCATCCACCCTCCTGGCCGTCCCGCTCGCGCCGCTGGTCGGCGCCGTCGTCGCCGGCCTGTTCGGCACGAAGTTCGGCGGCAACCACATCGGCCGCCGCGTCACCCACTCGCTGACCATCCTCGGCGTGCTGGTGTCCTTCATCATCTCCGCCATGACGCTCAACAGCGTCGTGAACGACGGCGCGCGCTTCAACGCCACCATCTATGAATGGATGACCGTCGGCGGCCTGAAGATGGAGATCGGCTTCCTGGTCGACGGCCTGACCGCGATGATGATGTGCGTCGTGACCTTCGTGTCGCTGATGGTGCACGTCTACACCATCGGCTACATGCAGGAAGACGACGGCTACAACCGTTTCTTCGCCTACATCTCGCTCTTCACCTTCTCGATGCTGATGCTCGTGATGAGCAACAACATGCTCCAGCTGTTCTTCGGCTGGGAGGCGGTGGGCCTGGTGTCCTATCTGCTGATCGGCTTCTGGTACAACCGGCCGACCGCGATCTTCGCCAACCTGAAGGCCTTCGTGGTCAACCGCGTGGGCGACTTCGGCTTCATCCTCGGCATCGGCCTGATCGCCGCCTACGCCGGCACGCTGAACTACGGCGAAGCCTTCGCCAAGGCCGACGCGCTGGCCAAGATCACCTTCCCGGGCACCGAGTGGCTGCTGATCACCGTGATCTGCATCTGCCTGTTCATCGGCGCGATGGGCAAGAGCGCGCAGTTCCCGCTGCACGTCTGGCTGCCCGACTCGATGGAAGGCCCGACCCCGATCTCGGCGCTGATCCACGCCGCGACCATGGTCACGGCCGGCATCTTCATGGTGGCGCGCATGTCGCCGCTGTTCGAGCTGAGCGACACCGCGCTGAGCTTCATCCTCGTGATCGGCGGCATCACCGCGCTGTTCATGGGCTTCCTGGGCGTCGTCCAGAACGACATCAAGCGCGTGGTGGCCTATTCCACCCTGTCCCAGCTCGGCTACATGACGGTGGCGCTCGGCGCCTCGGCCTATTCGGTCGCCGTGTTCCACCTGATGACCCACGCCTTCTTCAAGGCGCTGCTGTTCCTCGGCGCCGGCTCCGTGATCATCGGCTTGCACCACAACCAGGACATGCGCTGGATGGGCAACGTGCGCAAGTACATGCCGATCACCTGGATCACCTCGCTGGTGGGTTCGCTGGCGCTCATCGGCACGCCGTTCTTCTCGGGCTTCTATTCCAAGGACAGCATCATCGAAGCGGTGCGCGAGAGTCACCTCTGGGGCTCGGGCTTCGCCTACTTCGCAGTGCTGGCGAGCGTGTTCGTCACCGCCCTGTATTCGTTCCGCATGTATTTCCTGGTGTTCCACGGCAAGGAGCGCTTCGACCAGAACCCGGACGCGCACCACGACGACCACGGTCACGGCCACGATAACCACCACGAGCCGCACGAGTCCCCCTGGGTGGTCTGGGTGCCGCTGGTGGCGCTGGCGATCCCGTCGGTCGTGATCGGCTTCATGACGATCCAGCCGATGCTCTTCGGCGAGTTCTTCAAGGGCGCGATCTTCGTCGGCGAAGATCACCACGCCATGAAGGAACTGGCCGAGGCCTTCCACGGCCCGTTCGCGATGGCCATCCACGGCCTGACCGCGGCGCCGTTCTGGCTCGCGCTCGGCGGCGTGGTGGTGGCCTGGTACCTGTACCTGGTCAACCCGGCCGTGCCGGCCGCGATCAAGCGCGCCTTCGGCCCGATCTACACCCTGCTCGAGAACAAGTACTACATGGACTGGTTCAACGAGAACGTCATCGCCCGCGCCACCCGCGCGCTGGGCACCGGCCTCTGGAAGGGCGGCGACCAGGGGATCATCGACGGTGCCATCGTCAACGGCTCCTGGAAGCTGGTCGGCCGCGTCGCGGGCGCAGTGCGCTGGCTGCAGTCGGGCTATATCTATCACTACGCCTTCTCGATGCTGCTCGGCATCTTCGTTCTGATGTCGTACTTCGTCTGGTTCAAGCGGTAAGCGGCTCTCTGGAGAAAAACAAAAATGGGTTTGTTGAGCCTTGCCATCTGGATGCCGATCGCCTTCGGCGTCGTGCTGTTGGCCTTCGGTCGGGACGAACACGCGAGGGGCGTGCGCTGGGTTGCGCTCGTCGGTTCGGTCGCGAGCTTCCTGGTCACCTTGCCGCTCTGGTCGCGTTTCCAGAACGGAACTGCCGCGATGCAGTTCGTCGAGAAGGAGCGCTGGATCGATCGCTTCAACATCAACTACCACATCGGCCTGGACGGCATCTCGTTCTGGCTGGTGCTGCTGACCGCCTTCATCACCGTGATCGTGGTGATCTCGGCCTGGGAAGTCATCACCGAGCGCGTGAACCAGTACATGGGCGCCTTCCTGATCCTCTCGGGGCTCATGATCGGCAGCTTCTCGGCGCTTGACGGCCTGCTGTTCTACGTCTTCTTCGAAGCCACGCTGATCCCGATGTACCTGATCATCGGGATCTGGGGCGGTCCGAACAAGATCTACGCGGCCTTCAAGTTCTTCATCTACACGCTGCTCGGCTCGCTGTTGATGCTGGTCGCGCTGATCTACCTGTACAACCAGTCGGGCGGCAGCTTCGACATCCTGAGCTGGCACAAGCTGCCGCTGTCGGGCACCGCGCAGACCCTGCTGTTCTTCGCCTTCTTCGCGTCCTTCGCGGTCAAGGTGCCGATGTGGCCGGTCCACACGTGGCTGCCCGACGTGCACGTCGAGGCGCCCACGGGCGGCTCCGCGGTGCTGGCGGCGATCATGCTGAAGCTCGGCGCCTACGGCTTCCTGCGGTTCTCGATGCCGATCGCGCCCGATGCCTCGCACGAATGGGCCTGGCTCATGATCGCGCTGTCGCTGATCGCGGTGATCTACGTCGGCCTGGTCGCGCTGGTGCAGCAGGACATGAAGAAGCTGGTGGCCTATTCGTCGGTGGCCCACATGGGCTTCGTGACGCTCGGCTTCTTCATCTTCAACGAACTCGGCGTCGCCGGCGGCATCGTTCAGATGATCGCCCACGGCTTCGTCTCGGGCGCGATGTTCCTGTGCATCGGCGTGCTCTACGACCGCGTGCATTCGCGCCAGATCGCCGACTACGGCGGCGTGGTCAACACCATGCCCAAGTTCGCCGCCTTCGCGCTGCTGTTCGCGATGGCCAACTGCGGCCTGCCGGCCACCGCCGGTTTCGTCGGCGAGTGGATGGTGATCCTCGGCGCGGTCAAGGCCAACTTCTGGCTCGGCCTGGGGGCCGCCACCGCGCTGATCTTCGGCGCCGCCTACACGCTGTGGATGTACAAGCGGGTCTACCTGGGCCCGGTCGGCAACGACCACGTGAAGGAACTCGGCGACATCAATGCGCGCGAATTCCTCATGCTGTCGCTGCTCGCGATCGCGGTGCTGTGGATGGGCCTCTATCCCAAACCTTTCACCGATGTGATGAATGCCTCCGTGGATGGGCTGCTGCAGCACGTGTCCGTCTCCAAGCTGCCGTAAGAGAACAAGATGATTGACAAACTCAGCTGGATGACGATCTACCCCGAGGCGGTGCTGCTGATCATGGCCTGCATCATCGCGCTGGTCGATCTGTCCGCGACCAGCGCGCGCCGTACCGGCACCTATGTGCTGACCCTGCTCACGCTCGCGATCGTCGCGGTGCTGACCGGCTTCAACGCCGCCGAGGGCAAGACGATCTACGGTTTCGGCGGCATGGTCGTCAGCGATCCGATGGGCAGCTGGCTCAAGTGCTTCGCGACCCTGGCCCTGATGGTGACGCTGGTCTACGGCCGGCCCTATGCCGCCGACCGCGGCATGCTGCGCGGCGGCGAACTGTTCACGCTCAGCCTGTTCGCGCTGCTGGGCATGTTCGTGATGATGTCGGGCAGCAACTTCCTGCTGATCTACCTGGGCCTCGAACTGCTGACGCTCTCGAGCTATGCGCTGGTGGCCCTGCGCCGCGACAACGCGGTGGCGAGCGAAGCGGCCATGAAGTACTTCGTGCTCGGCGCCATGGCCAGCGGCTTCCTGCTCTACGGCCTGTCGATGATGTACGGCGCCACCGGCTCGCTCGACATCAACGAGGTGTTCAAGGCCATCGCCAGCCGCAACGTGAACCACCAGGTGCTGGTGTTCGGTCTGGTCTTCATCGTCGCCGGCCTGGCGTTCAAGGTCGGTGCCGCGCCGTTCCACATGTGGGTGCCCGACGTCTACCAGGGTGCGCCGACCGCGGTCACGCTGATGATCGGCGCGGCGCCGGAGCTGGCGGCCTTCGCGATCATCATCCGCCTGCTGGTGGAGGGGCTGCTGCCGCTGGCGATCGACTGGCAGCAGATGCTCGCACTGCTGGCCATCGCCTCGCTGCTGGTCGGCAACCTGGCCGCCATCGCGCAGACCAACCTCAAGCGCATGCTGGCCTACTCGACCATCGCGCAGATGGGCTTCATGCTGCTGGGCCTGGTGGCGGGCGTGGTCAACGGGAACACCTACAACGCCCAGTTCGCCTACAGCGCCTCGATGTTCTACATCGTGACCTACGTGCTGACCACGCTGGCGGCTTTCGGCATCATCCTGCTGCTGGCGCGCGAGGGTTTCGAGAGCGAGGAAATCACCGATCTCGCCGGTCTCAACCAGCGCAGCCCGCTCTATGCCGGCGTGATGGCGATCGCGATGTTCTCGCTGGCCGGCATTCCTCCGCTGGTCGGCTTCTACGCCAAGCTGGCCGTGCTGCAGGCGTTGATCGCCTCGGGTCAGGCCCTGTATATCGGTCTGGCCGTGTTCGCGGTCATGATGTCGCTGATCGGCGCCTTCTACTACCTGCGCGTGGTCAAGGTGATGTACTTCGATGCGCCGGTCACGGCCAGCACGGTCTCGGCGCCGGCCGACGTGCGCACCGTGCTGACGCTCAACGGCGCCCTGATCCTGGTGCTCGGCATCCTGCCCGGTGGTCTCATGACGCTGTGTGCGAAAGCGATCGTGGCCACCTTGGCCACCTGAGCGCGACGGTGTCACAAAGCGCGTCGGTCTGGATGGTGCTGGGGGTGGCGCTGCTGGCGGCCAACTTGCCCTTCCTCAACGAGCGCCTGTTCGGGCTGGTGCCGCTCCCGGCCCGTGCCAAGTCGCTCGCCGTCCGGCTGGCCGAATTGGTGCTGCTCTATGTCGCGGCCGGCGGCATCGGCCTGCTGTTCGAGCGCCGGGTCGGCCAGATAGCGTCGCAGGGCTGGGAGTTCTATGCCGTCACGGGGGCGCTGTTCATCGTGCTGGCCTTTCCCGGGTTCACCTGGCGCTATCTCCTGAAGCACCGACACGGCGGGATGCATCGTCCCCACGCACACTGACATGACCGACAAGCACCTGAGGGAAGAGCTCACCGCGAGCGAACTGCTGTTCAAGGGCAACTTCCTGCACGCCAAGCGCGATACGGTGCGCCTGCCCGACGGCCACTCCGCGACGCGCGAGTACGTGGTGCATCCGGGCGCGGTGGTGGTGGTGCCGCTGCTCGACGACGGCCGCGTCGTGCTCGAGCGCCAGTACCGCTATCCGGTCGCCCACGTGATGACCGAATTCCCAGCCGGAAAGCTCGATGCGGGCGAAGAACCGCTGGTCTGCGGCCAGCGCGAGCTGCTCGAGGAAACCGGCTACACCGCGCGCGAGTGGGCCCGCGCCGGTGCCATGCATCTCGCCGTGGCGTACTCGACCGAGATCATCCACATCTACTTTGCGCGTGGCCTGACGCTGGGGGACCGTCAGCTCGACCACGGCGAGTTCCTCGACGTGATCAGTGCCACGCCCGAGGAGCTGATGGGCTGGTGCCGCGACGGCACGGTGTCGGACGCCAAGACGCTGACCTGCACGCTCTGGCTCCAGAACGTCCTGTCGGGCGAATGGGTGCTCGACTGGCACGACACATCTTTGCCCGCCGGCCGATAATCGGCCCATGAAGGTCCTCAACCTCCAGTGCGCCCACGGCCACGGCTTCGAGGGGTGGTTTGCATCGCAGGATGCATTCGACACCCAACTCGCCGGTGGCCTGGTGGAGTGCCCGATGTGCGGCGACACGGCCATCACCAAGCTGCTGGCCGCGCCGCGGCTGAACCTCGGCAATGCCAAGCCGCCGGTCGAAGCGCCGCCGGCCAGGGCGCCGGCCGTCGATTCACCCGAGGCGCGCTGGTTGCGCGCGGTGCGCGAGGTGATCGCCCAGACCGAGGACGTCGGTGAGCGCTTCGTCGACGAAGCCCGAAAGATGCACTACGGCGAAGCCGAGGAGCGCGGCATCCGCGGCCAGGCGACGCCCGAACAGGCCCGCTCGCTGGCCGAAGAAGGCATCCCCGTCTTCACGCTGCCCCTCCCGGCAGCCCTCAAAGAAACGTTGCAGTAGCGCTCGCCCCCAGGTTGCCCGGCACTTCGTGTCCGGGCCCCCACCCCCTGCCGGGGGCAACACCAGCGGCCCGGCGAAGCCGGTTCCGCGGTGTTTCACCAACGGGCCTGGCTGCGCCGGCCGGTGAATACTGGTGCTGTTCTTGTTTTCGGCTGCGCGCAGCGCGCCGGTTCGTGGGCAGTCGCGGAACCGGCTTCGCCGGGCCGCTGACTGCGCCCCCGGTAGGGGGTGGGCGCCCGACACGAAGTGCGGGCAACCTGGGGGCGAGCGTCAAGTATTGAATTGGAGGGCGGCCAGCCGGGCGTAGACGCCGTTCTGCGCCACCAGCGCCGCATGCGTCCCCTGTTCGACGATGCCGCCGTGGTCCAGCACCACGATGCGGTCGGCCTTCTGCACCGTGGCGAGCCGGTGGGCGATGACCAGCGTGGTGCGGCCCGACATGGCGGATTCGAGGGCCGCCTGCACCATGCGCTCGCTCTCGGCGTCCAGCGCGCTGGTGGCTTCGTCGAGCAGCAGCAGCGGCGGGTTCTTGAGCATCGCGCGGGCGATCGCGATGCGCTGGCGCTGGCCGCCCGACAGGCGTACGCCGCGCTCGCCCAGGAAGGTGTCGTAGCCCTCGGGCAGGGCCCGCAGGAAGCCGTCCGCGAAGGCGGCGCGGGCGGCCGCGTGGACTTCCTCGACGCTGGCGTCGGGCCGGCCGTAGCGGATGTTCTCGAGCGCGCTGGCCGAGAAGATCACCGCATCCTGCGGCACCAGGCCGATGCGCTTGCGCAATTGATCGAGCGACAGCGCCGCCAGCGGCGTGCCGTCGAGCGTGATGCGGCCGGACTGCGGGTCGTAGTAGCGCAGCAGCAACTGGAACACGGTGCTCTTGCCGGCCCCGCTCGATCCCACCAGCGCCACGGTCTCGCCGGGCGCCACCTGGAGCGTGAAATCGCGCAGGGCAGGGGTGCCGGGCCGCGAGGGATAGTGGAAGCCCACGCCCTCCAGGCTCAGGGCGCTGCCGGCCTCGGGCACCGGTGCCTGGGTCGGCTGCTCCGGCGACAGGATCACTGGCCTGGCATGAAGCAGTTCCATCAGGCGCTCGGTGGCGCCGGCGGCGCGCAACAGGTCGCCGTAGACCTCGCCGAGCACGGCCGCGGCGCTCGCGAGGATGATCACGTAGACCACGGTCTGCCCGAGATGGCCGGCCGTGATGTCGCCGCGCAGCACCGCTTGCGTGCCCTGGTACAGGCCCCAGAGCAGCGCCGCCGAGGTGGCGATGATGATGAATGCCACCAGCACCGAGCGCGCACGCGTGCGGCGCACCGCCGTGCGGAAGGCGCTGTCGGTCGAGGCATCGAAGCGCGCCGCCTCGCGCGCTTCGGCGGTGTAGCTCTGGACCACGGGAATCGCGTTGAGCACCTCGGCCGCGATCGCGCTGGAGTCGGCCACCCGGTCCTGGCTGGCGCGCGACAGCTTGCGCACGCGGCGGCCGAACCACATGCTGGGCAGCACGACCAGCACCAGGATGCCGAATACCTGCACCATCACGTAGGGATTGGTCCAGACCAGGATGGCCAGGGCGCCGACGCCCATCACCGCATTGCGAAGCCCCATGCTGAGCGAGGAGCCGACCACGGTCTGCACCAGCGTGGTGTCGGCGGTCAGGCGCGACAGCACCTCGCCGGTCTGGGTGGTCTCGAAGAACACCGGGCTTTGCCGCAGCACATGGGCGTAGACGGCATTGCGCAGATCCGCCGTCACGCGCTCGCCCAGCCAGCTCACCGTGTAGAAGCGCGCTGCCGAGAACAGCCCGAGCGCCACGGCGACGGCGAACAGGGCGACGAAATGCTCGCGCAGCGCCATCGTCTGCGCCCCCTTGTCGGTCGAGACCAGGCCGCCATCGATGAGGCTGCGCAGGGCGATCGGGAATACCAGGGTGGTCGCCGCCGCCAGCACCAGGAACACACCCGCGAGGACGATTTGCGTGCGGTAGGGGCGCAGAAAGGGCGCCAGGCCCGACAGGGACTTCGGCGAGCCTTTGGCGAGTGAGGGAGAGGGGGAAGCCATATCCGAGCGATTCTAGCGAAACGCTTGCCTCACCAAAGGTCGCCTTGACAGTAATTGCCGAGGCAAATAATATGCGGGTATGTCCGAATCCAAGACCCCTGAGGACCGCTCCGCGGCACCTTCGCCCGGCAAACCGCCGGCGGTCGAGGCTTTCTACAAGCCCGAGAACTACCGTGCGGAGGAGAGCATCGGCTACATGATGCGTCGCATCCTGAGTGCGGTCTCCCAATCGGTCGAATCGCACATGTGCGAGCCCGGCAGCCCGACCTATCCGCAGTGGGTGCCGTTGCACAAGCTGCACACGGGCAAGGTCACCACGGTGGCCGAGCTGGCGCGCGAGTGCCTGCTCGATACCGGCGCCATGACGCGCCTGCTCGATCGCCTCGAGGCCAAGGGCCTCTGCCGGCGCGTTCGCTCGGTGGCCGACCGGCGCGTGGTGCACATCGAGTTGACCGACGAGGGCCGCGCGGCGGCCCGCGAGGTGCCGCAAATTCTCAGCCGGGTGCAGAACGAACACCTGGCCGGATTCACCAACGAGGAGTGGGAGCAGCTCAAGAGCTACCTGCGCCGCATCCTGGACAACGCACAGGCCTTGTCGGCCCGTGGAGAAAATGATGACTCGACCTCTTCCTGAGCCGACCTTGCGGCGTGCGAGTGCGGTCGCCGCGGCCGTGCTGGCGCTGGCCATCGCGGGTTGCGCCGACATGGGCGCGATCGCCTCGAACCCGAAGCTGCAGACCGCGGAGAGCCTTGGCCTGGCCGCCGCACCCGCCGCCCCGGCCGCACCGACGCTCGACAGCCAATGGTGGCTGGCCTTCGGCGATCCGCAGCTCAACGCGCTGGTCGACCAGGCCACCGAAGGCAACCCCAATCTGCAGATCGCCCTTGCCCGGCTCGCGCGCGCCCAGGCGTCCGTGATGACGGCCGAAGCGGCCGACATGCCCCAGATCCACGGCGCCCTCGACCTGACGCGGCAGAAGTTCAGCGCCAACTCCATCTATCCGCGGCCGCTCGGCGGCTCCGTCCAGGAAACCGGCACGCTGCAGATCGGCGCCAGCTGGGAACTCGACTTCTTCGGCAAGAACCGCACGGCGCTCGACGCCGCGCTGGGCACGGCCAATGCGGCCGCGGCCGAGGCCGATGCCGCGCGCATCCTGCTGGCGAGCAACGTGGCGCGCGGCTACGTCCAGTGGGCACGGCTGAACGACCGGCTGGTGGTGGCCCAGCGCGCGCTGGCACAGCGCGAAGAACTGCTCAAGCTGGTGCGCGACCGCGTGTCCGCCGGCCTGGACACGCGCCTGCAGCTGAAGCAGAGCGAAAGCAGCGTGCCCGAGGCCCGCCAGCAGATCGAGGCGCTGGACGAGCAGATCGCGATCTCGCGTCACGCGCTCGACGCCCTGGTGGCGAGGCCCGGCGCGACCCAGGCGCTGGCGCCGCCGAGGCTGGGCAACTTCAAGGGCATGGCCCTGCAGCAGACCATTCCGGCCGATCTGCTGGGCCGGCGCGCCGACATCGCCGCCGCGCGCTGGCGCGTCGAGGCCGCGAGCAGCGACGTCGCGAATGCGAAGACGCAGTTCTATCCCAACGTCAACCTGGTGGCCTTCGCCGGCTTCTCGAGCATCGGCTTCGGCAACCTGCTGAAGTCGGACAGCCAGCAGTGGGGCGTCGGCCCCGCGATCCGCCTGCCGATCTTCGAGGGCGGCCGCCTGCGCGCCAACCTGCGCGGCAGGTCGGCCGATCTGGACGCCGCGATCGACAGCTACAACGCCACCGTCTTCGACGCGGTGCGCGACGTCGCCGACCAGGTCACGAGCGTGCAGTCGGTGGCGCGCCAGCAGATCCAGCAGCGCGAGGCGCAGGACGCCGCCGAGGCCGCCTACGACATCGGCCTGCAGCGCTACAGCGCGGGGCTCGGCAACTACCTGGACGTCCTGACGGCCGAGATCACCGTGCTGGCGCAGCGCCGCGACGGTGTCGACCTCGCGGCGCGGGCACTTGAAAGCCAGGTCGGCCTGGCGCGCGCGCTGGGTGGCGGCTGGCAGCCCTCGGACGCCACCCGGACCGCCGCCGCGCCTGCGGCCGCGCATCCCTGAACACTCCCGAACACTGCTTCGAATCCGAAAGACACCGTCATGGACAACAGCAACAACGCCCCATCCGCTGCGCCGATCGAGCCCATCGCCCAGGCGCCCGCCGCCAACAACAAGCGCCGCCGTGCGTTGACCGCGCTCGCCTCGGTGGTGGTGCTGGCCGGCGCCGGCTGGGGGGTCTACGAATGGCTGGTCGCGAGCCACTATGAAACGACGGACAACGCCTACGTGCAGGGCAACGTCATCCAGATCACGCCGCAGATCGGCGGCACCGTGATGGCGATCATGGCCGACGACACCGATCTGGTGAAAGCCGGCCAGCCGCTGGTCCAGCTCGATCCCTCCGATGCCCGGGTGGCGCTCGAGCAGGCCGAGGCCGCGCTGGCGCAGGCGGTGCGCCTGGCACGCACCCTGTATGCCAACAACGGCTCGCTGGCGGCGCAAGTGACGCTGCGGCAGGCCGACATCGTGCGCGCGCAGAGCGACATCGCGCGGGCGCAGGACGACCTCAAGCGCCGCCAGGCCCTGTCGGGCAACGGCGCGGTGTCGAAGGAAGAGCTGAACCATTCCGAGACCGCACTGGCCAATGCCAAGAGCCAGCTGGCGGCGGCGCAGGCCGGCGTGCTCTCCGCGCGCGAACAGCTGACCAGCAACCAGTCGCTGACCGAGGGCACCTCCGTCGAGCGGCATCCGAGCGTGCTCGCGGCTGCGGCCAAGGTGCGCGAGGCCTATCTCGCCACCCAGCGCGTCGCGATGCCGGCACCGGTCGAGGGCTACGTGGCCAAGCGCACGGTGCAACTCGGCCAACGCGTGGCCGCCGGCACGCCGATGATGTCGATCGTGCCGCTGAACCAGCTGTGGGTCGATGCCAATTTCAAGGAAGTGCAGTTGCGCAATATCCGTATCGACCAGCCCGTGAAACTCACGGCCGACCTGTACGGCAAGAAGGTCGCGTACGACGGCCGGGTCGCCGGCCTCGGCGTCGGCACCGGCTCGGCCTTCGCGCTGCTGCCGGCGCAGAACGCCACCGGCAACTGGATCAAGGTGGTGCAGCGGGTGCCGGTGCGCATCGCGCTCGACCCCGAGCAGCTCAAGGCCAACCCGCTGCGCGTAGGCCTGTCGATGGACGCAGAGATCGACATCTCGAAGAAGGACGGCAAGGCGCTGGCCGACGCGCCACGCGGCAGTGCGCTGATCCAGACGCAGGTCTACAGCAAGCTCGACGGCGGCGCCGATGCAGAGGTCGAACGCATCATCGCCGCCAACCTCGGCCGCGATGCGCCGCGCCAGGCGCCGGCGGCCCGCCCCGCGCCGTCCGCGACGCCGACGCCTTCGCCAGCGCATCCCGGCTGATCGGGCGAGCGCGCGCGATGTCGAACGCCACCGCTTCCCAGCCGCTGC
Source organism: Variovorax sp. P1_G12 (assembly GCF_056405555.1). Lineage (NCBI taxonomy): Bacteria > Pseudomonadati > Pseudomonadota > Betaproteobacteria > Burkholderiales > Comamonadaceae > Variovorax > Variovorax sp. P1_G12. The sequence goes on along the minus strand of NZ_JBFUBW010000002.1, from coordinate 104,874 downwards.
CGCCGCTCGAGGGCTCCGCCCGCGTGTGGGGCACGATCGCGCTCTCGGCCGCGACCTTCATGAACGTGCTCGACACCTCGATCGCGAACGTGTCGCTGCCGGCGATCGCCGGCGACCTCGGCGTCAGCTCGACGCAGGGCACCTGGGTCATCACCAGCTTCGCGGTGGCCAACGCCATCGCGGTGCCGCTCACGGGCTGGCTCACGCAGCGCTTCGGACAGGTGCGGCTGTTCATGACGAGCGTGCTGCTGTTCATCATCAGCTCGTGGCTCTGCGGCCTGGCGCCGAACATGACGACGCTGATCGCCTTCCGCGCGCTGCAGGGCTTCGTGGCCGGGCCGATGATCCCGTTGTCGCAGACGCTGCTGCTGTCGAGCTATCCGCGCGCTAAGGCGGGCCTGGCGATGGCGATGTGGTCGATGACCACGCTGGTCGCTCCGGTGATGGGGCCGATGCTCGGCGGCTGGATCACCGACAACATCTCCTGGCCCTGGATCTTCTACATCAACATCCCGGTCGGCCTGCTGGCCGCGGGCATCACCTGGGGCATCTACCGCAAGCGCGAGAGCGTGACCCGCAAGGTGCCGATCGACGGCATCGGGCTGGCGCTGCTGGTGCTCTGGGTCGGTGCGATGCAGCTGATGCTCGACAAGGGCAAGGAGCTCGACTGGTTCCATTCGGCCTTGATCATGACGCTGGCGGTGGTGGCGGTGGTCGGCTTCGCCTTCTTCCTGATCTGGGAGCTGACCGACAAGCATCCGGTGGTCGACCTGTCGCTCTTCAAGCGGCGCAACTTCTGGTCGGGCGCGCTGGCGACGGCGGTGGCCTATGGCCTCTTCTTCGGCAACGTGGTGATCCTGCCGTTGTGGCTGCAGCAGTTCATGGGCTACACGGCGACCCAGGCCGGCATGATCATGGCGCCGGTCGGAATGCTGGCGATCATCTTCTCGCCGATCGTCGGCCTCACGGTGGGCAGGGTCGACCCGCGCCGCTACGCGACCTTCTCGTTCCTGGTGTTCGCGCTGGTGCTGTGGATGCGCTCGAACTTCAACACCCAGGCCGACTTCTGGACCATCATGATCCCGACCATCATCCAGGGCGTGGCGATGGCCTTCTTCTTCATTCCGCTGGTGACCATCACCTTGTCGGGCCTCTCGCCCGATCGGATCCCGGCGGCCTCGGGCCTGTCGAACTTCCTGCGCATCACCGCGGGCGCGATCGGCACCTCGAGCGCGACCACCTTGTGGGAGAACAGGGCGGCCTTGCACCACGCGCAGCTGGTCGAATCCGTGAACCAGGGCAGCGCGGCCGCGAACAGCACGATCGCCAACCTGGGCGCCGGCGGCTTCAGCCCCGAGCAGGTGCTGGGCCAGATCAACCGCATCGTCGACCAGCAGTCCTTCATGCTGGCCACGAACGACGTGTTCTACGGCTCCGCGATCCTGTTCCTGCTGCTGATTCCGCTGGTCTGGCTGGCCAGGCCGGCCAGGGGCGCAGGCACCTCGGACGCCGCGGCCGGCGCGCACTGAGCGGGCGCCCTACGCAAGCCGCTGGAGCGACTCCATGAACGCCCGGCTCACGGGCGAGAGCGACCGGCCGACCCGCGTGACCACGCCGACCGGCCGGGACATCACGGGCCGCTGCAGCGGTATCGCGACCAGGTCGTCGTTCTTGATGAGTTGAAGGGCCAGCCGCGGCAAGGCCGTGAGGCCGAGGCCCGCCGCCACCAGGGCTCCCGCCACGGCGATGCTCGGATACTCGATGGCCGGCAGGATCGGCAGGCCCTTCTGAAGAAAGGCCGCATCGGTGATCGGCCGGATGCTGCTCCTGAAGCTGCTCGCGATGAACGGGCGGGCAGCGAACGCGGACCAAGGCACCGAGGACTTCGCGCTCAGGGGGTCGTCGCGACGACACAGCAGCACGAAGGGGTCGTCGAGCAGATGGCGGTAGAGCAGGGGCTCCTGCGGCGCCGGCCGCACGCTGATGGCCATGTCGGCCTTGCCTTCGTCGATGGCCGTTCGCAGCAGGTCCGCGGGCCCCTCGATCAGCGAGAACTGGACCTGCGGGTGCAGCAGGCGGAACGCGGCGATCGCTCGCGGCAGCAGTGCCACGCCGGCCGAGGGCAGCGACGCGACGGTGACGTGGCCGCTGCGGCCCTCCAGGAACTGCGACAACTCGCTGAACGAACTGTTGAAGTTCTCCAGGATCCGCAAGGCAATCGGGAGGAGCTCCTTGCCGGCCGGCGTGATTTCCACATGCCGCGTGTCGCGGTCGAACAGGCGCGCGCCCAGCGCCGACTCGACCACCTTGATCGTCCGGCTCAAGGCCGGCTGCGATACGTGCAGCGCCTGGGCCGCCGATCGAAAGTTGACCGTTCGGGCGACTTCGACGAAGGCCTCAAGTTGCTGAAGGGTGATGCCGATCCGCATGCCGTGTGCGTGGTGAATTGATCCGATAGGGTTATCAGAGTTATAGGATTATTGTCCTTCCCACATCAGGCGCATGCCGCCAGAATTTGTTGCTGTACGGAGACATGAGGTCGAGAGACCTCGGCAAACGCATGAACAACATTCTTGAAGGCATTCGCGTGCTCGAGCTGGGACAGGTCCTGGCGGGGCCTTTCGCCGGCGCGATCCTCGCCGATCTCGGCGCCGAGGTGGTCAAGCTCGAACGTACCGAAGGCGGGGACGACGCCCGCCACATGGGCCCGGCGTTCCGCCATGGCGATGCCCACAACTTCCACATCTTCAATCGCGGCAAGAAGTCGGTCGCGATCGACCTCAAGAGCGACGAGGGCCTGGCGGCGTTCGAGCGCCTGGTCGCGGACACCGACATCCTGATCCACAACCTGCGCCCCGGTGTCACGAAGACGCTGGGCATCGACGGCCCCGCGCTGTGCGAGAGGCACCCGCGCCTGATCTATTGCGAGATCTCCGCGTTCGGCCACACCGGGCCCATGCGCATGCTGCCGGGCTACGAGCCGTTGATCCAGGCCTTCAGCGGGCTCTCCAGCATCAACGGCGGCCCCGAGGATCCACCGATGCGCACCGGCGCGTCGGTCTGCGACCAGGGCAGCGGCATGTGGACGGTCATCGGCGCGCTGGCGCTTCTTCAGCGCAGGCATTCGACGGGCAAGGGCGGTGTCGTCAGCACCTCGTTGCTGGAGACGGCACTGGTGTGGACCGGCCAGAAGGCCGACGCCTACGTGAACGAAGGCCGGCTGCCGGACCGGCACCGCTCCGGCCATCCGGGCTTCGTGCCGTACGAGGCGTTCGAGACCGCCGATGCACCGGTGCTGATCTGTTGCGGCAACGACCGGCTGTTCGCCAAGCTCGCGCTCGAGCTCGGCCGCGCCGACTGGATCGAGGATGAGCGCTACGCCACCAACCGTGCGCGCCTCGGCCACAAGGCGGCACTGCTGGCAGAGCTGGCCCCGTTGCTGAAGGCGCAAACGCGCTCTCAGTGGCTCTCGCGCTTCAAGGCCTCCGGCGTCCCCTGCGCCCCCGTGCACACCGTGCCCGAGGCCATCGCCCATCCCCAGGTCGAAGCCCTGGGCATGTTGCAGGCGGTGCCCGGCGAAGACTTCCGCTTGACGGCGCTGCCGTTGTCGATCGACGGCGTGCGCCCCGCGCACCGCGCCGTGGCGCCGCGGCTGGGTCAGCACAACGCCGACTACGGCATCCCTTCAAGAGAGAGCGGCAGCGATGCCTGACCTGCCGAGGCGCGGCCGGCGTCGTTGACCGCATCCAGCCAATTTTCAAACAGGAGACCACATGCCTCGTTTCTTCCATCGCGCCCTGGGCACTTCGGTGGCCGTTGCCGCCCTGATGTTGTGCGGCGGACTCGCGCACGCGCAGTCCTACCCAGACAAGCCGATCACGATCGTGGTGCCTTTCGCCGCGGGCAGCGGTACCGATCAGCAGGCGCGCAGCATGGCGCAGGCCCTGAGCACCGAATACAAGGTGCCCGTCGTTGTCGACAACAAGGCGGGCGCGAGCGGCTTCATCGCCGCGCAGTACGTCGCGAAGGCCGCGCCGGACGGCTACACGATGCTGATGACCACCAACACCACGCACGCGGCCAACGAACACCTCTACAAGAAGCTGCCCTATGACCCGGTCAAGGACTTCACGCCCGTGGCGCTGCTCTCCAAGGGCCACATGCTGCTGCTCGTGAACGAGTCGTCCCCGATCAAGTCGGTGGCCGACCTGATCGCCGCGGCGAAAAAGTCGCCCGGCAAGCTCAACTTCGGCAGCGGCAGTTCCTCCAGCCGGGTGGCCAGCGAGCTGCTCAAGCAGATGGCGGGCGTCGACATGGTCAACGTCCCCTACAAGAGCAACCCGATGGCGATCACGGACCTGCTGGGTGGCCAGGTCGACTTCATGTTCGCCGACGCGCCGACCGCGTTGCCCCAGGTCAAGAGCGGAAAGCTGCGCGCCCTCGCGGTGAGCGGCACCCGGCGGCTCGCCGCGGCCCCCACGGTGCCGACGGTGGACGAGGCCGGCGTCAAGGGGTACGACATGTCGTACTGGACCGCGGTCTACCTGCCGCCGAAGGCGCCGGCCGCGGTCACGGCCAAGCTCAACGAAATGCTGATCAAGGTCTCCGCATCGCCCGCCATCGTGGCCTATCAGGCGACTTCGAGCGGCGAGGCGGCGACGAGCACGCCGGAAGGCCTGGCGGCGTTCCAGACCGCCGAATCCCAGAAGTGGGGCCGCGTGATCCGGGCCGCCGGCATCGAGGCCGAGTGATTCGCTGAATTTCCAAAGGAACGATGATGAACAAACGGACCGTGAGGATCGGTGGCGCCTCGGGCTTCTGGGGCGACAGCTCGGTGGGAGCGCCGCAGCTGGTGGAGCAGGGCGGGATCGACTACCTGGTGTTCGACTACCTGGCGGAGCTCACGATGTCGCTGCTGGCCGGCGCCAGGCTGAAGAACCCCGACATGGGCTATGCGACCGATTTCGTGACCTCGGCCATGGCGACGGTCCTGCCGATGGTGGTCGCCAAGAACATCCGGGTGATCGCGAACGCAGGCGGCGTCAATCCGAAGGCCTGCGCTGCGGCCGTCGAGAAGCTGGCCGCCGGCCTCGGCCTCGAGGTCAAGGTCGCGGTCGTCACGGGCGATGACGCCCTGCCTCTGATCGACGCGCTGCGCGCGCAGGGCATCGGCCACATGACGACGGGCGAGCCCTTGCCCGAGCGGCTGGTCAGCGCCAATGCCTACCTGGGGGCGGCGCCGATCGCGAGCGCCTTGGCCGCCGGCGCCCAGATCGTCATCACGGGGCGCTGCGTCGACAGCGCGGTGACGCTGGGCGCGCTCATGCACGAGTTCGGATGGGGCGCCGACGACTGGGACCGCCTGGCGGGCGGCAGCCTCGCGGGCCACATCATCGAATGCGGATGCCAGGCCACGGGCGGGCTTCACACCGATTGGGATCGGGTGCCCGACTGGGCGCACATCGGCTACCCCATCGTCGAATGCGCGTCCGACGGCTCCTTCACGGTCAGCAAGCCGCCGGGCACCGGCGGACTGGTCTCCCGCGCCACGGTCGGCGAGCAACTGCTCTACGAGATCGGCGACCCGTCGGCCTATTTGCTTCCGGACGTGGTGTGCGACTTCCGCAACGTCGGCATCACCGAGACCGGGTCAGGCGAAGTCCGCGTGGCCGGTGCCAAGGGCCGTCCGCCCTCCGACAAGTTCAAGGTCACCGCGACCTACGCCGCGGGGTACCGCTGCAACGCCGAGCTGCTGATCGTCGGCTTCGACGCCGCGGCAAAAGCCCGGCGCACCGGCGAGGCCATGATCCGTCGCACGCGCGATCTCTTCGAAGCGCGTGGCTGGAGCGACTTCAGCGCGACGCACATCGATGTGCTGGGCGCCGAGTCCAGCTATGGGCCGCATGCGACCCGGCATCCGCCGAGGCAGGCCGTGCTGCGCGTCGCCGTGACGCATGCCGAGAAGGCCGCGCTCGAGGTGTTCGCGAAGGAAATCTCCGCGGCCGGAACCTCCTGGGCGCCGGGCACCACCGGCATGGGCGGCGGCCGGCCTTCGGCGGCGCTGTCGATCCGCCAGTTCCCGTTGCTCGTCGACAAGGCGCTGTTCACGCCCTTCGTCGAACTCGGTGGCGAGCGGTGGGCCGTGCCGGCGAGTTTGCCGGTCGCGGGGGGGCAGACGCCCGAAGCTCCCGCCGCGCAGGGTGGCGCCTTGGCCGACCTGGCCAAGGATGACACCACCGCGATCGATGACGACCGGGTCGAAGTTCCGCTGATCCGGCTGGCCTACGCCCGCAGCGGCGACAAGGGCGACACCTCGAACATCGGCGTCATGGCGCGGCATCCGGCCTTCCTGCCGACGCTGCGCGCCCAGCTGACGCCGGAGGCGGTGGCTTCCTACCTGGCGCATCTGGTCCGGGGAAAGGTGACCCGCTATGAGTTGCCCGGCATCGACGCGATGAATTTCGTCTGCGAAGAAGCGCTGGGCGGCGGCGGCATGGCGTCGCTGCGGGTGGACCCGCTTGGAAAGAGCATGGCGCAGATCCTGCTGTCGATGCCGATCCAGGTCGCTGCCCGGCAGCTGGATGCGGCGGCGTCCGAGCTCTACCGTGCAACGGCGCAACAGCTTGGGTCGGAACCGGGGCCGAGCCGCGGCTAGGCATTTGCCCCAGTAGGCAAGTCTTGCCGCCGCCGCAAACAATGCGGTCCGCGCAACCATGGTGGTGCGCTGAGATGGACCGCATGACCGAATTTTTCTGCCAGCCGATGGGCGACCGCGCGAGATGAGCGACATCATTCTCGAAACACGCCAGCTCACCAAGGAATTCAAGGGCTTCACCGCGGTCAGCAAGGTCGATCTCTCGGTCGTGCGCGGCTCGATCCACGCGCTGATCGGCCCCAACGGTGCGGGCAAGACGACCTGCTTCAATCTGCTGACCAAGTTTCTCGAGCCGACCTCGGGCACGATTCTCTTCAACGGAATGGACATCACGAGTGAGCGCCCGGCGCAGATCGCGCGGCGCGGCATCATCCGCTCGTTCCAGATCTCGGCGGTGTTCCCGCACCTGACCCTGCTCGAGAATGTGCGCCTGGGCCTGCAGCGGGCGCTGGGCACCTCCTACCATTTCTGGAAGAGCGAGAAGTCGCTGAAGCCGCTCGATGCCCGCGCCCGCGTGCTGCTGGCCGAAGTCGGTCTCGAGGACCTGGCCGACGAGCTCACTGTGAACCTGCCCTACGGCCGCAAGCGCGCGCTCGAGATCGCGACCACGCTCGCGATGGAGCCCGAACTGATGCTGCTCGACGAGCCGACCCAGGGCATGGGGCACGAGGACGTGCACCGGGTGGCCGAACTGATCAAGCGGGTGTCGGCCGGCCGCACGATCCTGATGGTGGAACACAACATGAGCGTGGTCTCGACCATCGCCGACACGATCACGGTGCTGCAGCGCGGCGCGGTGCTGGCCGAGGGGCCGTACACCGAGGTCTCGCGCAATCCGCAGGTGATGGAGGCCTACATGGGCACCACCGACGGCGCACTGCAGGGAGCCCATTGAATGACCCCCACGCTCCTCACTTCGTGTAGTTCGCTGCCCCCCGAGGGGGCGCGTGCCTCCCTTGGGGCGGCCCGGCGGGAGGCACCATGACAACCCCCGCACTCGAGATCAAGGGTTTGCAGGCCTGGTACGGCGAATCGCACGTGCTGCACGGCGTCGACATGGTGGTGCAGCCGGGCGAAGTCGTCACGCTGCTGGGGCGCAATGGCGCCGGCCGCACGACGACGATGCGCGCCGTGCTCGGCCTGACCGGCACCCGCAAGGGCAGCATCAAGGTCAACGGCGTCGAGACCATCCACATGGCGACGCACCGCATCGCCCACCAGGGCATCGGCTATTGCCCGGAAGAGCGCGGCATCTTCGCCAGCCTTTCGTGCGAGGAGAACCTGCTGCTGCCACCGGTGCTCAAGAGCGCCGACAAGGGCATGTCGGTGGACGAGATCTACGCCATGTTCCCGAACCTGGCCGAGCGCCGCAACAGCCAGGGCACGCGGCTGTCGGGCGGCGAGCAGCAGATGCTGGCGGTGGCGCGCATCCTGCGCACCGGCGCCCGGCTGCTGCTGCTCGACGAGATCTCCGAAGGCCTGGCGCCGGTGATCGTGCAGGCGCTCGCCCGCATGATCCACACGCTGCGCGGCAAGGGCTACACGGTGGTCATGGTGGAGCAGAACTTCCGCTTCGCGGCCCCGCTGGCCGACCGCTTCTACGTGATGGAGCACGGCCGCATGGTCGAGGCCTTCGGCGCCGCCGAGCTCGAGGCCAAGATGCCGGTGCTCAACGAGCTGCTCGGTGTTTGATTTTTTTTCGCAACCTGTTGATCGGACGGAGGTCCCCATGAAGAACCAGTTCAGCGCAATGACCCTGGCCATCGCCGCGATGGCGCTCGCTTCCGGCGCCGCACAGGCACAAGAGAAGGTGAAGATCGGTTTCGTCACCGACATGTCGAGCCTGTACGCCGACCTCGAGGGCAAGGGCGGTGCGACCGCGATCCAGATGGCGATCGACGATTTCGGCGGCAAGGTGCTCGGCCAGCCGATCGAGCTGCTGACCGCGGACCACCAGAACAAGGCCGACATCGCCGCCTCCAAGGCCCGCGAATGGATCGACACCGCGGGCGTGACCATGGTGTTCGGCGGCACCAACTCCGGCACCGCCCTGGCGACGGCCAAGGTGGCGCAGGAAAAGAAGCGGGTCTACTTCAACAACGGCGCCGCCTCCTCGGCGCTGACGAACGAGCAGTGCAGCCCCTACACGGTGCACTATGCCTACGACACCGTCGCGCTGGCCAAGGGCACGGGCGGCGCGGTGGTCGACCGCGGCGGCAAGAGCTGGTTCTTCCTGACCGCCGACTACGCCTTCGGCCATGCGCTCGAAGCCGACACCGCGGCGGTGGTCAAGGCCAAGGGCGGCACGGTGGTCGGCGCGGTCCGGGCTCCGCTCAATGCCTCGGACTTCTCGTCCTTCCTGCTGCAGGCGCAGAACTCGAAGGCGCAGATCCTCGGCCTGGCCAACGCGGGCGGCGACACCATCAATTCGATCAAGGCCGCGAAGGAGTTCGGCATCGGCAAGACCATGAAGACCGCGGGCCTGCTGATCTTCCTGACCGATGTCCACAGCCTGGGCCTGAAGAACACCGAAGGCCTGCTGCACACCACCAGCTGGTACTGGGACCTGAACGACGACACCCGCAAGTTCTCCAAGCGCTTCTTCGACAAGACCAAGCGCATGCCGACCGACATCCAGGCCGCCGACTACTCGGCCACGATGACCTACCTGAAGGCGGTTCAGGCGGCCAAGACCACCGATGCCGACAAGGTGATGGCCGAACTCAAGAAGACGCCGATCAACGACTTCTACGCCCAGGGCACGATCCGCGCCGACGGCCGCATGGTGCACGACATGTACCTGGTCGAAGTCAAGTCGCCGGCCGAGTCGAAGCAGCCCTGGGACTACCTCAAGGTGATCGCCAAGCTGCCGGGCGACCAGGTGTTCACGCCCAAGGCCGACTCCAAGTGCGCGCTCTGGAAATGACGCGCCGATCCAACGATTTCTCTCACTCATCTCTCTTTTTGATTCGACAATGAAAAAAACAATCGCGCTGACTGCGGTCTCCTTCGCCGTCGCCCTGGCGGCCGGCAGTGTCCAGGCACAGGAGAAGGTCAAGATCGGATTCATCACCGACATGTCCAGCCTCTATGCCGACGTCGAAGGCAAGGGCGGGGCGACCGCGATCCAGATGGCGATCGACGACTTCGGCGGCAAGGTCAACGGCCTGCCCATCGAACTGGTCACGGCCGATCACCAGAACAAGGCCGACATCGCCGCCTCGAAGGCGCGCGAGTGGATCGACACCGACAACCTCACGATGCTGTTCGGCGGCACCAACTCGGGCACCGGCCTCGCGCTGGCCAAGGTCGCGCAGGAGAAGAAGCGCGTCTTCATCGTCAACGGCGCGGGGACCTCGGCGCTCACCAACGAGCAATGCAGCCCCTACACAGTGCACTACGCCTACGACACCGTGGCGCTGGCCAAGGGCACCGGCGGCGCGGTGGTGGGGCAGGGCGGCAAGAACTGGTTCTTCCTGACGGCCGACTATGCCTTCGGCGCGGCGCTCGAGGCCGATACCGCCAAGGTCGTGAAGGAGAAGGGCGGCACGGTGGTCGGCGGCGTCAAGCATCCGCTCAACGCATCGGACTTCTCTTCGTTCCTGCTGCAGGCGCAGAACTCCAAGGCGCAGATCCTCGGCCTCGCGAACGCGGGCGGCGACACCATCAACGCGATCAAGGCCGCGAAGGAATTCGGCATCAACAAGTCCATGAAGATGGCCGGCCTGCTGGTCTTCATCACCGACATCCACAGCCTGGGCCTCAAGAACACCGAAGGCCTGCTGCTCACCACCAGCTGGGACTGGAACCTCGACGAGAAGACCCGTGCCTTCGGCAAGAAGTACTTCGACAAGACCAAGCGCATGCCGACCGACATCCAGGCCGCGGACTATTCGGCCACGACGGCCTACCTGAAGGCGGTGCAGGCCGTGAAGAGCACCGACGCCGACAAGGTGATGGCGGAACTCAAGAAGACCCCGATCAACGACTTCTACGCCAAGGGAACGATCCGCGCGGACGGCCGCTTCGTGCACGACATGTACCTGATGCAGGTCAAGTCGCCGTCCGAGTCGACCCAGCCGTGGGACTACTACAAGATGGTTTCCAAGCTGCCGGGCGAGCAGGTCTTCACCTCCTTGGCCGAAAGCAAGTGCGCCCTCCTGAAATGACACCCCCCCGAAGCGCCTGCGGCGCTGCCCCCTCCAGGGGGCGATACCAGCGGCCCGGCGAAGCCGGTTCCGCGGTATCCCTGGCGTGGGCCCACGCCGCCGGGAGGGGCGCGGCGGCCTCTTTGAACAGCTTATGAACATCTCGCTTCCTGCCTTGTTGAGCCAGCTCCTTCTGGGGCTGGTCAACGGGTCGTTCTACGCGATCCTGAGCCTCGGGCTCGCAGTGATCTTCGGCCTGCTCAACGTGATCAACTTCGCGCACGGCGCGCTGTTCATGCTGGGCGCGGTGCTGACCTGGATGGCGATGAATTACTTCGACGTCAACTACTGGGTCATGCTGGCGGTGGCGCCGCTCATCGTGGGCCTGTTCGGCGTCCTGATCGAACGCCTGCTGCTGCGCTGGATCTACAAGCTCGACCATCTGTACGGCCTGTTGCTCACGCTCGGGCTCACGCTGCTGATCGAGGGCGTGTTCCGCTCGGTCTACGGCGTCTCGGGCCTGGCCTACGACACGCCCGATGCGCTGGCGAGCGCCACCGACCTCGGCTTCATGATCCTGCCCAACTACCGGGCCTGGGTGGTGGTGGCCTCGCTGGTGGTCTGCTTCGCGACCTGGTTCGTGATCGAGAAGACGCGCCTGGGCGCCTACCTGCGCGCCGGCACCGAGAACCCGCGCCTGGTCGAGGCCTTCGGCGTCAACGTGCCGCTGATGATCACGCTGACCTACGGCTTCGGCGTCGCGCTGGCGGCCTTCGCGGGCGTGCTGGCGGCGCCGGTGATCCAGGTCTCGCCGCTGATGGGGCAGAACCTGATCATCGTGGTGTTCGCGGTCGTGGTGATCGGTGGCATGGGCTCGATCATGGGCGCCATCCTCACCGGGCTCGGGCTCGGTGTCATCGAAGGCCTGACCAAGGTGTTCTATCCCGAGGCCTCCTCGACCGTCGTGTTCGTGATCATGGTGATCGTGCTGCTCATCCGGCCGGCCGGCCTGTTCGGCAAAGAGAAATGACGCGGCCCCAACGCATAGAGCCATGAGAAAAATCACCCCTGTTGTCTACGCGCTGCTGCTGATCGCGCTCGTTGTCGCACCCTTCGTCGGCGCCTATCCGGTGTTCGTGATGAAGCTGATGTGCTTCGCGCTGTTCGCCTCGGCCTTCAACCTGCTGCTGGGCTACACCGGCCTGCTGTCCTTCGGCCATGCGGCCTTCCTCGGCGGTTCGGCCTACGTGGCCGGCCATGCGATGAAAGTCTGGGGCCTGACGCCCGAGCTCGGTCTCATCGCCGGCACCGCGGCCGGTGCCTTCCTGGGCTGGATCTTCGGCCTGCTGGCGATCCGTCGCCAGGGCATCTACTTCGCGATGATCACGCTGGCGCTGGCGCAGATGGTGTTCTTCGTCGCGCTGCAGGCCAAGTTCACCGGCGGCGAAGACGGCCTGCAGGGCGTGCCGCGCGGCAAGCTCTTCGGCCTGATCGACCTGCAGAGCGACCTCACGATGTACTACGTCACGCTGGTGATCGTGGTGGCCGCCTTCCTGCTGATCGTGCGCACCATCCATTCGCCCTTCGGCCAGGTGTTGAAGGGCATCAAGGAGAACGAGCCGCGCGCGCTGTCGCTGGGCTACGACGTCAGCCGCTTCAAGCTGCTGGCCTTCGTGATCTCGGCCGCGCTGTCGGGCCTCGCGGGTTCGCTCAAGACGCTGGTGCTGGGCTTCGCGACGCTGTCCGACGTGCACTGGAGCGCCTCGGGCCAGGTGATCCTGATGACGCTGGTCGGCGGCCTCGGCACGCTGTCGGGCCCGCTGGTCGGCTCGGCCGTGGTGGTGCTGCTCGAGAACAAGATCGGCGAGTTCGGCCACCTGCTGGCGCGTCTCACGACCATCGACTGGTTCAACACCCTGGGCGAGTCGGTCACCATGGTCACGGGCCTGATCTTCGTGGTCTGCGTGCTGGCCTTCCGGCGCGGGATCATGGGCGAGATCATCGCCTTCATCGATCGGCGGCGTGGGGTGGCGAGGGGCTGAGGGCTCCTGTCGAAAAGGGTCACCGTTGGGGCGGCCTCCGCCCGAGGGTGCCACCAGTCTCGCAAGCTGCGGGGGCTGTTCTTTTCATTGTTCCCTTGCGCAGCGGAAGCCCAATGCCGCGTGCGTAGGCAGGCGAACGCCCGAGGGTGACGCGGCGCGAGGTGTGGGCGCGAGAGCGACTGGCCCACCGGGATGGTGGCGTCCCGGAGGCCCGAGTTGGAGCAGATGGCCTGGAGCCTTTGAACCGCCTGCAGCGCCATCGGGCCCCATCGTTCCCGCCTGCATGGACGGATGATGGTCGGGGCTCAAGGTGACCTCAATCCATGGCAGCTCCGGCATCTCGTGAAGCCGTTGGCGGCTGCCTTCCGCCCGGAAATGCCGTCTATTTTCGAACCCCAGACTGGGAGTGTTCGATCGAAAAATACGGATGCTCCCATCTTATTTTTGGAAATTTCACGGGCTGAGTCATCTTTTTTTGGATTAAGGAAAATGGCAGAATTGTTCATCTTTTTTAATCTGTGCCCCTTGTGAACAATTTTCAGATACGTCAAATATTCTATGATCAGAAAACAAGAGATTCAGCTGATCCAGGATTCATGCCATTGGATAATCTTCAAAACAAGAGGCCCGACTGGTATGAGCTATGGGTGATTAAGATTTTCATTGAAAAATCAGGGCTGGCGGAGGATTCGTGGCATGGATTCTTTTCTCCAAAGTTCTTTGCAAAAACTCGCCTGAAGTCGTCCGATGTGTATTCCTTTTTGGAAAAACTGGATTCTTCCGCAGAGGTGGTGACCATTTCCTATTCATGGGAGCAGACGGCATACTTTCTGAGTCATTTCGAGCAGGGTGATCTTTTCCATCCTGGCTTGAAGCGCGTGAGCCAACATTTTTTTGACCGCATTGCGCAGGGGGTCGATCTCGATAAAATCGTTGGCCACAGTGGCAATAGTGCCTTTTGCAATTTCGTGATTGCCAAGCCGATTTACTGGAGAAAGTGGCTTGAGCTTGCCACTGCATTCTTCAATTTTGTCGAAGACGAGAACGAAGCGCTTTCAGCGGGTCTGAAATCGACGACCAACTATGGTTCCGTGTTGAACCAGACGCCGATGAAGACTTTCGTGCAAGAGCGATTTCCTGCGGTGCTCTTGGCAACCAACCCGTTCCGGACGAGCGTCCTGGACATCAGCGATCGACAGCCGATGTTCGCTCGCCTTTTCGAAGAGCATCCGCGGACCCGCCGCTTGTTGCTGGCATGCGATGCGCTCAAGAGCGAGCATGTCGCAACCGGTGACCCGGATCTGTTGACGGCCTACTGGAAGCTCAGGGCCCAGATACCCAAGAAGTTCTGAAGACCCTGCACGAGAGTTCCTTGGGCGCGCGGTCCGAAGGCTGCTGATTCAGTTGCCGGTCGCCAGCTGAATGATTTCCCGCCGCCCCTCCAGCGCCTGCGCATGCATCGCGCGAAACAACGCATCCAGCTGCCGCGCAAAGCGCTCGGGCCGGAACAGGGCCGAAGCCGGCACGCGCTCGGCCAACGCAGCGCGCAGTGCCTGCCGCCGCGGCGCATCCTGTGCCAACGCAATCGCCAGTTCCCGATAACCAGCACTGTCCGCGGCCACCAGTTCCCCCAATCCGACCGCGTGCAGCAGGCTCGCCGCCATGCGGCTCACGAAGGTCTCGCCCGCGCGCGTGACCAGCGGCACGCCGGCGCGCAGCACGTCGCTGGCCGTGGTGCCCGAGTTGTAGGGAAAGGTGTCGAGCGCAATATCGGCCAGTGCGATCCGCGCCTGATGCACGGCCAGCGGGCGGCGCTCGGCGAAGACCAAGCGCTCGGGCGCCACGCCGCGTCGGGCGGTTTCGTCGCGCAGGCTCTGCGCGGTCGTCTCGGAACCGGGAGGCGCCAGCCACAGCACACTGCCGGGCACCGCCTGCAGGATGTGGCACCAGTCGTCCCACAGCTGCGGGGTGAGCTTGAAGATCTGGTTGAAACTGCAGAACACCAGCGCGTCTTCGGGCAGGCCTTCGTCGGCGCGGCTCGGCGGCGCCGGCAGCGGATGCAACGCGCCGTTGGGCTGGTAGCACTCGGGCATCAGCGCCAGCGTTTCGCTGAAGTGGTGCGCCAGGGCCGGCGGCGTGGCGACAGCGTCGCCGATCACGTAGTCGGCCAGGCGCGGCTCGCCCAGGCTGCCGATGTAGCCGAGCCAGGAGGCGATCACGGGAGCAGGGCGAAGGGCGGTGATCCCGAGCCGCGCGTGGGTGGTGTAGCCGGTCAGGTCGACCAGCACGTCGATGTCGTCGTCGCGGATACGCCGCGCGGCATCGAGGTCGTCCATGGCGCTGATGTCGGTGAAGTGGTCGGCCGCTTGCTGCAAGGCGCGGCGCTGCGCGTCGTCGGCCGGCGGGCCGTAGGCGTAGAGGAACACTTCCGACAGCGCGCGATCTTGCGCGGCGATCACCTCGGTCACCAGGTGCGCGACCGGATGGTTGCGGAAGTCGGCCGACAGGTAGCCGATGCGCAGGGCACCCTCGCGCGGCGTGGCGGCGGCGACCAGCGGCGGCTGCGCCAGGGCCCAGTCCCAGCGCTGCCGGGCAAAGCGCCGCGCCGCGCTGCGCTGCAGTTCGGCACTGCTTTCGGGCAGGGCCAACAGGTAGAGGGGCGCCAGTTCGCTGGGCTGCTCCCGGTCCAGTGCCGAAATCAGGTCGCGGGCGGTCGGCCGGCCGTCGGGCCGCCAGTCCGCGACATCGCGGCGCAGGCCAAGCGCGTTGCCGATGTACCTGGGATTGTGCGGATCGAGGACGATGGCCTGCCGGTAATACCGCAGCGCTTCCTCGGGGCGCTTCAGGCGCTTGAGCAAGTCGGCCAGGTTGCCGATCGCCGGCAGGAACCGGGGCAGCAGACGCAGGGCCTCTCGATAGCATGGCTCAGCGGCTGCGAGATCCTTGCGGTTCTCCAACTCGTAGCCCAGGTTGGTGTGGGCGTTGACGTAGTCGGGCTTGGCAGCGAGTGCTTGCCTATAGCAATGCAGGGCTTCGTCCCGGCGGCTCGCCTGGAAGCTGCGGGCCAGCAGGTTGCCGAGATTGTTCCAGGCCGTGGCCTGCAACGGGTCCAGCGCCACGGCCCGCCGATAGGCGGCCTCGGCGTCCTCGGGTCGACGCAGCGCGTTCAGCGTCATGCCGAGGTTGGTATGGGCATCGGCACCGGCGCCCGCCGCGATCGCCGCCTGCAGGTAGTTCGCGGAGGCCGGAAGGTCCCCCTGCAGGAAGCACGCCACGCCCAGCAATGACAGGCCATCCCGATGGCTGGGCGCCAGCGGCAGCAGCTTGTCGCGGCAAAGAACAATGACTGCGTTCCACTGGCTTTGCCGATACAGCGCCAGGGCTTGTGCATAGAGTGCGTCGGGCCCCGCCGGTCTCGGCGCCGCCGCGAAGCGGGAAAACAGCGGGTGCGGCTTGGGGGAGCGGGGTCGGTTCATGCGTACGGCGATGCGGGGGCGACACCCATCGTAGTGGCGGGCCGCCTTCGTCCGCGGAGCGCTTCGACCAACGCGCAGCGTCTGCTGAAGATCGAGAAAGGTACTGCGGCAGGGCGCGCAGTTTCCCTGCAATTGACAGCCAGATCGCCTGCCGGGCCCGATGTTCAGACCCGCCGCGCAGCCGCGCCGCGTGGTCGCGTTCCCTGCGCGAGGTTTTTGGCAGTTTCAGAACAGTCTGATTTCCGGCGGCAGCCTGACGCCGGATCATCGACGCTTCAGATTGCGGTTGCACGCGCACGTCCCGGCCCAGGCGGCCGGGGACTCGCATCCGTGGGCCCGCATGCCGCTGCGCCCGGCTGGCGCGCCGCGAGGTTTCGCATTCGCGATCGATCCTCCTGCACTTCCTTCGTCTTCGAGATCGACCATGAAATTTTTCCACCCGTTTTTCGTGACTCTCGTCATGGATGGCTCGGCCGGCGGCGCTTGCGCGTCTGAGGCCGGTGTGCTGTTGCGAGGTCACGCATGAAACCGACGGCATCGTCCGCACGATTCGTCGCTGCCGGGGGCCGGCTGGGGCGAATCCCTGAACTCCGCCAGCTCTTCGAGGCCGGACGCGACTATCTGCAGGGCAGGGCGTCCCTGTACCAACTGCACGCACGGGTGTGCCGTTGTCGACTGCTCGCCAAGGCGGCGGGCTCGGCGCCGGCCGTGCTCGCGCTGCTCGACGAATGGGCCGGCAGGGTCGAGCGGCGCTGGAGCGCGTGGGCGATCGAGGCCAGGGCCCAGGCCGAGGAGGAGTTCCGCGCCTGGCTGCGCGGGCAGCTGGTCTTCGACCGCGGCGCGGTCGATGCGCGCGCTCAGAGCTTCAGTGCCTGCGCGTAACCCGTGAGCTCGAGGTAGCCGCGGCCCACCGGCTGGCCGCCGGCGTCCAGCAACTCGCTCAGGCCTTCCCAATACACCGTGCCGGTCGAGCCCTGGCCGTCGAGCTCCTGGTCGTCGAGCAGGGCGCGCACCGTGAAGGCGCCGGCAGGCGTGTGGATGCGCCAGCGCGTCGGATAGGCGGCCCGCGTGCGGGGGCTGGTCCAGTGGGCCTCGGCCTCGAAGCGCAGCGCGTCCGGGCCGAACACCTGCAGCCGGCCATCGGCCGTGCGCAGCGAGCCGCCGTGCCACAGTGCTGAGCCGTCGCGACGGCGCAGCCTGAAGGCCGTCAGCGCGCCGCCATCGAAGAGGTTCATGCCGATCCAGTCCCAGCCGACGGCCTCGGGGTGCAGCAAGGCCTCGCTCCACTCGTGGTCGAGCCAGGCACGGCCCTGCACCTCGAAGCGCCGGCCTTGCAGGCTCAGGCTGCCCGAGACCGCGAGTTGCGGCTCGCTGTAGTAGTAGCTGGCCTGGTCGGGCTCGGGGCCCTTGCGCGAGAGGCCAGCACTGCCTTGCAGCAGCACCGGCTGGGTCGGGTCGAAGCGCAGGTCGAGCGCGAAGCCCGCGGCGGGCAGGCGGGCCGCGTAGCCCTGGCCGTCGCGCTTGAGCGACCAGTCGCGCAGCCGGACGTCGGTGTCGGCTTCGGAGGCGGATGCCACGCCGAAGCCTTCGCGCGCGATGCGCTGGTCGTGCCACAGCCGGCGTCCCTCGAGGTCGGTGATGGCGGCGTGCGCGAAGATCAGCTGCCGCGCCGCGAAGGCGGACTGGATCGACTGGGCGGCGTCGACGCGCGAGCGGAAGAAGGTGAGCTGGAAGCCGAACTCGCGCGTGCCGGCCTGCGCCTGGCCCGTGATGTACCACCACTCGGTGCGCAGCTCGGGGTGGCTGCCGAAGTCGCGCGGGAATTGCAGCACGCGCGGCGGCAGGGCCCAGGCCGCCGGGCCGGCGAGCGCCGACAGCAGCACGGTGCGGCGCGACAGGCCAGGGGACCGCATCGGCAGCCTTGTCACCAGTCCTCCTTGACCGCCATCACGGCGTCGTGGTCCGCGGCCGCGCGGCCGGCGAGCCAGGCCGTGACCGTGCCGGCCGCGACCACCGCGGCGCACAGCGCGGACAGCCGCGCCCAGGGCACCTGCAGGTCCATCGTCCAGTGGAAGCTCTGCGGGTTGACGACGTGCACCAGCACCACCGACACCGCGAGCCCGAGCGCCAGCCCGGCGACGGCGCCGATCGCAGTCCAGGCCGCGCCTTCGCCGGCGACGATCGCGAGCACCTGTGTGCGCGTGAAGCCCAGATGCGCGAGCAGGCCGAATTCCTTGCGCCGCGCCAGCACCTGGGCGCTGAAGCTGGCCGCGATGCCGAACAGGCCGATTGCGATTGCCACCGCCTGCAACCAGTAGGTGACCGCGAAGCTGCGGTCGAAGATGCGCAGCGAGGTGGCGCGGATCTGGGCCACCGAGGACATCTCGATCGGCTCGGCCGCGCCGAGCTCGCGCGCGGCCAGGGCCCGCACCGCCTCCTGCACCGCGCCCTCGGCCGCGCCGGGCGCGAGCCACAGCGCGACGTCGCTGACCCCGGCCTCGCCGGTCAGGCGCTCGAAGTCGCGGGCGTCGATCGTGACGGCGCCGAATTGCCGCACGTAGTCGCGCCAGATGCCGGCGACGAAGAACACCGGCGGCGAGGCACCGCGGCGCTCGCGCTGCGGACCCCAGGCGCGCGCGAGCGGCTCGAAGGCCGTGCCGGGCCGGGCCCCGTAGAGCTCGACCATCGCCTCGCTGACGTAGATCCCGACCTGTCCGGGCGGCACCGGCAGCGCGGCGCCGGTCAGCGGCAGCGAACGCCCGACGTCGTCGTCCAAGGTGCGCGCGATCAGCGTCACCGCGGGCCGCGACGGATCGATCAGCAGTGCGCGCGTGCGCAGCGTGCCGGTGCGCGCCACGCCGGGCAACTGCGCCAGGGCCTGCACGAAGGCCGGCGCGAAGAGGGCCTGCTCGCTGCCGGAGCCCGCGCCCGCGGCGTTGCGCAGGTACAGGTCGGCCGGTAGCACGATGTCGAGCCAGTGCGTGACCGAGTCGCGAAAGCTCGCGACCATCACGGTGAGCGCGACGGCGAGGCTGAGGCTCGCGACCACGCCGCTGACCGCCACCGCGGCGGTGCCGCGCATGCGCCGGGCGCGCTCGATCGCCAGCAGCGGCAGCAGGCGCTGCGCGGCCAGCGGCGCGAGCCGGTCATAGACCCCCGCGATCAGCCACGGCAGCGCGCCGATGCCGCCGACCAGCAGGAAGCCGACCGAGAGGTAGGCGGCGATCGGGATGCCGAAGACCGCCGGTGCCGTGGCCAGGGCGACGCCGGCGGCGATCAGCAGCAGCGCGATGCGATGCGCACCGCCGCCCGCCGGCGCGGCGCCCAGGCCCTTGAGCGTCTGCGCTTCGGGCAGGGCCTGCGCGGCGCACGCCGGCCACCAGCCGCCGACGCCGGCCGCGAGCACGCCGAGTGCGCCGTAGGTCCAGGCCGCGCCCCAGCTCCAGCGCAGGGTCGGCGCGACGCCGTCGAAGTAGCCGCCGCCGAGGTCGCCGCCCAGCAGCTTCAGCGCGAGCTGGGCGAGCGCGGCGCCCAGGGCGATGCCCGCGGCGCTGCCGATCAGCCCGAGCACCAGCGATTCGGTCAGCACCAGCCGCAGGCGCTCGCGCGGCGTGAGTCCGAGCACGCCGAGCAGCGCGAACTGCTGCGCACGCTTGGCGACGCTCAGCGCGAGCACCGAGAACACCAGGAAGGCGCCGGTGAACAGCGCCACCAGCGCCAGCACCGTGAGGTTCACGCGGTAGGCGCGCGAGAGGTTGCTGACGCGCTCGGCCGCATCGCCCGGTTCGGCGATCTGGATGCCGGTCGGCCAGTCCGGCGACTGTTGCAGCGCGCCGATGAAGGCCGTGTGGTCGGTGCCCGGCGCCAGCCGCAGGTCGATGCGCGTGAGCTGGCCGGCGCGGCCGAACAGGTCCTGCGCGGCGCCGATGTCCATCACCGCCAGCGCGGCACCGCCGGCCGCCACCTGGCCGGCGACCTGCAGCGATTGCCATTGCGTGCCGACACGCAACCGCAGCTGGGTGGCGTCGTCGCCGACGGCCTTGCGCGCGGCGGCATTGAGAAAGACCTGGCGCGGCGCGAAGAGCGAGAAACGGTCGCCGGCCTCGGCCGGGCGCGGCATCAGCGCCGGCGCGATGGTCGGCAGCGCGAGCGCGTCGATGCCGACGACCCGCAGCGGCAGCCGGCGCTCGCCGATCTGCGCGACGCTTTGCAGCTCGAGCACGGGGCTGGCCAGGGCGACCTCCGGCTGCCGGACCACCTGCGCGAAGACGGCCTCGTCGAAGGCGCCTTGCGCGGCGCGCAATTCGAGGTCGGGCTGGCCGTTGACCGAGCGCACCGCGCTCGAGAATTCGTCGAGCGCCGAGGCATTGATCAGCTGCACCGAGAAGGCCAGCGCGACGCCCAGCATCACGGCGACGACCGCGGCCGCGTTGCGCCACGGGTGGTGGCGCAGTTCCTGCCACGAGAAGCTGAACAACAGGGCCCTCATGCGGCCCATTCTGCGCGATGCGCGCGGGTCACAGGCGATCGGATGCGGCGGCCAGCCAGGCGCGGATCGCCGGGCTGGTGCTGAGGCCGGCCGCGCGGGCATAGGCCTGCCGTGCCGCGGCCACCTGGCAGCTGCGGCCCAGCAGGTGCGCGCGCGCCGCCCAGAAGGGCTGGTAGTTCGCGACCTCGGCCGGCGCGATGGCATCGAGCGCCCGCAGGCCGGCCGCCGGCGTTTCGGCTTCGGCCAGGGCGCAGGCCCGGCCGACCTGCGCGCCGGTGCCCGGGCGCAGCGCGATCAGGCCGTCATAGAGCGCCACCAGCGCATCGGCCGGCACCTGCGCACCGAGCCGTCGCGCGCAATGCGCCGACTGGATCGCGGCTTCGATCTGGTAGGCGCCGAGCGACTCGAGGCTGGCGGCGCTCTTCAGCGCCTGCTCGGCCTGTCCGCGCAGTTGCGGGTTCCAGCGCGCGACCTCCTGCGCGTCCAGCGGCACGTAGTCGCCTGCGGCGTTGCGCCTCGCGGCGGCGCGGCTTTCGCAGAACAGCATCAGCGCCAGCAGGCCCAGCGGCTCGGGTTCCCGCGGCAGCAGGCCGCAGAGGATGCGGCAGAGGTCGATCGCCTCGGCCGTGAGGCCGCGCTGCGAGGCGTCGGCGCCGTCGACCTCGTCCCAGCCGGTGCCGTAGGCCGCGTAGATGCCGTCGAGCACATCCTGCAGCCGCTGCGGCAGGTCGTTCGCGTGCGGGAACTCGAACGGAATGCCGGCGGCCCGGATGCGCGCCTTGGCCCGCACCAGGCGCTGGCCGAGCGTGGCCGGCGCGCTCAGGAAGGCACCAGCCATGCGGGCGGCGTCCAGCCCGAGCACGGTCTGCAGCATCAAGGGCGCGCGCGCCGCGGCATCGATGGCCGGATGGGCGCAGACGAAGAACAGGCGCAGCCGCTCGTCGGGCACTGCCTCGCCGCCGTCCGCGTCCTCCTCGAACTGGTCGGCCAGCAGCAGCAGGCTCTGCGCCGCCTCGTCCTGCACCCGGCTGTGGCGCCAGGCGTCGAGCGTGCGGTGGCGCGCCACCTGCAGCAGCCAGGCCTCCGGCTTCGCGGGCACGCCGTCGGCCGGCCAGCGCTCGAGCGCCCGCGCGAAGGCGTCGGCCAGCGCGTCCTCCGAGGCCGCGATGTCGCGCGTGCGCGCCGACAGGATGGCGACCAGCCGGCCATACGACTGGCGGGCCGCTCGCTCGGCCGCCGCGCGGGCCTCCCGGACGGCCAGGTCCGTCACATCGTGGGTGCGGTGAACACCGGCCGCACCTCGACGCCGCCGGTGCTGGCGCAGGGCGCGCGCGCGGCCCATTCGAGCGCGGTGTCGAGGTCGGGCACCTCGATCACGAAGTAGCCGCCGAGCTGCTCCTTGCTGTCGGCGAAGGGCCCGTCCTGCACCTGGCGCTTGTCGCCGCGCACCCGCAGCGTGGTGCCGGTCATCGGCGGTTGCAGGCCGTGGCCGCTGAGCGTGACACCCGACTGGCGGATCGCGCCCACATAGTCCATCCAGCCGGCCCGGTAGGCCTGGGCCGCTGCCTCGTCGCGCTGGTCGAACTCGGACTGGGGTTGGTAGAACATCAGCATGTATTGCATGGAAATCTCCACAAAGGAAAACACACGAGCAGGATCGCTCACTGCAATGACGGCGCACGGGCGGGCATTTCGACAGTGTGCGACAGGAATCGTGCATTTTTCGATGACCGCCGCGCTAAGCTCGTCGCCATGCAGACACTTCCGACCTACGACGACGTGATCGCCGCGGCCGCGCGGCTCGAAGGGCATGCGCACCGCACGCCGGTGCTGCGCTCGCGCACCGCCGACGCCCGCTGGGGCGCGCAGTTCTTCTTCAAGTGCGAGAACTTCCAGCGCATGGGCGCCTTTAAGTTCCGCGGCGCCTTCAATGCGCTGTCGAAGTTCGATGCCCGGCAGCGCCAGGCCGGTGCGATCGCCTTCTCCTCGGGCAACCATGCGCAGGCGGTCGCGCTGGCGGCGCGCATCCTCGGCATGCCGGCCGTGATCGTGATGCCCACCGATGCGCCGGCCGCCAAGCTTGCCGCCACGCGCGAGTACGGTGCCGAGGTGGTCCTCTACGACCGCTTCACCGAGGACCGCGAGGCGCTGACGCGGCGGCTGGCCGAGGAGCGCGGCATGACGCTGATCCCGCCCTACGACCATCCGGACGTGATCGCGGGCCAGGGCACGGCGGCAAAGGAACTGATCGAGGAGGTCGGCGCCCTCGATGCGCTCTACGTCTGCCTCGGCGGCGGCGGCCTGACCAGCGGCTCGGCGCTCGCGGCGCGCGCGCTGGCGCCGGACTGCAAGATCTACGGCGTCGAGCCCGAAGCCGGCAACGACGGCCAGCAGTCGCTGCGCGCCGGCCGCATCGTGCACATCGACACCCCGAAGACCATTGCCGACGGCGCGCAGACTCAGCACCTGGGCGAGTACACCTTCGGCATCATCCGGCGCGATGTGACCGACATCGCCACGGTCAGCGACGCCCAGCTGGTCGACGCCATGCGCTTCTTCGCCGAGCGGATGAAGATGGTGGTCGAGCCCACGGGCTGCCTTGCCTTCGCGGCGGCCTGCGCGGCGGGCGAGGCGATTCGCGGCCAGCGGGTGGGCGTCATCGTGAGCGGCGGCAACGTCGACCTGGCGCGCTTCGCCGCGCTGCTGTCCGCAGCCTAGGCCCGGATCCCTTCGGCGCTCAGGTGCAGCACGCGGTCGGCGCGCGCCGCCGCGGCCTCGGAGTGCGTGACCAGCACCAGCGAGGCGCCGTGCTCGCGGGTCTGCGCCAGCAGCACGTCCATCACGCGCACGGCGGTGGCGGGATCGAGGTTGCCGGTCGGCTCGTCGGCCAGCAGCAGCGCGGGCCGGTGCACCAGTGCACGGGCGATCGCCACGCGCTGGAGCTGCCCGCCGCTCAACTGCTGCGGCAGGCGTTCGCCGAGGCCGGCGAGGCCGACCGCATCGAGCATCCGGGCGACGCGCTCGGTGCTGCCCGGCCCCTGTTGCCCCAGCAGCATCAGCGGCAATGCGACGTTCTGCGCCACGTCCAGGTGCGGCAGCACATGGAAGGCCTGGAACACGAAGCCGACGTGCGCGCGCCGCCACAGGGCGCGCGCCTCGGCGTCGAGGGCGCCGATGTCGGTGCCGCCGTGCAGGACCGTGCCGGCATCCCAGTGGTCGAGGCCGGCCATGCAATTGAGCAAGGTCGATTTGCCGACACCGGATTCGCCCACGATCGCGACGAATTCGCCGGCCGCCACCTCGAGCGACACGTGCTCGAACACCGGCAGCTCGCCATAGTGCTTCCCCAGGTCCGTGATGCGCAGCGTCATGGGAGCTCGGCGACGAGCCGGACGACCTGCGCGACCGCGTCGGGGGCTTCCGCGGCGATCACGCGGCGCTGCGGCATGCTGCGCAGCCAGGTCATCTGGCGTTTCGCGAGCTGGCGGGTGGCGGCGATGCCGCGCTCGCGCAGCTCGGTGATCGGCCAGGCGCCATCCAGGGCTTCCCAGGTCTGGCGGTAGCCGACGCAGCGCATCGACGGCAGGTCCGCCGCCAGGTCGCCGCGCGCGCGCAGCGCCTGCACCTCGGCGATGAGGCCGGCCGAGAGCATCGCGTCGAAGCGCGCCGCGATGCGTTCGTTCAGCCAGGCGCGATCAGTGGGCTCCAGGGACAGCAAGGCGACCGCCGGCGTTCCCCGGCTCGCGCGGCCCGCGGCATGGAAGCTGGCCAGCGTCTGGCCGCTCGTGTGCCAGACCTCCAGCGCACGCTGGATGCGCTGGCTGTCGTTGGGTGCCAGCCGCGCCGCCGTGATCGCATCGACCTCGGCGAGGCGGGCGTGCATCGCCGGCCAGCCGAGCGCGGCGGCATCGACCTCGAGCTGCCGGCGCAGCGCGGGATCGGCCGCGGGCATCGCGTCGATGCCGTCGGCCAGCGCCTTGAAGTAGAGCATCGTGCCGCCCACCAGCAGCGGGAGCCTGCCGCGCGCCGCGATCTCGCCGATCAGGCGCCGGGCGTCCTCCACGAACGCGGCGGCGCTGTAGGCCTCGCGCGGATCGCGGATGTCGATCAGGTGGTGCGGCACTTCGGCGAGTTCCGCCGGGGTGGGCTTGGCGGTGCCGATGTCCATGCCGCGGTAGACCAGGGCCGAGTCGACGCTGACGATCTCGACCGGGCGTTCGCGGGCGATCGCCAGCGCCGCCGCGGTCTTGCCCGAGGCGGTGGGACCGGCGAGCGCCACGTAGCGCAATGCGTTCGACGTCGGATCAGCGGCCACGCGGCTCCCCGTACCTGCGCACCAGGATCCACGCGACGGCGGCGATGCAGACGCTCCAGAACCAGACGCCGAGCACCAGCGGCATCACGGTGCCGTCCATGTGCGCGCCGAGCCAGCCGCCGATGGCGAAGGCGGCCAGCATCATGATGAAGCCGTTGAGCGCCGAGGCGGCACCCGCCGCCTGCGGGAACGGGCCGACCGCGCCGGTCTGGCCGCAGGGCTGGTGGACGCCGTGCGCGATCATCACCAGGGTCTGCGGACCGACGATGGCCGCGACCGACACCACGCCCGCCAGCGCCAGCAGGCCCATCGATGTGCCGCCCGCGAGCGTCAGCCAGGCCGCCCGCGCGACGCTGCGGCGCACGCCGTGGCGCGCCAGCCAGCGCCGGCAGACGAAGGTGCCGGCGATGTAGGCCAGCGAGTTCCACAGCATCACGGCGCCATATTGCGTCTTGCTGAGCCCGAGCACCTGGATGAACACGAAGGACGACGCGGCCAGGAAAGTGAACAGCAGGCCGTAGGACGCGGTGGTCAGTGCGCTGAAGGCCAGGAAGACCGGGTTGCGCAGCACCGTCGCCCAGGTGGCGACCAGCGCCCCGGCGCGCAGCGCGTCGGGATTGCGGCGCGTCAGGGTCTCGTCGAAGCGCAGGGCGATCAGCGCCAGCGTGAGGGCGCCGAACACGGCCGGCGCCAGCAGCGCGACGCGCCAGCCGAACAGGTCCGACACCAGCCCTCCCAGGGGCACGCAGAGGCAGGCGATGATGCCCAGGCCGGTCAGGGCGCGGGACATCACGCGCGCGCCGTCGGCCGGCGGATAGAGGTCGCGCACGATCGCGCGCGCCGCCATCACCGCCGCGCCCATCGCGGCGCCCTGCAGGGCGCGCCAGACGATCAGGATCTCGATCGAGGGCGCCATGGCGCCGCCGATGCTGGCGGCCACGTAGCCGCCGAGGCCCCACAGCAGGACCGGCCGGCGGCCGAAGCGGTCGGACAACGGTCCGAGCACCAGCTGCGAGACGCCGAAGGCCAGCAGCAGGGCGCTCAGCGTGAGCTGCGCGTGCGACATGCGGGCGCCGAGTTCGGCGGTCAGCGTCGGCAGGGCGGGCAGATAGAGGTCGGTCGTGACCGGCTGGATGCCCAGCAGCAGGGCCAGCATGAGGACGACCGCGGCCGGCGACATGCTCGAGGCAGACGGCGTGATGCGGGAAATGGCCGGTGCGACAGGAGGCGGCATGCGCCCAAGGTTAACAAAGGCGCCGCCGCGGGTTGCCGCAGAGCGCTCAGATCGCCGGGGCGGACAGGCGATGGGGCCGCAAGGCGGTCGTCTCGGGAGGCGCCGGCAGCGGCAACGGCGCGGGCTTGGGGGCATCCGCGCCCCTGGCGGTTTCGAGCGGCGGCTCCTTCATGCGGAACAGCTGCGACAGGGCCGCCCGGTACTGCCCCTGGCCGATCGAATTCGCATTGTGGTGCGAGCCGCCCTCGACCAGCACGAACATCTTCGGCACGGTCGCGGCGTCGTAGAGCTTTCGGCCCAGGGTCGGATTGATCAGGCTGTCGGCCGCGCCATGCACCACCAGCAGCGGCGCGCCGATGTCCTTGACCTTGCTGATCGCCTCGAAGCGCTGGGTGATGAAGGGACCGAAAGGCAGCCAGCCCCACTTGAAGCTGCTCGCCACGTCGGCGATCGAGGTGAAGGTGCTCTCGACGATGGTGCCGCTCTCGTCGTTCACGCGCGACGCCAGGTCGATGCCGATTGCGCCGCCGAGCGAGTGGCCGAAGATGTAGCGCGCCTGCTTCGGGTGCCGGGCCGCGAGCCAGGCCCAGGCCGCGCGGGCGTCTTCGCGCGCCGAGTCTTCGGAAGGCAATCCCTTGGAACTCTTGCCGAAGCCGCGGTAGTCGATCGCCAGCACCGAAAAGCCCAGTTCGTGCATGCGGCGCATGCGGGGTGCCGAGCCGGCCACGTTGTAGCGCGCGCCGTGCAGGTAGAGCAGCACCGGCGTGTCTTCCGTTTCGGGGGCGCCGCCGAGCCACAGCCCGTGCAGGCGCGCGGGCTCGCCGGTCAGGGAGGACTGGAAATCGATCCAGACGTCGTCCATGCCCTGGCTCATGGCCTCCGAATTGCCCCAGCTGCGGTCGCTGGGCTGGAAGATCCACTCGCGCTGCTGCTCGTCGAGGGTCGAACAGCCCCCGGCCAGCAGGGCGACCAGGGCGGTGGCGGATGCGAACAGGGACCAGGATTTCATGGAAGGCTGAAAGACAGGCACAGGGCCGGAAAGTTCAACGACAGATTCCATGCAACGTCCATGCCGGGTTGGGCGATGACCCTGAAAACCCTTGGTACCCGGGGCGTGCGGCCGCGGTCGGATCGCGTGATCTGTAAGAAAACCGCAAGGTTTCTTTCACAATTTCACATGGATCGGCTGCGCTGAGGGTCCGTGGCAGTCGCCATGCCGCACGTCAAAGCAGGCAGGCCGAGGCTCAGCGCCCGCGCATGAAGAGCGCGTCGAGCTCCCGCACCGACAGCTGGCGCCAGGTCGGCCGGCCGTGATTGCACTGGTCCGAGCGCTCGGTGGCCTCCATCTGGCGCAGCAGGGCGTTCATCTCGTCGAGGGTCAGCTTGCGGTTGGCGCGCACGGCGCCGTGGCAGGCCATGGTGGACAGCAGTTCGTTCTGGGCCCGCTGCACCACGGTGCTGGCGTCATGGTGGGCCAGTTCGGCCAGCACGCTGCGCGCGAGTTCCACGGGGTCGCCGTCGGCCAGGGTTCCGGGCACCGCACGCACCGCCAGGGTGCGCGGCGAGAACGGCGTGATCTCGAGGCCGAGCGCGGGCAGCACGGCGGCGCAGGCTTCGGCGGTGGCCACTTCCTGCGGCGTGGCAGCGAAGGTGGCCGGGATCAGCAGCGGCTGGCTGCTGATGGCGGCACCGTCGAGCTGGGTCTTCAGGCGCTCGTAGACGATCCGCTCGTGCGCGGCATGCATGTCGACGATGACCAGGCCCTGGCTGTTCTCGGCCAGGATGTAGATGCCCTGCAACTGGGCCAGCGCGCGGCCCAGGGGCCAGGCTTGGGCTTCGATCGCGGCGCCCGGACCTGTGCCGGGCGGCACGGCGGCGAAAGCCGGCGCAGCCTCCGAGGCGAAGGGCGGCGCCGGGCGCTCCAGCGAAGTCTCGCGGGGCGCGGCCGGCCACATGGCGGCCGCGTCGCCGAGCCCGCGTTCGCCCGCGAAGTGCATCGCCGGCTGGGTCCAGGCGGCCGAGGCGGGCGCCAGTCGGGGCTTGAAGAAGGGTTCTGCCGGGGCCGCCATCGCCTCGCCGGCCCGCGGGGCGGCCAGCGCGTCCTCGATCGCGTGGCGCACCGCCTGGTGCACCTCGCGGCCGTCGCGGAAGCGCACCTCGATCTTGGTCGGGTGCACGTTGACGTCGACCCGGGCCGGATCGATCTCGAGGTACAGCGCATAGACCGGTTGGCGCTGGCCGTGCAGCACGTCCTCGTAGGCGCTGCGCACCGCGTGGGCCAGCACCTTGTCGCGCACGAAGCGGCCATTGACATAGAAGAACTGCTGGTCGGCGCGCGAGCGCGCCGCATCGGGAATGCCGGCGCGGCCGGTGACGCGCACCGGGCCGGCGCTGCGATCGACCGCCACGCTGTGGGCCACGAAGTCGTCGCCGAGCGTGTCGGCCAGGCGCTGGTCGCGCGAGTCGGCGGCACGCCATTGCTCGACCAGGCGGCCCTCGTGCCAGATCGAAAAGCCGACCTCGGGACGCGCCAGCGCATGGCGCCGCACGGCCTCGATGCAGTGTGCGAGCTCGGTGGCGTCGGTCTTGAGGAATTTGCGCCGGGCCGGGGTGGCGAAGAACAGCTCGCGAACCTCGACCGTGGTGCCGGTGGCGCGCGCCACCGGCCGCAGTTCGCCGGTACGGCCGTCGAGCGCGAAGGCGCTGTCGGCACCCGCGAAGCGCGACAGCACGCTGAGCTCGGCGATCGCGTTGATGGCGGCCAGCGCCTCGCCGCGAAAGCCCATCGTGCCCACGGTCTCGAGGTCGCCCAGGCTGGCGATCTTGCTGGTGGCGTGCCGGCGCAGGGCCAGCGGGAGTTCCTCGCGCGGCAGGCCGAGGCCGTCGTCCTCGACCGAAATCAGCCGCACGCCGCCGGCCGAGAGCCGCACCGTGATCTGCCTGGCGCCGGCGTCGAGCGCGTTGTCGAGCAGTTCGCGCACCACCGAGGCGGGCCGCTCGACCACTTCGCCGGCCGCGATCTGGCTGATCAGTTCGTCGGGAAGTTCGCGGATCGGCCGGCGCGCGGCGGCGGTGGAAGAAGGAAGGGCGCTCACGGGGACATTCTAGAAGGGCGCCCTCGCGCGCACCGGGATAATGCGCGCCATGGAATTCATCAGCTTTCTCATCGACTTCATCCTGCATGTCGACAAACACCTCGAGGCCTTCGTCATCGCCTACGGGCCCTGGGTCTACGCCCTGCTGTTCCTGATCGTGTTCGTCGAGACCGGGCTGGTGGTGATGCCCTTCCTGCCCGGCGATTCGCTGCTGTTCATCGTCGGCGCGCTGTGCGGCGCGGGCCTGATGAGCTTCGGGCTGGCGGTGCCGATCCTGCTGGCGGCCGCGATCCTGGGCGACCAGTGCAATTTCAGCATCGGGCGCTATTTCGGGCCGAAGGTGTTCCAGTGGGAGAACTCGCGCCTCTTCAACCGCAAGGCCTTCGACCAGGCGCATGCCTTCTATGAGCGCTTCGGCGGCGTCACGATCATCGCGGCGCGCTTCCTGCCCTTCATTCGCACCTTTGCCCCCTTCGTGGCGGGCGTGGCCGACATGACGCGCGGCAAGTTCACGCTGTTCAATGTGGTGGGTGCGCTGCTGTGGGTGCTGGGCCTGTGCACGGTCGGCTACTTCTTCGGCAACCTGCCGATCGTCAAGGACAACCTCGAGAAGGTCATCTGGGCGCTGATCCTGGTGCCCGGGCTGATCGCGCTGTTCGGCGCCTGGCGCGCCCGCGGCGCGTCGGCGGCCCGCTGAGGCCGCGGCCAAAAAAAAGCGCACCCGCGGGTGCGCTGACACGAATCCTGCCTGGGCTCGCTCAATAGTTCGGGCCGTTGTTCGGGTAGTAGCCGTTCGGGGCGTAGTAGTTGTTCTGGGGGTAGTAGCGCCGCTGGTTTCGTTCGTCGACGCTGCGGCCCACCTGGTTGCCGATCAGCCCGCCGACCGCGGCGCCACCCACCGTGGAGGCCGTGTTGCCGCCGATCGCATGGCCGATCACCGCGCCGCCGACGGCACCGCCTGCGGTGCCGAGCTGCTGATTCGGGCCGCCCGCGCAGCCGGCCAGGGCGGTGATGCCCGCGGCGGCGGCCGCCGCGATCCAGAGTCTTGTCTTCATATCGTCCACCTTTCAGTGATTGGTGGATTCATTGTTCGAAAAAGCGCGGCGCCGCATGTAGGAGCGAGCCTCGGCGCATTGACCGAATGCGCTGCAATTCCTGTACGGAACTACAGCTGCCGGCTGCGCGCCAGCGGCGGATTCTGCGCGAAGTAGCTCTGGATGCCTCGCATCAGCGCATCCGCCAGGTCTTCCTGATAGGCCGTGCTGCGCAGCTTGGCCTCTTCCTCGGGATTGCTGATGAAGGCGGTCTCGACCAGCACGCTGGGGATGTCGGGTGCCTTGAGCACCGCGAAGCCGGCCTGCTCGACCTTCGGCTTGTGCAGCCGCGCGCCGATGCCGCGGATCTCGCCGAGCATCGCGCCGCCGAGCTTGAGGCTGTCGTTGATCTGCGCCGTGGTGCTCATGTCGAGCAGCGCGCGCTGCACCTGCACCTCGTGGTTGCCCACGTTGACGCCGCCGACCTTGTCGGCCTGGTTCTCCTTGTTGGCGAGCCAGCGCGCGGCGCTGCTCGAGGCGCCGCCCTGGCTCAGCGCGAAGACGCTGGCGCCGCGGGCCTCGGGGGTGGTGAAGGCATCGGCATGGATGCTGACGAACAGGTCGGCCTGCACCCGCCGCGCCTTCTGCACGCGCACGCCCAGCGGCACGAAGAAGTCGGCGTCGCGTGTCAGGTAGGCGCGCATCGGGTTGCCGTTGACGCTGCTCGCATTGATGCGGGTGCGCAGGCGGTGCGCGATCTGCAGCACGATGTCCTTCTCGCGGGTGCCGTTGGAGCCGATCGCGCCCGGGTCTTCGCCGCCGTGGCCCGGATCGAGCGCGACGATGATGATGCGGTCGGTCTGGTTCGCGGTGGCGCCGCGGTTGGCCGTCGCGGGAGGCGGCGGCGGAGCGCTGGCCACCGGTGGCATCGGCATCGGCAGCGGTCCGACCGGGGCCGACGGGCGGTTGGCCTGCGTGACCGACACGGACGGCGCCGACCGCGCCGACTGCTGCGCCATCAGGTCGCCGAGGGGGTCGACGGCGGGCTCGGGCGCCGCCGCGGTGTCGCGGCCCGGCGCCTTGGGCGCGTCGCGCATCCGTTCGGCGATCAGCGCCTCGAGCGGATCGATGGCCTGCTGCGGATAGAGGTCCAGCACCAGCCGGTCGCGGTAGGCCGCCACCGGCGCCAGCGAGAACACCTGCGGCGCCACGGCCTGCTTGAGGTCGAACACGATGCGCACCACGCCCGGCGCGAACTGGCCGACGCGCAGGCCGTTGATGAACGGATCGTCGGGCTTGATCTTTCCGACCAGCTCGCGCAGCGCCGGGTTGAGCTCGATCCCGTTGATGTCGACCGCCAGCCGCGGCGGGCTGCCCACCACCAGTTGCTGCGAGCTGAGCCGGCCATCGGACTCGATGGTGACACGCGTGTAGTCGGCCGCAGGCCAGACCCGCACCGCCATGATGGTGGCGCCACGGGCGATCTCGTGCAGGCCCAGCAGCAGCGCGATGCTGCCGCCCTGCAGCAGCACGCGCCTTTTCAGTCCTCTGGCCTTCATGCGGCGTCGGCAAGCAGGCGCGTGCCTCGCTCGGTATGGGCGCGCAGCGTCACGGTGCGGGTGTCGTCGGTCATTGCTTCGATTTTAATAGCGAGGTCCGCAAGCGGAATGCGCCCCGCCGCGTTCTCGGGCCATTCGGCCAACTTGACCCCCGGACCCGCGAAGATGTCACGGAAGCCGGCGTCCTCCCATTCGCGCGGGTCGCTGAAGCGGTAGAAGTCGAAATGGAAGATCGCCAGCCCGTCGGGCGCCTCGTGCGGCTCCACCACCGCGTAGGTCGGGCTCTTGATGCGCCCGGCGATGCCGAGCGCGCGCAGCAGGTGGCGCACGAAGGTGGTCTTGCCGGCGCCCAGGTCGCCCTGCAGCGAGATGAAGGCATCGCGCAGGGCGGGCGAGCGCGCCAGCGCCTGCGCCAGGACGCCAGTGTCGTCTTCGGTTCGCCAGACCTGGGTGGCGCTGTGCGTTTCTACAATCGGAAGGTGATCGGCAGCCATCAACTCGTCAACAGGATTCAGGCCTTGGCCCGGGAGCTCGGATTCTCCCAAATCGGCGTCGCGGGCGTCGACCTGTCGAGCGCAGAGGCCGGATTGATGCAATGGCTGGCCGAAGGCTTCCATGGCGAGATGCACTACATGGCCGCGCACGGCACCCGTCGCGCGAGGCCGGCCGAGCTGGTGCCGGGCACGGTGTCGGTGATCACCGCGCGCATGGACTACCTGCCGCGCGCCACGCCGGACGACTGGCAGGCCGTGGAGTTCGCGCGGCTCGAGCGGCCCGGCGAAGGCATCGTCTCGCTCTATGCCCGCGGCCGCGACTACCACAAGGTGCTGCGCTCGCGGCTGGCCAGGCTGGCCGAACGCATCGCCGCCGAGGTCGGTCCTTTCGGCCACCGCGCCTTCACCGATTCGGCGCCGGTGCTCGAAGCCGAGCTGGCCTCGCGCAGCGGGCAGGGCTGGCGCGGCAAGCACACGCTGGTGCTCGATCGCGAGGCCGGCTCGATGTTCTTTCTCGGCGAGATCTATGTCGACATGGCGCTGCCTCCCAGCGAGCCGGTCACGCCGCACTGCGGCAGCTGCAGCGCCTGCATCGACATCTGCCCGACGCGCGCGATCATCGCGCCGCATCGGCTGGACGCGCGGCGCTGCATCTCCTACCTGACGATCGAGCATGCCGGAGCGATCCCGCTCGAGCTGCGCCCCCTGATCGGCAACCGCATCTACGGCTGCGACGACTGCCAGCTCGTCTGCCCATGGAACAAGTTCGCCAAGAAGAGCGCGCTGCCCGACTTCGATGCCCGCGACGGGCTCACCGGCCGCCAGCTCGGCGAGCTGTTCGCCTGGAGCGAGGAGGACTTCCTGCGCTTCACCGAAGGCAGCCCGATCCGCCGCATCGGGCATGAGCGCTGGCTGCGCAATGTGGCGGTGGCGCTGGGCAATGCGCTGCGTGCCGGGGAGCCGGGTGCGCGCGAGGCGCTGGCCACTCGCCGCGCCGACCCGAGCGCGCTGGTGCGCGAGCATGTCGAGTGGGCGCTGGCGTTCAGTGCCGGATGATGGCCGAGATGTACGCCGTGCCGGTGTCGAGCGAGCGCATCGAACTGAGGCGCATCGAGGCGTACTTCAGAGCCGGGTTGTTGATCAGCTTGCCGACGAAGTGGCCGTTGAAGCGCGTATCCCGGCAGCCGGTCGCCACCAGGTCGATCGAGGCGTTGGCCGGCGTGATGTAGTCCATGCTCGACCCGGCCAGCGTGCAGTCCGCCTCGGGCACCGCGCCGTACACCGAGCCATCGAGCTCGATCTGCAAGCTGCCCGCGAACACCGCCGGCGGGCCCTCGGCGCCCGTGTCCGGCTGGGCGACGTAGAACAGGAAGGGGCCGCTCCAGGTCCCTTGGTAGTGGGTGTATTCCTGCGCCTGCGCTATCGCCGTCCATGTCGAAGCGACGGCGACGGCAGCCAGAAGTGGGTAGCGCATCGCCGCATGGTAGCGGGTCGAGGCCCGGGCCTGTTCACAGGCCCTAGCGAATGAGCGCCAGCGCAAAAGGCAGGCTGGCCACGCCGAACAGCGTCGACAGTGTCACCAGCCCCGCGACGTAGGGGCCGTTGTAGCCCATGCGCGTCGCCAGCACATAGGCGCTCGACGCGGTCGGAACAGCCGCGAAGGTCAGCAGCACCGCGGCCTGGGCCGGATGCAGCTGCAGCACCACGGCGAGCCCCCAGCCGATGAGCGGCAGCAGCAGGTGGCGGATCGTGAGCACCGACACCGCCAGTACCTTGCCGCGCGCAATGGTGGCGAACTGCATGCCGGCGCCTGCCGCCATCAGCCCCAGCGCCAGCGAGGCCGCGCCGATGCGCGTGAGCGTCGGCTCGATCCAGCCCGGTACGCCCAGGCCGAGCAGGTTGGCGGCGAGCCCGCTCAGCGTCGCGATGATCAGCGGGTTGCGAAGCAGCTGGCGCGCCAGCCCGGTCTGCGCATGCCGCGCCATCGGCCAGACCGCCGCGATGTTGAACATCGGCACGCAGACCCCGATCAGCACCGCGATCATCAGGAGTCCCTCGGGGCCTGCGATCCGGTCGGCCAGCGCCAGGCAGATGAAGGAATTGAAGCGAAACGCGATCTGCGCGCTGGCTGCGTGGTCGCGGCGGTCGATGTGCTCCCCGATGCCCGGCAGGAAGGGCAGGGCATAGGCCAGCGCGATGCCGCTGAGGCCGACGCCGACCCCGGCGGTCAGCAGGTTCGAGGTGGCTCCGAAGTCGAGCGGACTGCGCACGATCGAGTGGAACAGCAGCACCGGAAAAAGAAAGTAGTACACCAGGCTCTCGACCTGATCCCAGACGCGGCGGTCGAGGGGCGTGTAGCGGCACAGCAGCCAGCCGCAGGCGATGAGGGAGAAATCGGGGAAGAGGAGCTGGGCATAGTTCACCGCTTCGAGGATATCCGCCCCGGCCGTGGGTTATCCACGTGGTGCCGGCCGGGGCCACCCGTTAGCATCCGCACTTTCGTTTCTTGGCCCGAGGAGGCTATCAATGCAACGTCGTCAATGGAGTGCAGTCGTCGGTGCGGCCGCGCTGTTCGCGGTCGCTGGTTCGAGCTGGGCGCAGGGCTACCCGAACAAGCCGATCGAACTCCAGGTGCCTTTCGCACCCGGTGGCACCACGGACATCGTGGCGCGCGTCATTTCGGAGCCGCTGGGCAAGGCGCTCGGACAGAACGTGATCGTGATCAACAAGGCCGGCGGCGGCGGCATCGTGGGGGCCGCCGAAACCGCGCGCGCCGCGCCCGACGGCTACAAGCTCGGCGTCGCGACGGTGTCGAGCACGGCCGCCAATCCGGCCATCAACCCGAAGGTGCCCTACGACCCGATCAACGACTTCACGCCGATCGTGAACATCGCGGCGACGCCGAACATCATCGCGGTGCACCCGAGCTTTCCGGCCAAGAACTATGCCGAGTTCGTGGCCGAACTCAAGAAGAACCCGGGCAAGTATTCGTACGCCTCGTCGGGCACGGGCGGCATCGGCCATCTGTTGATGGAGCTGTACAAGAACCTGACCAACACCTTCGTGACCCACATTCCGTACCGCGGCGCCGGACCGGCGCTCAACGACGTGGTGGCCGGGCAGGTGGCGATCATTTTTGACAACATCCCATCGGCGCTGCCCTTCATCCAGACCGGCAAGCTGGTGCCGATCGTGGTGTCCGCGCCGCAGCGCCTGGCCGCGCTGCCGAATGTGCCGACCTTCAAGGAAGTCGGCCTGGAGCCGGTCAACCGCATGGCCTACTACGGCATCCTGGGGCCCAAGGGCCTGCCGAAGGAAGTGGTCGACAAGGTCAACGCCGGCGTCAAGAAGTCGGTCGAGGACCCGGCGGTGCGCAAGCGCATCGAGGACACCGGCTCGCTGATCGTGGCCAACACGCCCGAGCAGTTCGCGGCCCAGATCAAGGCCGAGTACGAGATCTACAAGCAGGTGGTCGCGAAGCAGAAACTCTCGCTGGATTGAATTGGCTCGCCCCCAGGTTGGCTCACTTCGTGTAGCCGCCCACCCCCTACCGGGGGCAACACCAGCGGACTGGCAAAGCCAGATCCGCGGTGTTTCACCAACGGGCCTGGCTGCGCCGGCCTTTTTGCTGCCTTTTTGTTATCTTGCGGCGCATGACAACTGACGCCGCCGAGACGCTTTCCGATACGCCCGAGATCGACGACTTCGTCGATGCGCTGTGGCTCGAGGACGGCCTGTCGAAGAACACGCTCGCGGCCTACCGCCGCGATCTCGCGCTGTTCGCCCAATGGCTGCGCGTCCAGCGCGGCAAGCCGCTCGACGCCGCGCTGGAAAGCGACCTGCAGGCCTACATGGGCGCGCGCCTGTCCGACAAGGGCAAGGCGACCTCGGCCAATCGCCGGCTCACCGTGTTCAAGCGCTACTACCGCTGGGCCTTGCGCGAGCACCGCATCGCCGCCGACCCGAGCCTCAGGCTGGCGCCGGCCCGGCAGATGCCGCGCGCGATCAAGACCTTGTCGGAGAAGCAGGTCGACGACCTGCTGGCGGCGCCTGACGTCGACACGCCGCTGGGGCTGCGCGATCGTGCGATGCTCGAGCTGATGTATGCCAGCGGGCTGCGGGTCAGCGAGCTGGTCGCGCTCAAGGTGTTCGAGCTGAGCCTCAACGACGGCGTCATCCGCGTGCTGGGCAAGGGCAGCAAGGAGCGGCTGGTTCCCTTCGGCGGCGAGGCACGGCGCTGGATCGAGCGTTATCTGCTCGATGCGCGGCCCTTGATCCTCGATGGCCAGCAGACGCCGGACCTGTTCGTCACCGCGCGCGGGGCGGGCATGACGCGCGTGATGTTCTGGATCATCGTCAAGAAGAACGCGCTGGCCGCCGGCATCCACGTGCCGCTGTCGCCCCACACGCTGCGCCATGCCTTCGCCACCCACCTGCTCAACCATGGCGCCGACCTGCGTGCGGTGCAGCTGCTGCTGGGCCACGCCGACATCTCGACCACCACGATCTACACGCACGTGGCGCGCGAGCGCTTGAAGCAGATGCACGCGAAGCATCATCCCCGGGGGTAGGGTGGCTCGCCCCCAGGTTGGGCTCACTGCGTGTAGCCCGCCCAGCCGGCAGAATGCCGGCATTGACCATTCATCGCAGGAGTCGCATCGATGCCCTTGACCGTCCGTCCCCGTGCCCTGGCCGCCGCGCTCGGCCTTGTTGTCTTCAGCGCCGTCGCATCGGCGCAGGCGGTGCCCAAGACCATCCGGCTGGTGGTTGCCTATCCCTCGGGCGGCGTCAGCGACGTGGTGGCGCGGGCGCTGGCCGACAAGCTGGCCGCGCAGCTCGGCAGTACGCTGGTGGTCGAGAACAGGGCTGGCGCCAGCGGCACGATCGGCGTGGATGCGGTCGCCAAGGCGGCGCCCGACGGCGCCACCCTGGGCTTCTCGGCCATCAGTCCGCTGGTGCTGAACCCGCACCTGGGCCGCTCGCCCTTCGATCCGATCAAGGACATCGCGCCGGTGGCGAGCGTCATGTACTCGCCGGTGCTGCTGATGGCGACACCGGCGACCGGCATGCGCGACCTGCGCAGCCTGCTCGAAGACGCCCGGGCGCGCCCCGGCGCGGTGCGCTGGGCCACGTCCGGCCAGGCCTCGCTCGGCCACATCGTGCTGGAGCAACTGCGCGCGGCGGCCAAGGTCGACATCACGCACATTCCGTACAAGGGCGGCGCCCAGCAGCTCAGCGATGCGATCGGCGGCCAGTTCGAGATCCTGTCGACCAACGCGGGGCCGGCCGTCTCGGCGCAGATCCAGGCCGGCAAGCTGCGGCCGCTCGCGGTCGGCGCGCCGGCGCGGCTGGAGAACCTGCCGAAGGTCGCCACGCTGGCCGAACTGGGTTACCCCGGGGCCAACCTGTCCTCGCAGTTCGGCGTCTTCGCGCCCGCGGGCACGCCGGCCATCCTGATCGAGAAGTACAACGTGGAGATCAACAAGGCGCTGGCCAGCCCCGACCTGCGCGCCAAGCTGCTGGCGACCGACAACGTCCCCACCGGCGGCCGCGCAGAAGCCTTCGCCAACGAGATCGCGACGGAATACGAGAACAACGCCCGGATCGTGAAAGCCGCGGGCATACGGGCTGATTGAACAGGCCCGCGTGGCTTGACCATCCGGTTTACCTACCTTATAGTAGGTAGATGATTGCTGCAAACACCTTGGCTGGCGCCACCACGCGCGAGCAGATCCTGGGCGTGGCGCGGGAGCTGATCCAGACCCGCTCCTACCTCGGCTTCAGTTTCCAGGACGTGGCGGACCGGGTCGGCATCCGCAAGGCGAGCCTGTACCACCACTTCGCGACCAAGGAGGCGCTCGGCGTCGAGGTGCTGCGCGCGGCGGCGCAGGCGTTCAAGGACTGGACCGCCAAGCCGCGCAGCACGCCGCAAGCCTCGCTCGATGCCTACTTCCGGATGTACCGCAACGGCCTGCATGCGGGCGAGGGCGTCTGCCCTGCGGGTGCGTTGGCACCGGGCTGGGACTGCATCGACGAGGAACTCAGGCGGGCCGTGCGCGATTTGCGCAACGCGCAGATCCTCTGGCTGACCGGCGTGCTCGGGGCCTTGTCGCCGGGCGGCAAGGTCGGCGCTTCCGCCAGCTATGTGTTCGCCGCCTGCCAGGGCGCCCTGCTGTCGGCGCGCATGACCGGGCAGGTCGAGGATTTCGACGAGGCCATCGACCAATTGAAGCATTCGCTTGCGAGCTGAGCGACGGAAGTTCCCAGGGCACGCCTCGGCGCGCCCTATTTTTGGCAAGAAAAACTACCGATTGGTTGGTAGTCAACCGGAGTAAAACCATGAAAGCCGTCATCGCGGGCTATGTTCGTTCCCCGTTCCATTTTGCGAAGAAGGGCGCACTGGCCGGTATCCGGCCCGACACGCTGGCCGCGCAGGTGGTCGGCGGCCTGCTGCGGCGCACCGATCTCGATCCCGCGCTGATCGAGGACGTGATCCTCGGCTGCGCCTACCCCGAGGCGGCCCAGGGCAACAACCTGGCGCGCATCGTCGGCCTGCTGGCCGGGCTGCCGCACGAGGTCGGCGGCATGACGGTCAACCGCTTCTGCGGCTCGTCGATGCAGGCGATCCACATCGCGGCCGCGCAGATCGAAGCCGGCATGGGCGAGGCCTTCCTCTGCGTCGGCGTGGAGTCGATGACGATGGTGCCGCAGGGCGGCTTCAACTTTTCGCCCAACCCCGAATTGCTGGCCGGCACCGACGCCTACATCTCGATGGGCGAGACCGCCGAGAACGTCGCCGAACGCTGGAAGGTCAGCCGAAGCGATCAGGAGGCGCTGGCGGTGCAGTCGCACCGCAAGGCCGCCGAAGCGCGCGAGCAGGGTCGGCTGGCCGACGAGATCGTCGCCATCGCGCTGCCCGGCGGCGACAGCGTCACGGCCGATGGCTGCATCCGCCCGGCGACCTCGGCTGAAGCGCTGGCCGCGTTGCGGCCCGCGTTCCGCCCCGAAGGCGTCGTGACCGCGGGCACCTCCTCGCCGCTGACGGACGGCGCCGCCGTGGTGCTGGTCACGAGCGACGCCTTTGGCGCCCGCCACGGGCTGCAGGCACTGGCACGGATCAAGTCCTTCGCCTCGGTGGGTGTCGACCCGGCCGTGATGGGCATCGGGCCGATCCCGGCCACGCGCAAGGCGCTGGCGCGTGCCGGCCTCACGGCGGCCGACCTCGACGTGGTCGAGATCAACGAGGCCTTCTCGTCGCAGGCGCTGGCCTGCATCCGCGAACTGGGGCTCGATCCGGACAAGGTCAACCTCGACGGCGGCGGCCTCGCGATCGGCCACCCGCTGGGCGCCACCGGCGCGCGCATCACCGGCAAGGCGGCTTCGCTGCTGGTGCGCGAGAACGGGCGCTATGCGCTGGCCACGCAATGCATCGGTGGCGGGCAGGGCATTGCAACGATCCTCGAGCGCGTCTGACAATGACCCACCCAACGACAGTGGAAGTCCCCATGCCCGAATCCAGCGCCTCGACACCCAGGCTGTACCTCGAAGACCTTGCGCCCGGCGATCGCTTCACGAGCGGCGAGCATGCGCTCGATGCCGCGCAGATCATCGACTTCGCCACCCGCTTCGATCCCCAGCCCTTCCATCTCGACCCGGAGGCGGCGCAGCGCACCTTCTTCCAGGGCCTTGCGGCCAGCGGCTGGCACACGGCGGCGATCACGATGAAGCTGCTGGTCGAAAGCGGCATTCCGCTGGCCGACGGCATCATCGGCTCGGGCGGCGAACTCAGCTGGCCCAAGCCGACCCGGCCGGGCGACGTGCTGCACGTCGAGAGCGAGGTGGTCGAGGTGGTTCCCTCGCGTTCGCGACCCGAGCGCGGCATGGTGCAGATGCGCTGCGAAACGCTGAACCAGCACGGCGACGTGCTGCAGCGCTTCTCGCCGAAGCTGGTGGTGTCGAAGCGGCCTTCGTAGCCGCGCTCAGCCCTGCTGCAGGCCCAGCAGTTCCTCGTCGGTGAAGCCGGCCAGGGCCCGGGCTTCGAGGTTGAACGGCGCCCGCAGACGCGGCGCCTCGTGCCGCCGGTAGAGCAGGCGGTAGTGGGCGATCGGCTCGAACCCGTCGCGCTCGCACAGCCAGCGGTACCAGTGGTTGCCGATCGCCACATGGCCGACCTCGTCGCGCAGGATGATGTCGAGGATGGCGCAGGCCGCCAGCGCATCGGGGGTGCCGACCCGGCGCAGCTTGGCCTGGATCAGCGGCGTCGCGTCCAGGCCGCGCGCTTCCAGCGTGCGCGGCACCAGCGCCATGCGGGCGAGCACGTCGTCCCGGGTCTTCTCGCACATGGACCAGAGGCCGTCGTGGCCGCTGAAGTCGCCGTAGGCATGACCCATGGTGCGCAGCTGCGTGTGCAGCAGCGTGAAATGCTGCGCCTCCTCGTCGGCCACGCGCAGCCAGTCGCGGTAGTAGGCCTCGGGCATGCCGTCGTAGCGCCAGGCGGCATCGAGCGCCAGGTTGATCGCGTTGAATTCGATGTGGCAGATCGAATGGATCAGCGCGGCGCGGCCTTCGGGCGTGAAGGGCGAGCGCTTCTCGACCGCGGTCGCCGACACGCGCAGCGGGCGTTCGGGGCGGCCCGGGACGCCGGCATCGTCGCCGGCGACGCGCAGCGGCAGGCTGTCGATCGACCCCGGCCCGAGGCCGGCGACCAGGGTCCGGGTCGCGGCCACCTTGAGGTCGGGGTCGGTGAGGCGCAGCGCGGCCAGGGCGCCAAGGCGGGGATGCATCCCTACAATTCTAGTTTTTGTTCTTCTGGAGACACACGCGATGGCCCTCTATGAACTCGACGGCGTGGCGCCGCAACTCGCCGAAGGTGCCTGGGTCGCCGACAGTGCGCAGGTCATGGGCAACGTCGTCCTGGGCGAGAACGCGAGCATCTGGTTCGGCGCCGTGCTGCGCGGCGACACCGAGGCCCTCACCATCGGGCGCAACAGCAATGTGCAGGACCTGTCGGTGCTGCATGCCGACATCGGCTGTCCGCTCACGATCGGCGACAACGTCACGGTCGGCCACCAGGTGATGCTGCATGGCTGCACCGTCGGCGACAACTCGCTGATCGGCATCCAGGCGGTGGTCTTGAATAACGCCAGGATCGGCCGCAACTCGATCGTTGGCGCCGGCAGCGTCGTCACCGAGGGCAAGGAATTTCCGGACAACTCGCTGATCATCGGCTCGCCCGCCAAGGTGGTGCGCACGCTCGACGATGCGGCCGCCGCCAGGCTGCGGCAGAGCGCCGAGCACTATGTTGAAAACGGCCGTCGCTTCGCGAAGGGCCTCAAGAAGATCGCCTGAAAGGGCGGGAGAGCGAGTTCCCATTGAGCGAGTTGCACAAGTTCCTGTTCGACGGCATGCCGGTGCGCGGCATGATCGTGCGCCTGACCGATGCCTGGCAGGAGATCCTGGCGCGGCGCGCGTCCAACAGCGCCACGGGCGCCTATCCGGCCCCGGTGGCCGAGCTGCTGGGCGAGATGACGGCCGCCGCCACGCTGATGCAGGCCAACATCAAGTTCAATGGCGCGCTGATCCTGCAGATCTTCGGTGATGGGCCGGTCAAGGTCGCGGTCGCCGAAGCCAAGCCCGACCTGAGCGTGCGCGCCACCGCCAAGGTGGTGGGCGAGCTGCCCGCCGATGCGCGCCTGCCCGAGATGGTGAACGTGAGCAACAAGGGCCGCTGCGCGATCACGCTCGACCCCAAGGACAAGCTGCCGGGCCAGCAGCCGTACCAGGGTGTGGTGCCGCTGTTCGGCGACCGCGGCGAGAAGCTCGGGCGCCTGAGCGAGGTGCTGCAGCACTACATGCTGCAAAGCGAGCAGCTCGACACCACGCTGGTGCTGGCGGCCGACGACAAGGTGGCCGCGGGGCTGCTGATCCAGCGTCTGCCGGTCAAGGGCGAGGCCAACCTCGAGGGCACCTCCGGCAGCGACCACGACCAGGCCAACGAAGACCAGATCGGCCGCAACGAGGACTACAACCGCATCTCGATCCTGGCCTCGAGCCTGACCAGGGACGAATTGCTGACGCTCGACGTCGACACCATCCTGCGGCGCCTGTTCTGGGAAGAGAAGCTGCTGCGCTTCGAGCCGCAGGCCGGCTTGCTGGGGCCGCATTTCGCCTGCACCTGCGGCCGCAGCCGGGTCGCGAACATGATCCGCGGGCTTGGCATGGAGGAGGCCGAGAGCATCCTCGCCGAGCGCGGCGACATCGAGGTCGGCTGCGACTTCTGCGGCAAGCAGTACCGCTTCGATGCGGTCGATGCGGCCCAGATCTTCACCGCACCGGGCGACCAGATGCCCGGGAGCGCGGTGGTTCAGTAGGGGGCGCCACCCAGAGGCGCGTGCGCCAGTCGGCGGATGGCTGGCGACCCACGCTTCGGTGAGACAGAATGCGGGTGCAGGGCAGCACCGCTTGGTCCTGCCCAGTTCCATCGCCCATCGTTCGACGACCACTGCGGCCAGCAGCGCCGCTCGGAGAAGCTCTCATGTCTCTTCTTGTCGTTGGCCTCATCCTGTTTTTCGGCATTCATTCGGTGTCGATCGTCGCCCCGGCCTGGCGCGATGCGCAGGTCGAACGACGTGGCGAGCGGCTCTGGAAAGGCATCTACGCCCTGGTTTCGCTCGTCGGGCTGATCGTGCTCATCCATGGCTACGGCGTCGCCCGCCAGTCCCCTGTGGTCCTCTACACGCCGCCACCCGCGCTGCGGCATGTCGCGCTGCTGCTGATGCTGCCGGTGTTTCCACTGCTGTTTGCGGCCTACCTCCCCGGGCGCATACAGCGAGCGGCCAGGCACCCCATGCTGCTCGCCGTGAAATTCTGGGCGGTGGCGCACCTGCTGGCCAATGGCACGCTGGCCGACGTGCTGCTGTTCGGCGCCTTCCT
Source organism: Variovorax sp. P1_G12 (assembly GCF_056405555.1). Lineage (NCBI taxonomy): Bacteria > Pseudomonadati > Pseudomonadota > Betaproteobacteria > Burkholderiales > Comamonadaceae > Variovorax > Variovorax sp. P1_G12. The sequence goes on along the minus strand of NZ_JBFUBW010000002.1, from coordinate 61,401 downwards.
CGTCTGGGCCGTGGCCGACCGGATTTCCGTCAAGCGCCGTGCCGTGCCGCACCGCGTGCCGGGAGCCCCGCCGGGTGCGCTGAATGATGTGGTGGCGCTCGTCGGCGGCCTCGTGGTGTACGTGGTGTTCCTGTTCCGGGCTCACGTGTGGCTGACTGGCGTATCGCCGCTCGGCTAGGCGGCTTGCCGAAGCGCCCAGTCGATGACAACATGAGCGACGTAGACCAGGAGGCCCCGATGGACGACGAGACACTCAACCTCAGCATTCGGAAGTTTCTCAAGATGGTCGGCGTCAACTCGCAACGCGACATCGAGCAGGCGGTGGCGAAGGCCGTCGCCGCCGGCGCCGTTGCCGAGACCCTTGCCGCCACCATGACCCTGGAGATCCCGCAACTGGGTCTCAAGGTCAAGTTCGACGGCGACATCAAGCTGCAGTGACATCCCACTCCAACGGCCTTTCCGGGTACGCGCTGGCGCCCAGCGCCCTGCGACGAGCGTGAGGCCTTCCACCGGAGGACGCCATGGGCGAAAGATCCCGAATCGACGACGCACGCTTTGCGCAAGCCGTGCAGCTCGTCGCCGCGGCCGTGTCCGCCAATTCGCTGAGCAGCGATCGCAGCTTCGATGCGCCCACTCACCAGGACGTCATTCGCGTGGCGCTGGTTCGTGCGTATCTCACGCTGGGAGATGCGCGCGACGAGATCGAAGAGCAGGCGCGCAGTCCGGATTGACCCGCGCTTGCCAGACCCCCGGCAGGGGTCGCAACGTCAAGGAGACTGCCATGGAACTGACTACCGTCCCGATCGACAAGCCGGCCGATCTCAACGTCATCCTCGGCCAGTCGCACTTCATCAAGACGATCGAAGACTTGCACGAGGCGATCGTGCAGACCGTGCCTCAGATGAAGTTCGGCATTGCATTCTGCGAGGCCAGCGGGCCCGCCCTGGTGCGTCGGACCGGCAACGATGCGGAACTCGTCGCGCTGGCCCAGAAGAACGCCCTGGCGCTGAGTTGCGGCCATTGCTTCATCGTCTTCATGACCGATGGATTCCCGGTCAACATCCTGAACGCCATCAAGGCAGTGCCCGAGGTATGCGCCATCTACTGCGCGACCGGCAATCCGGTGGAAGTCATCGTGGCGGACACGGGAAGCGGGCGTGGGATTCTCGGCGTTGTCGATGGCGTCAAGAGCAAGGGCATCGAAACCGAGTCCGACGTCCAAGCACGCAAGAAGATGCTGCGCCAGTTCGGCTACAAGCTCTGAGCAACGAGGGCTGGCGCCTATGGCCCGGAACCCGCCGTCTCGAAGCCGCTGAACCGGATGTCCGGCGCGCTCGTGTTGTGGCGCGACGGCATCGTGCGGCCGAAGCGGACCTGCGCCGCCTCGAGCGTGGAGACCGAGGGCAGATCCTGCGTCTGCATGGCCGAGGAGGGCGTGGCCTGCCAGCTCAGCGCGCTGACGTCGGCGTTGTCGGCCGTCACGTACATCGAGCGCAGCACTGCGAAGGGCTGGTCGTGGCGGGTTGGCGGCGCAAGGGCCACATCGAGCGCGGTGCGCGTCCGGCTGATCTCCGCGACTTTCACGTCCGCCCGCCCGCCGCCGACGAAGCGCAGGCGGAAGGCGAGCGGCTGGGTCCTGACCTCGATCGAGGCGATGTTCACCACCGGCCGCCCGTCCGTCTCGACCGGCCCCATCAGGAAGGACGAGCCGTAGACGCCGTCGCCGAAGCGGGCCAGGGGCAGCGGCTTGAGGCGCCAGTAGCCGTCGGCCGGGTACATCACGATCGCCTCCAGCGGCTTGGCGCCGGGCTTCTTGGCGAAGACCTGCAGCAGGTGGATGTCGTCCTCCGACCGCTGGCCCACGCGCACCGGCACTCGGTGAGGGCGCCAGAAGGTGGGCAGCGTGATGCCGACGATCATCCATCGGCTGCCGTCATGGAGCACCACGCGACGCGGCTTGAAGGCGTAGCTCGGATCGGTGGGATGGGCGCCGCCGTCGAAGTTGCAGTTGGAGAAATCGGGCGCGGTGGTGTCGGCTCCGATGCCGGCCAGGTAGGGCGGTTGCAGCGCTTCGACGCGAAAGCGCGCGATGCCGCGGCCGCTCAATGCCAGCGACACGTTGTCTTCCTCGGCGCAGGCGGTCGGCCGGGTCTTGTTCTCGACCGTGACGGTGGCGGGCGCGGCGGTCGCGCCGGCGCCGAGCCAGAGGACGGAAGCGCAGAAGGCGATGCGCAGGCAGGCGTGGGTCATGCAGCGGTGCCGGCTTCGCGGCGCCGGCCGAGGAGAGCGGTGAAGAGCCGATGTTCGCACGCCGGGTCGGAGCACTTGTCGCAGCTCCAGGGCGCGACGCTTCGGCCGCCGCCGGCATCGCCGGCGCCGATCGCGTTGCAGGCATTGGCCAGGCGCTCGCTGCCGCGGCCGTGGATGACGGCGAAGGGGAGTTGCGCGGCGATGAGCGCCGCGCGCAGCAGGGCGTCGGTGCGCTCCCGCCGTAGCGAAGACTCGGGTCCGAACTCGGCCGGCAACGAAAGGTCGAGACCCATGAGCAGGGTGCACGCGTATCGGCGCTGTGCCGCCAGCGCCCCTGCGTAGAGCGAGCGGTCCCCGGTGAGAAGTTCGTGCGAAACGGCCTCGTCGAGGGCCGTGCCATCGGCCACCGTCACGCCGTGGTCCTGCAGCCGTGCCGCGAGCGCGCGCGCCAGTTCCGTCTTGCCGGTGCGTTCGGCGCCGAGCAAGGCAATCGTGCAGCCGGCGGGAAGGGCGGGCGACATGCCGAGGCGCCCGTCAGCGCGTGATCTGGACGAACACTTCGTTGGGCTTGACCATGCCTAGCTCCTGGCGGGCCCGTTCCTCGACCATCTCGAGTCCTTCCTTGAGATCGTTGACCTCGGAGGACAGCCGCTCGTTGTTGATCGCCGCCTTGGCGTTGGATTCCTTCTGGTCGGCCAGCTTGTCCTGGAGCTGCGCCACGTCGCGCACGCTGCCGCGCCCGGTCCAGAGCTGCCACTGAAGAATCAGCAGCAGCAGGACCAGGATGATCGGGACGATGCGTGAGCGCATAAACAACTAAGACGGAATTCTCAGGTCGGCGACGCCCGGCCTTCGCCAGGAACACCGCGGAACCGGCTTCGCCGGGCCGCTGGTGTTGCCCCCGGAGAGGGGGTGGGCGGCCACACGAAGTGGGCCAACCTGGGGGTGAACGTCATCTCAGGTTGTAGAAGGCGCCGCGGCCGGGGTAGGAAGCGACATCACCGAGGTCTTCCTCGATGCGCAGCAGCTGGTTGTACTTGGCGATGCGGTCCGAGCGCGACAGCGAGCCGGTCTTGATCTGGCCGGCGTTGGTGCCGACCGCGATGTCGGCGATGGTCGAGTCCTCGGTCTCGCCCGAACGATGGCTGATCACGGCGGTGTAGCCCGCGCGCTTGGCCATCTCGATCGCGGCGAAGGTCTCGGTCAGGGTGCCGATCTGGTTGATCTTGATCAGGATCGAGTTGGCGATGCCGCGGTCGATGCCTTCCTGCAGGATCTTGGTGTTGGTGACGAACAGGTCGTCGCCCACCAGCTGCACGCGCTTGCCCAGGCGTTCGGTGAGGTGCTTCCAGCCGTCCCAGTCGCCTTCGTGCATGCCGTCCTCGATGCTGATGATCGGGTACTTGTCGACCCAGCTCGCCAGCATGTCGGTCCAGCTCTCGGCGCTGAGGCTCAGGTTTTCGCCGGCCAGCACGTACTTGCCGTCCTTGTAGAACTCGCTGGCGGCGCAGTCGAGGCCCAGGGCGATCTGCTCGCCCGCCACATAACCGGCCTTGTCGATGGCTTCGAGGATCAGCTGGATCGCCGCTTCATGGCTTTCGACGCTGGGTGCGAAGCCGCCTTCGTCGCCGACCGCCGTGCTGATGCCGCGGTCGCCCAGGATCTTCTTGAGCGCATGGAACACCTCGGCGCCATAGCGCACCGATTCGCGGAAGCTCTTGGCGCCCACGGGGATGATCATGAACTCCTGCAGGTCGAGGCTGTTGTTGGCGTGGGCGCCGCCGTTGATGACGTTCATCATCGGCACCGGCAGCTGCATGCCGCCCATGCCGCCGAAGTAGCGGTACAGCGGCAGGCCGGATTCCTCGGCCGCGGCGCGGGCCACGGCCATCGACACGGCCAGGGTCGCGTTGGCGCCCAGGCGGGCCTTGTTCTCGGTGCCGTCGAGGTCGAGCAGCGTGCGGTCCAGGAAGGCCTGCTCGCTGGCGTCCAGGCCCAGCACGGACTCGGAGATTTCGGTGTTGATGTTCTCGACCGCCTTGAGCACGCCCTTGCCCAGGTAGCGGCCCTTGTCGCCGTCGCGCAGCTCGATGGCTTCGCGCGAGCCGGTCGATGCGCCCGAAGGCACGGCCGCGCGGCCCATGGTGCCCGATTCGAGCAGCACGTCGCATTCGACGGTGGGGTTGCCGCGGCTGTCGAGAATCTCGCGCCCGACGATGTCTACGATTGCACTCATTTTCTCTTGCTCCGAAAAAAACCTGGTAATCAATCAGCTATCAAAACATGCCACAGCCTCATTCCAGGGATACCGCAGAACCGGCTTTGCCGGGCTGCTGGTATCGCCCCCTGAAAGGGGGTGGGCGGCTACACGAAGTGAGCCAACCTGGGGGTCAGCTTGTCATATGCCTTCGACCACGATCATGCGCATGATCGCGGCCCCCTGACGCGACGCGCGCGCCTTGCCGTATTCGGGCGAGTCGTTGAATTTCTTCGCCGCCTCGACGCTCGGAAACTTGAGGATCACGATGCGCTGGGGATTCCAGTCGCCCTCGAGCACCTCGACCTTGCCGCCGCGCACGCAGACCTCGGCGCCGTGCACCTTCATGGCTTCGGAGGACCACTTCTTGTAGTCCTCGTACTGCGTCGGGTTCGTCACCTCGACATTCGCGATGATGTAGGCGCTGGTCATTGCTGAAAAATGTCCTCGAGAAATGCGTTCTTCTTGGTGACGCGGTCGAGCGCCAGCAGCGTCTCGAGCAGGGCCTTCATGTGCTTGAGCGGCACGGCATTCGGGCCGTCGCTCAAGGCCTTGGCCGGGTCCGGATGGGTTTCCATGAACAGCCCCGCCACGCCGACCGCGACCGCCGCGCGCGACAGCACCGGCACCATCTCGCGCTGGCCCCCCGAACTGGTGCCCTGGCCGCCGGGCAACTGCACCGAATGCGTGGCGTCGAACACCACCGGGGCGCCGGTCTCGCGCATGATCGCGAGCGAACGCATGTCCGAGACCAGGTTGTTGTAGCCGAAGCTGGCGCCGCGCTCGCAGGCCATGAAGCTGTCCTCGGGCAGGCCCTTTTCCTTGGCCGCCGCGCGCGCCTTGTCGATCACGTTCTTCATGTCGTGCGGCGCGAGGAACTGGCCCTTCTTGATGTTGACTGGCTTGCCCGACTGCGCCACGGCGCGGATGAAGTCGGTCTGGCGGCACAGGAAGGCCGGTGTCTGCAGCACGTCGACCACCTGGGCCGCGGCCGTGATGTCTTCTTCCGTGTGGACGTCGGTCAGCACCGGCAGGCCGAGTTCGCGCTTGACCTTGGCCAGGATCTCCAGGCCCTTGTCGCGGCCCGGGCCGCGGAAGCTGGTGCCCGACGAGCGGTTGGCCTTGTCGAAGCTGCTCTTGAAGATGAACGGGATGCCGAGCGAGGCGGTGATCTCCTTGAGCGTGCCGGCGGTGTCCATCTGCAATTGCTCGGACTCGACGACGCAGGGCCCTGCGATCAAGAAGAAGGGCTGGTCCAACCCGATGTCGAATCCGCAGAGTTTCATGCCACCACCTTGAGAGCCTTCTTGTCCGCGCCCTGATGTTCGAGCGCCGCCTTGACGAACGCATTGAACAACGGATGACCGCCCCACGGCGTGGACTTGAACTCGGGGTGGAATTGCACGCCCATGAACCACGGGTGCACGTTCTGCGGCAATTCGACGATCTCGGTCAGGTGCTCGCGTTGCGTCAGTGCCGAAATGACGAGGCCGGCGCGGCGAAGTTCGTCGAGGTAGTTGACGTTGGCTTCGTAGCGATGGCGGTGCCGCTCGGTCACGACGTCGCCGTAGATGCTGTGGGCCAGCGTGCCGGGCGTCACGTCGGAGCTTTGGGCGCCCAGGCGCATGGTGCCGCCGAGATCGGACTTCTCGTCGCGGGTCTTGACCGTGCCGTCGTTGTCCTTCCACTCGGTGATCAGCGCGATCACGGGGCAGGGGGTCTCGGGGTCGAACTCGGTGCTGTTGGCGTTCTTGAGGCCGGCCACGTTGCGGGCGTACTCGATGGTCGCGACCTGCATGCCCAGGCAGATGCCCAGGTAGGGCACCTTGGTCTCGCGGGCGAAGCGCGCCGCCGCGATCTTGCCCTCGACGCCGCGCTGGCCGAAGCCGCCGGGCACCAGGACGCCATCGTACTTGCCGAGCCGCGCGACGTCCTGCGGCGTGATGGTCTCGGAGTCGATGTAGTCGATCTTCACGCGCGCATGGTTCTTCATGCCGGCGTGGCGCAGCGCCTCGTTGAGCGACTTGTAGCTGTCGGACAGGTCGACGTACTTGCCGACCATCGCGATCGACACGTCCTTCTGCGGATGCTCGACCTCGTAGACCAGGTCGTCCCAGCGCTGAAGCTTGGCCGGCGGCGTGTTGATGCGCAGCTTGTCGCAGATCAGGCCGTCCAGGCCCTGCTCGTGCAGCATGCGCGGCACCTTGTAGATGGTGTCGACGTCCCACATCGAGATCACGCCCCATTCGGGCACGTTCGAGAACAGCGAGATCTTGGCGCGCTCGTCGTCGGGAATCGGCCGGTCGGCGCGGCACAGCAGGGCGTCGGCCTGGATGCCGATGGCGCGCAGTTCCTTGGCGGTGTGCTGGGTCGGCTTGGTCTTGAGCTCGCCGGCCGCGGCGATCCACGGCACGTAGCTCAGGTGCACGAAAGCCGAATTGTTGGGGCCCATGCGCAGGCTCATCTGGCGCACGGCCTCGAGGAAGGGCAGCGACTCGATGTCGCCGACGGTGCCACCGATCTCGACGATCGCGACATCGACCTCGTGCGGGGTGTCGATGCCGGCGCCGCGCTTGACGTATTCCTGGATCTCGTTCGTGATGTGCGGGATCACCTGCACCGTCTTGCCCAGGTAGTCGCCGCGGCGCTCCTTCTCGAGCACGGACTTGTAGATCTGGCCGGTGGTGAAATTGTTGGCGCGCCGCATGCGCGTCGTGATGAAGCGCTCGTAGTGGCCCAGGTCGAGGTCGGTCTCGGCACCGTCGTCGGTGACGAACACCTCGCCGTGCTGGAACGGCGACATCGTGCCGGGGTCGACGTTGATGTACGGATCCAGCTTGATGAGGGTGACATTGAGGCCGCGCGATTCAAGGAGGGCGGCGAGCGAGGCGGAGGCGATTCCCTTGCCCAGGGAGGACACCACACCGCCGGTGACGAAGACAAATTTGGTCATGCCAGTTCCGGACGCAGATCCGGGAAGTGGGAAATAGGGATTATAGGTGTGGGCATTTGCTCGCCCCCCATGGCATCCCGCACTTCGTGTCGGGACGCCTACCCCCCGACCGGGGGGCGGGCCGGCCGCTTGGGAGCGGCCCGGCGCGGCGGCCCCCTGGCCTCGATCCTTGGCGCTTTAAACTCCGTCGATGCAACAAGAACTCGTTGGCAAACACATCGTCCTGGGTCTCACGGGGGGCATCGCCTGCTACAAGTCGGCCGAATTGTGCCGGCTGCTGGTGAAGGCCGGCGCCACCGTGCAGGTCGTGATGACCGAGGCGGCCGAGCAGTTCATCACGCCGGTGACCATGCAGGCGCTGTCGGGGCGGCCGGTCTACGGCTCGCAGTGGGATGTGCGCGAGCCCAACAACATGCCGCACATCAACCTGAGCCGCGAGGCCGATGCCATCGTGCTGGCGCCCGCCAGTGCCGATTTCATCGCCCGGCTGGTGCAGGGGCGCTCCGACGAATTGCTGAGCCTGCTGTGCCTGGCGCGCCCGGCCGAGCGGGTGCCGCTCCTGATCGCGCCGGCCATGAACCGCGAGATGTGGATCCATCCGGCGACCCAGCGCAACCTGCGCCAGGTCGATGCCGACGGCGCGCGCGTGCTGGGCGTGGGCAACGGCTGGCAGGCCTGCGGCGAGACCGGCGACGGCCGCATGCTGGAGGCCCAGCAACTGCTCGAGGAAGTGATCGCCCAGTTCCAGCCCAAGGTGCTGGCGGGCCAGCAGGTGGTCGTGACCGCCGGGCCGACCTTCGAGGCGCTCGACCCGATCCGCGGCATCACCAATCATTCCTCGGGCAAGATGGGCTTCGCCATCGCCCGCGCCGCGCGCGATGCCGGTGCCGAGGTCACGCTGGTGGCCGGCCCGGTGCACTTGGCGACGCCGCGCGGCGTGCGCCGCGTCGACGTGCTGTCGGCGCGCGAGATGCTCGACGCGACCCTGCAGGCCGTGCAGGCGGCCTCGATCTTCGTCGCCACTGCGGCCGTGGCCGACTGGCGCCCGGCTTCGCACAGCGAGCAGAAGATCAAGAAGGATGGCAGCGGCAAGCCGCCGGTGCTGCACTTCGTCGAGAACGACGACATCCTGCTGACCGTCGCCCAGGGTGCGCGCGCCCAGAGCGGCCAGCTGTTCTGCGTCGGCTTCGCGGCCGAGAGCGAAAATCTGGAAGCCCATGCCAAGGCCAAGCGCGAGCGCAAGGGCATTCCGCTGCTGGTCGGCAACATCGGTCCGCTCACCTTCGGGCAGGACGACAACAGCCTGCTGCTGGTCGACGCCCACGGCGTGCGCGAATTGCCGCGCGCGCCCAAGCTCACGCTGGCGCGCGATCTGGTGGCCGAGATCGCGGCCCGCCTTCCCACCGCCGGTTCGCGTTGAACCGGCCCTCTCTCATCACACGCACAGGTCACAAGAATTGAAAGTCGACGTTCGCATCCTCGATCCCCGCATGCAGGACCAGCTGCCTGCCTACGCCACGCCCGGCAGTGCCGGGCTGGACCTCCGGGCCTGCCTCGACGCGCCCATCACGCTGGAGCCCAATGCCTGGCAACTGGTGGGCACGGGCATCGCGATCCACCTGGCCGATCCGGGCTTCGCGGCGCTGATCCTGCCGCGCTCGGGACTGGGCCACAAGCACGGCATCGTGCTCGGCAACCTGGTCGGCCTGATCGACAGCGACTACCAGGGCGAACTGAAGATCAGCGCCTGGAACCGCAGCGACACGCCCTTCGTGCTGCAGCCCATGGAGCGGCTCGCCCAACTGGTGATCGTGCCGGTGGTGCAGGCGGCGTTCCAGGTGGTGGCCGATTTCCCGCCCAGCGAACGGGGCGAGGGCGGCTACGGATCGACGGGTAAACACTGAACACCCGAGGTCGGCACCTGTAGGCCGTCGCCTTCAGGCGCGCGTCTCGCAGGGCCACACGTAAAGAGCGGAACCGGCGATGGCCTTTCGGCTTCGAAGGTATCAAGCTGTGTCGAGGTCATCCCGCATGCCTCTGCCGCGTTGAATTCCCATCCGGCCTGCATCGGCCCCCCGTTTCCTGAGGAGCAAAACACCATGAAGATTTCCGTCCGCCTCGTTTCCGTCGGCGCCTCCGTCCTGGCACTGGCCGCGCTGACGGCCTGCGTCGCGCCGGCGCCGGTCTACCAGACCTCCAGCTACCCCTATCAGCCGCCGCAGCCGGCGCAGCAGGGTCCCTATGTGGAATACGGCCGGGTCGCGAACATCGAGGTCGTCCAGAGCCAGAGTGCGGGTGCGGCCCCGAGCGGCGTCGGGGCGGTGGCCGGCGGCGTGGTCGGCGGCGTGCTCGGCCACCAGGTCGGTAGCGGCCGCGGCAACACCGCCGCGACCATTGCCGGCGCTGTGGGCGGTGCCCTGCTCGGCAATGCCGTCGAGTCAAACAACAGAGCGCCGCGCACCTACCAGAGCTATCGCGTCTCGGTCCAGACCGACAACGGCGGCTATCGCGCCTTCGACGTGCCCAGCCCGGGCGATCTGCGCGTCGGGGACCGCGTTCGCATCGACAACGGCCAGATCTCCCGCTTCTGAGCGCCGCGCGCCCAATGAAAAAGCCGGGCAGGGCCCGGCTTTTTTTCGTCTGCGTCGCGGCTCAGTGCAGCAGGTCGTTGCCCGGTGCGGTGGGCGGGACCTTGAAGAATCCGGTGCCCGCCGTGCCGCTGCCGATCTCTTCTTCGGTGGCTTCGCGCACCGACTTCACGGTCATGTCGAGCCGGATCGCGATGCCCGCCAGCGGATGGTTGCCGTCCAGCACCAGATGCTCGGGATAGATCTCGCTGACGGTGTAGAGCACGTCCTTGGGCATGTCGGGGTTCACGCCTTTGGGCAGCGCCGCGCCGTCGAAGCTCATGCCTTCCTCGGTCTCGGGCGGGAACAGCGAGCGCGGCTCCAGAAAGAGCAACTGGTCGTTGAAGTCGCCGAAGGCCTGTTCGGGTTCGAGCTGCAACTGGACCCGGGCGCCCGGCTCATGGCCGAGCAGGGCGGCCTCGATGGCGTCGAAGAGATCGTCGCCGCCGACCAGGAACTCCACCGGGTCGTCGAGCACGTCCAGGACTTCGCCCAAGGTGTCTTTCAGTGTCCAGGTCAGGCCGACCACGCATTGTTCAGTGATTTCCATTGGACAATTCTCCCATGGAGATTGATCTACCCCTGCCCCTGCTCGGCGGCCTCAGCGCCCGCCAGTTCATGCGACGCCACTGGCAGAAGAAGCCTCTGCTGGTCCGCCAGGCCGTGCCCGGCATGGTGCCACCAATCGCACGCTCTGCGTTGTTCGACCTGGCCGCCCGCGAGGAGGTCGAGTCCCGGTTGATTCGCCACCGCGATGCCGGCTGGACCCTGAAGCACGGGCCTTTTGCGCGCCGCGCCTTGCCCGGGCTCCAGCAGCCCGGCTGGACCCTGCTGGTGCAGGGCGTGGATCTGCACGATCAAGGCGTTCATGAACTGTTGCAACAGTTCCGTTTTGTTCCCGATGCCCGCCTCGACGACCTGATGATCAGCTATGCAAGCGATACCGGTGGCGTCGGGCCGCATTTCGACAGCTACGACGTGTTCCTGCTGCAGGCGCAGGGACGGCGCCGCTGGTCGATCGGCAAGCAGCGCGACCTCGGCCTGCAGCCCGACGTGCCGCTCAAGATCCTGGCCCGCTTCGAAGCCGAGCAGACCTTCGTCCTCGAGCCCGGCGACATGCTCTACCTGCCGCCGCGCTATGCGCACGACGGTGTCGCGGTCGGAGGCGACTGCATGACCTGCTCGATCGGCTTGCGTGCGCCGGCCGCCGCGCCGCTCGGCGCCGACCTGTTGTCGCGCATCGCCGAGGCGCACGCGGATGCGCTGCAGGACGAACCGGCTCGGGCCGCGGTGCACTACCGTGACCCGTCCCAGGATGCACTCGCGACGCCGGCCGCCATGCCTCAGGCGCTGCAGGCCTTCGCGCGCGAGGCGGTGCTGGCTGCCGTGCGCGACGGCGAGGTCATCGACCGCGCGCTCGGCGAATCGATGACCGAGCCGAAGCCGACGGTCTGGTTCGATGCCGGCGAGCTGCCGCAGCACTGGAACGAGGTGGCACTGGACCGTCGCACGCGCATGCTTTACGACGCGCGCCATCTCTACATCAACGGCGAGAGCTTCCGGGCCGCGGGCCGCGACGCCACGCTGATGCGGCGGCTGGCCGACCAGCGAACGCTCGGGGCGCGCGATCTGGCGGGCGCCAGCGAGGATGCACTCGCGCTGCTGGGCGATTGGTGCGAAGCGGGGTGGTTGCATGCCGGATGACGCGGTCGGTGTCGACCTGCCCGAAGGCGCCTTCGATGGCCGCCAGGCCTTCCAGGCGCACCTGCATGCGGCGCTCGAGGCGGCAGCGCGCGAGAACTGGCGCGAGATCGTGCTGGCCGACCCCGACTTCCTGGACTGGCCGCTCGGCGAGCGCGCGAGCGTCGAGGCCCTGCAGGCCTGGTCCGCCGCCGGGCGCAGCTTCGTCCTGCTGGCGCAGCGATTCGACGTCTTCGCACGCGAACATGCGCGCTTCGTCCATTGGCGTCGGATGTGGAGCCATATCGTCGATTGCCGTGCCTGCCATGGCCCCGGGCTGCCGCAGGTGCCCAGCGCGATCTGGACGCCCACCTGGTTCCTCCAGCGCATCGACGTCGAGCACGCGCGAGGCGTCTGCGGCAGTGCGCCGCAGGCGCGGCGCGCCCTGCGCGAGCGCATCGACGAATGCCTGCGCCACGCCAAGCCGGCCTTTCCCGCGGACACGCTGGGCTTGTAAGCCAATGCCGCGAATCGCACCGGATCGGGGCGTCGGGCCCGACCGCGGGTCTAGAATTTTTTCCTCTGCCATCTTCATCCAAAGGAGCCCCCAATGAAGAAGTCCGCCCTGCTCGCTTCGCTGATCGCCGCTGCCGCATTGACTGCGTGCGGCAAGAAGGAAGAGCCGGCGCCGGCGGTGGTCGCGCCACCTCCCGCACAGGTCGCGCCGCCGGCCGAGCCTGCCGCACCTGCCGCGCCCGCAACAGCGCCATCCGCCGAATCGTCTTCCGCGCTGGACGCCGCCAATCAGGCGACCGAGGCCGCGAAGAAGAATGCCGAGACGCCGCCCGCCAAGCCCTGAGGGCTGATCCACCACCCGAAAAAAAGGCCGCCCTCGGGCGGCTTTTTCATTCAGGGGCCAGGCTCAAAGATCAAGCCAGGGCGAGCCCTCGGCGGCCGTGGCGGTGAGCATGTCCTGCTCGGTGGCGCCCAGCGCTTCAGCCATCACGCGGCGCACGATCTCGGGCCGGTTGTTCTGTTCGCTCAGGTGCGCCGCCAGCACATGGCGCAGGCCGCCGTGGTGCACGGCGCGCGCAATGGCCGCGGCCGCGGCGTTCGAGAGATGCCCGTAGTTGCCGCCGACGCGCTGCTTGAGGAAGGGCGGATAGGCCGAGCCGGCCAGCAGGTCGCTGTCGTGGTTGAACTCGAGCAGGAGGGCGTCGAGGCCCATCAGGCGGGCCAGCACGTGCGGCGTCGCATGGCCCAGGTCGGTGAGCACGCCGAGGCTGCGCGCGCCGTCGGTGCAGCGCAGCTGCAGGGGCTCGCGCGCATCGTGCGGCACGGTGAAGGGCTGGATGCAAAGATCGCCGACCTCGATGTCGACGCTGTCGCGGGCGAGCTGCAGGCGGCCTTCGAAATCGTGCCCGCCGGTTGCGAGCCAGGTGCCCTCGCTCATCCAGACCGGGATCCGCTCGCGGCGCGACAAGGCCCGCGCGCAGCCGATGTGGTCGCCGTGCTCGTGCGTGATGAAGATGGCGTCGATGTCGCCGGCGGCGAGCCCGGCCCGCGCCAGCCGCGTATCCAGATGCCGCAGCGCGAAGCCGCAGTCGACCAGCAGCCGCGAGATGCGGCCGCCGCTGGACGCCTCGACCAGCGTGGCGTTGCCGGTGCTGCCGCTGCCCAGACTGCGGAAGCGCAGCATCGACCGGCTACTTCAGGTCGTCGGCAATCACCTGCACGATGCGTTGCGCATTGGCGGTGCTGTCGGCTGCGCCGGCTTCGTTCAGTACCGACACCGTGCTGGTCTCGCCCTGGCCCTTGACCAGGATGCGGAACTTGAGCGGCGCGTCGGTCTTGCTCGAGCCGAAGCTCAGCAGCTTGGAGAAGATGCTCGGTTCCGACTTGTTGGGGTTCGGCGGCACGTAGCGCACGAAGTAGGTGCCGGCGGCGCGGTCGCGGTCTTCCACCGTGAAGCCGGTGCGGTCGAGCGCCAGGCCGACACGGCGCCAGGCGCGTTCGAAGTTGTCGTTGATCTGCACCACCGGCTGGCCACCGACGTTGGCGACCTTGGCCGTCTGCGGCGCTGCGCCGGTGGCGGCGAGGACCTTCGACTGCTCTTGCGAGACACCCAGCTTGACCATCAGGCGGCGCAGGAATTCGGCTTCGAGTTCAGGATCGGTGGCGCGCGGCTGCCAGGTGGTCTGGTCCTTGCGCGAGCTGCTGTAGACCTCTTCCATGCCGCGGTGGCTGATGAAGATCTCGGTGCCATTGGGCGTGCGTTCCAGCCGGGTGCGGAAGCGGTCGAGCTCGCCGGTCGAATAGACCGAGTCGAGCAGCTTGCCGATCGTGCCGCGAAGAATGTCCTGCGGCAGCTTGGCGCGGTTCTCGGCCCAGTCGGTTTCCATGATGCCGAGGTTGCGCTGGTCGGAGGTGAGCAGGAAGCCGCTCTCCAGCCAGAAGTCGCGCACCGGGTCCCAGAGCTGGTCGGCCGGCCGGTTGATGACCAGCCAGCGCTGCGTGCCGGCACGTTCCATGCGCACATCGCCGACCGAACTGACCGCGGTCGGCAGGCTCGGCGAATTGGCGAGGCCGGCCTGGTAGGAGTTGGCCGTGACCGCACCGCCCGGCACCGCATAGCGGTTGTCGCGCGACAGCTGCGTCAGGTCGGGCGGCACTTCGAGGGTCGGGGCCTTGCCGGCGCTCTTGTAGTCGATCTTGTCGCTCTCGAGGGCCGAACAGGCGGCGAGGCTGGCGACCAGGGCCAGCAATGCGAATCGCGAAATGGTTTTCAACGTCTGCTTCCTTTTTGGAATGTTGAGCTCGATCGATGGGCGCGGCGCCCGCTTCTTCAGAGCGCGGACCGGGCAAAAAGGTTGCCGGCGTCCGCGAACGCCCGCTGTAAAGAGGGGGGTCAGTTCTTGAGGAGGCCGCTGGCGCGCAACGCGGATTCGACCACCGGCCGGCTGGCTTCGGCCAGTTCGGTGAGGGGCAGGCGCAGCGCGCCGCCGCACAGGCCGAGCCGTGCCATCGCCCACTTGAGCGGAATCGGGTTCGGCTCGACGAACAGGTGGCGGTGCAGCGGCATCAGTTCGAACTGGATCTGCATGGCGCGCTTCACGTCGCCGGCGATCGCAGCGACGCACAGTTCGTGCATCTTGCGCGGCGCGATGTTGGCCGTGACGCTGATGTTGCCCTGGCCGCCGCACAGCATCAGCGCGACCGCGGTCGGGTCGTCGCCGGAGTACACGGCAAAGCGCTTCGGCAGATCGCGGATCAGCCACTGGGCGCGCTCGATGTTGCCGGTTGCTTCCTTGATGCCGATGATGCCGGGCACTTGCGCCAGCCTCAGCACGGTATCGTGCGCCATGTCGGCGACGGTTCGGCCGGGCACGTTGTAGAGCACCGTCGGCAGGTCGCCCACCGCTTCGGCGATCGCCTTGAAGTGCTGGTACTGGCCTTCCTGCGTCGGCTTGTTGTAGTAGGGCACCACCTGGAGCTGGCAATCGGCGCCTACGCCCCTGGCGAACTTGGCGAGCTCGATGGCTTCCTTGGTGGAATTGGCGCCGCAGCCGGCCATCACGGGCACGCGGCCGCGCGCCTGTTCGACCGCGACGCGGATGATCTCGCAATGCTCTTCGACGTCGACCGTCGGCGACTCGCCGGTGGTGCCGACGACGCCGAGACAATCGGTGCCTTCGTCGATGTGCCAGTCGATCAGCCGGCGCAGGGCGGGGTAGTCGACACTGCCGTCGTCATGCATCGGCGTGACGAGCGCAACGATGCTGCCTGTCAGTTGCTCCAAGGGAATCTCTTTGTGGGTTGCCCGAAAAGCAGCCATTCTACTGATCTGGCCGCCTCCGCCGGGAAGGGGTGGCCCGGCTAAGCCGGCTGGAGCAGGTGGCGCGGCGGTGTCGCAGACGGTGCGGCGGGCGGCCGCACGGCTGCAATGCGCTGGACGAAACGCTCGGGTTCGGGCAGGAAACCGTCCTCGTAGGCCACCACGCGCAGGCCGGCGCAGGCGGCCAGCAGTTCGCCGGGCTGGAGCAGGAAATCCGGCCGCGATGGCTTGCCGACGCTCTCGTTGCCCGCCGCAAAGGTTTCATAAAGCAAAACGCCGCCGGGCGCGACCGCCGCGACGATGTCCGGCAGGCGCGGGCGCCAGAGGTAGTTGGTGACGATCACCGCGCCGAAAAGCCGGCCTTCGAAGGGCCAGGGGCCGTCCTCGATGTCGGCCTGAACGGCGCGACCGAACGATGCCGCGGCATCGATCGCGTCCTGCGAGCGGTCGACGCCTGTAGCGGGGTGGCCGCGGTCGCCGAACCAGCGCATGTGGCGGCCGCTGCCGCAGGCGACGTCCAGCACCGTGGCGCCGGGCGCCAGCAGGTGCGACCAGCGCACGATCCAGGGCGAGGGTGCGAGTGTGGCGTGATTCAAAAGCAGGCCCAGATCTGGTCGGCCAGCGTCACCAGGAAGCCCGGACGCGTGTAGAGCGCGAACACGCCCGCCAGCGCGAGCGCGGCGGCGCCCAGCCAGCCGGCTTGGACAAGGCGATGGCGGGTGGGGCGGGTGGTTTCAGACATGTCCGTGGTCAAGCAGGTTGGATTCTCGGTCGCAAAATCGCGTTTTCCTTGACCGGCAGGTTGATCAGCGCTGCCATCACGCCGAGCCCGATCGAGACGTACCAGACCAGGTCGTAGCTGCCCAGCCGGTCGTACAGATAGCCGCCCAGCCAGACTCCCAGGAAGGAGCCGACCTGGTGGCTCAGGAAGACGAAGCCGCCCAGCATCGACAGGTGGGCGACGCCGAAGATCTGGGCCACGATGCCGCTGGTCAGCGGCACGGTCGAGAGCCACAGGAAGCCCATCGCGGCGGCGAACACGTAGACCGAGAGCGGCGACAGCGGCGTCAGCAGGAAGACGGCGATCGCCGCCGCGCGGCTCAGGTAGATGGCCGCCAGCAGCTTGCGCTTGGCCAGCCGGGAGCCCAGCGCGCCCGCGGTGTAGGTGCCGAATATGTTGAACAGGCCGATCAGCGCCAGCGCATAGCTGGCCACCTCGGGCGAGAGCCCCTTGTCGCGCAGGTAGCTCGGCATGTGAATGCCGATGAACGCCAACTGGAAGCCGCAGACGAAGTAGCCCGCCGTCAGCATCACGAAACTGGGGTACCTGAAGGCCTCCTGCACCGCCTGCGCGATGGTCTGTTCGCGCTTGCCGCTGGCGGCGGCGAGCCGCGGTTCGCGCAGCGAGTAGGCCAGCGGGATGATCAGCAGCACCATGGCCGCCAGCGCCAGCAGCGCGGTCTGCCAGCCGAGCCGGGCGATCAGCTGGCCCTCGACCGGCACCATCAGGAACTGGCCGAAGGAGCCGGCGGCGGCCGCCACGCCCATGGCCCAGGAGCGGCGCTCGGCCGGGACCTGGCGCCCGATCACGCCGTAGATCACGGCGTAGGTGGTGCCGGCCTGGGCGGCGCCGATCAGCACGCCGGTGGTCAGCGCGAACAGCAGCGGCGTGTGCGACAGCGCCATGCCGGCCAGTCCCAGCGCATAAAGCACGGCGCCGGCCACCAGCACCCGGAAGGCGCCGAGCTTGTCGGCCAGCATGCCGGCGAAGACGCCGATCACGCCCCAGGAAAGGTTCTGGATGGCGAGCGCGAGCGAGAAGGCCTGCCGCGTCCATCCCTGGTCCTGGGTGATCGGTTGGAGCCAGAGGCCGAAGCCGTGCCGGATCCCCATCGACAGGGTGACGATCATGGCGCCGCAGAGGAGCACCCGCTGGATGCCCAGCGGCTGGGAAGAAGAGGTCATTGCGGAAAATGTACCGAAAAGCCGGGATCGGCGTCGGGCGCCTGCCGGCGGCGATTGTTGATATTTTCGGCGGCCTTTGATGCGGTCCGCGCGCCGGGGCCCGCGGGCGGCCCCGGAACCAAGGCCTAGAATCCCGCGCCATGGCAAGCAAGGAACCAGGCAGTTACGGCGAGGCGTCGATTCGCGTCCTCAAGGGCCTCGAGCCCGTCAAGCAGCGGCCGGGCATGTACACCCGCACCGACAACCCGCTGCACATCATTCAGGAAGTACTGGACAACGCGGCCGACGAGGCGCTCGCGGGCTACGGCAAGAAGATCAAGGTCACACTGCATACCGATGGCTCGGTCAGCGTCGAGGACGATGGCCGCGGCATTCCGTTCGGCCTGCATCCGGAAGAGAAGGCGCCGGTGGTCGAGCTGGTGTTTACCCGGCTGCATGCGGGCGGCAAGTTCGACAAGGGCTCGGGCGGCGCCTACAGCTTCTCGGGCGGCCTGCACGGGGTCGGCGTGTCGGTGACCAATGCGCTGTCGACCCGGCTCGAAGTCGTCTCGTACCGCGAAGGCTCGGTGGCGCAGCTCGCCTTCTCGGCCGGCGACGTGATCGAGCCACTGAAGGTGCGGCCGCAGGAAAGCGCGGCCGCCTCGAACGGCGATGGACCGCGCGACCGCAAGCTGGGCACCACGGTGCGCGCCTGGCCGGATCCGAAGTACTTCGAGTCCGCCGCGCTCCCGATCAACGAGCTGACCCATCTGCTGCGCAGCAAGGCGGTGCTGATGCCCGGCGTCACGGTGACGCTGGTGGTCGAGAAGACCAAGGACGTCCAGACCTGGCTCTACAAGGGCGGCCTGCGCGACTACCTGATGCAGACCCTCAACGGCGAGCCGGTGATCCCGCTGTTCGAAGGTGCGGGCCATGCCGACAAGAACGCCGACAACTTCGCCGAAGGCGAGGGCGCCGACTGGTGCGTGGCCTTCACCGAGGACGGCCAGCCGGTGCGCGAGAGCTACGTCAACCTGATCCCGACCAGCGCCGGCGGCACCCACGAGAGCGGATTGCGCGACGGCCTGTTCAACGCGGTCAAGAGCTTCATCGAGCTGCATTCGCTGCTGCCCAAGGGCGTCAAGCTGCTGCCCGAGGACGTGTTCGCACGCGCTTCGTACGTGCTGTCGGCCAAGGTGCTCGACCCCCAGTTCCAGGGCCAGATCAAGGAACGGCTCAACTCGCGCGACGCAGTGCGGCTGGTGTCCAGCTTCGTGCGGCCCGCGCTCGAGCTGTGGCTGAACCAGCACGTGGACTACGGCAGGAAGCTCGCCGAACTGGCCATCAAGGCCGCGCAGACGCGGCAGAAGGCCGGGCAGAAGGTCGAGAAGCGCAAGGGCTCCGGCGTGGCCGTGCTGCCCGGCAAGCTGACCGACTGCGAGAGCAAGGACATCGCGCACAACGAGGTCTTCCTGGTCGAGGGCGATTCGGCCGGCGGCAGCGCCAAGATGGGGCGCGACAAGGAAAGCCAGGCCATCCTGCCGTTGCGCGGCAAGGTGCTGAACACCTGGGAAGTCGAGCGCGACCGGCTGTTCGCCAACACCGAAATCCACGACATCTCGGTGGCGGTCGGCGTCGATCCGCACGGGCCCAACGACACGCCTGACATGTCGGGCCTGCGCTACGGCAAGGTCTGCATCCTGAGCGATGCCGACGTCGACGGCTCGCACATCCAGGTGCTGCTGCTGACCTTGTTCTTCCGCCATTTCCCGAAGCTGATCGAGGCCGGCCACGTGTACGTGGCCAAGCCGCCGCTGTTCCGGGTCGACGCGCCGGCGCGCGGCAAGAAGCCGGCCTCCAAGTTCTATGCGCTCGACGAGGGCGAACTCACGGCGATCCTCGACAAGCTGCGCAAGGACGGTGTGCGCGAAGGCGCCTGGAGCATCAGCCGCTTCAAGGGGCTGGGCGAGATGAACGCCGAGCAGTTGTGGGAGACCACGCTGAACCCCGACACGCGGCGCCTGCTGCAGGTGCGGCTGGGGCGCTTCGACACCCAGGGCACCGAGGGCGAGATCACCAAGCTGATGGGCAAGGGCGAAGCCGCCGCCCGCCGCGAACTGATGGAACTGCGCGCCGATGATGTCGAGATCGACGTCTAGGCCGGCGCCGGGCCATGAACATTTTGTGACGCTGTGAGCGGTCGGACAGGCCCGTAGCCATCCATAGTGCCGCATGGCAAACCTCATGAGAGCCCTTGGACGCTTCCTGCTGCTGTCGGCGCTGCTGCTGATCGCGGCGCAGCGCGTCCACGCCGCCGACATCTTCGGCTACATCGACGACAAGGGCGTGGCGCATTTCGCATCGGAGCAGATCGATCCGCGCTACCAGCTCTTCTTTCGGGGCGGCCAGAGCTTCGACACGGCCAAGGGCATCGGCCTGCCCCGGCTGGGCGCGAAGGGCGTGATCGACGGCAAGGTGCCGCCTGCTTCGCAGGCGCTGCTGGCGTTGTTCGAGGCCTCGCCGAACTTCAAGCCCGCGCAGGGCGCACTGCGCGATGCGGCGCGGCGCCATTCGATCGACTACGAGCTGCTGCAGGCGCTGGTCGCGACCGAGTCGGGATTCGATGCGCAGGCCGTGTCGCCCAAGGGCGCATTGGGTTTGATGCAGGTGATGCCGGCCACCGCGCAGCGCTATGGCGTCACGACGGACGGGCGGGCGTCGATCGAGAAGAAGCTCTTCGACCCGCACATCAACGTCGCCACCGGCTCGCGCTACCTGCGCGACCTGCTCGCGATGTTTCCCGGCCGGATCGAGCTGGCGCTGGCGGCCTACAACGCGGGCGAAGGCGCGGTGCAGCGCGCCGGCAACAGGATCCCCAACTACCGCGAGACCCAGAACTACGTCGCGACCGTGCTGCAGCTCTACGCCTACCTGAAGCCTTCGGCGCCGCACGGGCGCGGCAATGCGCCCGGCCGCATCCGCATGGAAATGACGGTGCCGAAGGGCGGCGAGCTCGGACGTGGCAACATGCCGTCCGAACCGCGCGGCGTGCCGGCGCTGCCCGCCGATGCCGGGCCGGCGCCCGAAACGCCTGCCGAAACGGAATTGCCCGCGCCGCCATGAAGTCGGCGGCGAGCCGGACACCGGGCCGAGCGCAAGGCGCCGGCCCCTCTCCCTGAATTTCCTCATCATTCTTTTTCCATGGACTCTCAACCCACGCTCGATCTGCAGAGCCCCGAAGACGATGGCGCGCTGACGCTGGCCGACTACGCGCAGACCGCCTACCTCGAATACGCGCTCAGCGTGGTGAAGGGCCGCGCCTTGCCCGATGTCAGCGACGGCCAGAAGCCGGTGCAGCGGCGCATCCTCTATTCGATGTCGCGCATGGGGCTGGGCTTCGGCGGCGCCAACGGCACCGTGGGCGCCAAGCCGGTCAAGAGCGCGCGCGTGGTCGGCGACGTGCTCGGCCGCTTCCATCCGCACAGCGACCAGGCCGCCTACGACGCACTGGTGCGCATGGCGCAGGACTTCTCGCAGCGCTATCCGCTGGTCGACGGCCAGGGCAACTTCGGCAGCCGCGACGGCGACGGCGCCGCGGCGATGCGCTACACCGAGGCGCGGCTGGCCCGCATCACGAGTCTCCTGCTTGACGAGATCGACGAGGGCACGGTCGACTTCATCGCCAACTACGACGGCTCGACCGAGGAGCCGCGCCTGCTGCCGGCACGGCTTCCGTTCACGCTGCTCAACGGCGCGAGCGGCATCGCCGTCGGCCTGGCGACCGAGATCCCGAGCCACAACCTGCGCGAGGTCGCCGACGCCTGCGTGGCGCTGATCAAGGCCAACGGCCAGCTGACCGACGAGGAACTGTTCACCCTGGTGCCCGGCCCCGACTATCCGGGCGGCGCGCAGATCATCAGCAGCGCGACCGACATCGCCGACGCCTATCGCACGGGTCGCGGCTCGCTCAAGGTGCGGGCCCGCTGGAAGATCGAGGAGCTCGCGCGCGGCCAGTGGCAACTGGTGGTCAACGAACTGCCGCCGGGCGTCAGCTCGCAGAAGGTGCTCGAAGAGATCGAGGAGCTCACCAACCCCAAGATCCGCGCCGGCAAGAAGGCGCTCACGGCCGAGCAGACGCAACTCAAGGCCTCGGTGTTGTCTCTGCTCGACGTGGTGCGCGACGAGTCGAGCAAGGACGCGGCGGTGCGGCTGGTGTTCGAACCCAAGACCTCGCGCATCAGCCAGGAAGAGTTCGCCACGATGCTGCTGTCGCAGACCTCGCTGGAGAGCTCGTCGTCGATCAACCTGACGATGGTGGGCATCGACGGCAAGCCGACGCAGAAGTCGCTGCGGCAGATGCTCAACGAGTGGATCGCCTTCCGCGAGATCACGGTCGAGAAGCGCTCGCGCCATCGGCTCGGCAAGGTGCAGGACCGCATCCACATCCTCGAAGGGCGGCAGCTGGTGCTGCTGAACATCGACGAGGTGATCGCGATCATCCGCGCCGCCGAGGATCCGAAGGCGGCGCTGATCGCGCGCTTCAACCTGAGCGACCGGCAGGCCGAGGACATTCTCGAGATCCGGCTGCGTCAGCTGGCGCGGCTGGAGGCGATCAAGATCGAGCAGGAGCTCAAGGGCCTGCGCGAGGAACAGAAGAAGCTCGAGGACATCCTCGGCAGTCCGGCCGCGCTGCGCCGCCTGCTGGTGAAGGAAATCGAGGCCGACGCGAAGAGCTTCGAGGATGCGCGCCGCACGCTGATCCAGGCCGAGAAGCGGGCCGTGGCCGAAGTGCGCGTGGTCGACGAGCCGGTGACCGTGATCGTGTCGCAGAAGGGCTGGGTGCGCACGCAGAAGGGCTGGGCCAGCGAGCGCGCCGCGGCCGCCGCGGCACCCGAGTACAGCTTCAAGTCGGGCGATGCGCTGTATGGCGCCTTCGAATGCCGCTCGGTCGATACGCTGCTGGTCTTCGGCACCGCCAAGGACAAGGGCGTGCGCGTCTACAGCGTGCCCGTGGCGTCGCTGCCGGGCGGGCGCGGCGACGGCCAGCCGGTGACGACGCTGATCGACCTCGACAGCGGGACGCATGTCGCGCATTACTTCGCGGGCCCGCTGTCGGCCAACCTGCTGCTCGCGAACACCGGCGGCTACGGCTTCATCGCGGCGGTCGAGAACATGATCTCGCGCCAGCGCGGCGGCAAGGCTTTCATCGACGTCGGCGAGGGCGAGCAGCTGTGCCGCCCGTCGCTGGTCGGCGGCGCCGGCGGCGCCGAGCCGCTGCCGGCGGCCACGCACGTGGCCTGCGCCTCGACCGGCGGCCGTATTCTGACCTTCGACATCGGCGAACTCAAGGCGCTGCCGAAGGGCGGCCGCGGGCTCACGCTGATCGATCTCGAGGCCAAGGACACGCTGGCCGGTGCGGCGGCCTACACGCGCAGCATCAAGATTGAAGGCATCGGCCGCGGCGGCAAGGAGCGCGAGGAGACGCTGGAGATCCGCACGCTCAACAACGCGCGCGGCACCCGGGCACGCAAGGGCAAGGCGGCCGATCTCGGCTTCAAGCCGACCGGCATCGTGCGCGTGCTGTAAGGGAGGCGCGCATGGAAATCGGAATCATCGGGCTCGTGATCGCGGTCGTGAGCGGCCTCGCGAGCTTCGCGCTCGGCCGCTGGCTGTCGGGCCGGCGGCGGCAGAAGAAGGCCCGGCAGGCCCGCGCGGCGGCCGAGGCCGGGCAGAGCCGGCAGGTGCGGCGGGCGCGGGAGCGGCGGCAGAAGCGCTGACGCCGAGGGTATCGAGCCGGCGGCCATCGGTTTTTGCTGCCACGCGAACTCTGGCGTTCTCCGGCAGGGGCGTTGATCAAGGCCCAATCGGTGCTGGTCAACAGGCGCGGACCGCACTCGGCTTGGTGGTGGTGCGCGCCGGCCAACTGCCATCCGCAATGAGGGATTGGACTGTGCTCAAAACCAGGGCGCGCACGGTGGAGGCCGCCATCGAAAGTGGCGAAGTTGCCGATCGGCAAAGGAATACCGGCCGGGAAATCCCGGGTTCCACGATGCGCGCGCCGGAGAGCAAGCCGCTTCGCAGCTCGTCGCGTACCGACGCGTAGGAAAGTATCGAACAGCAAACGCCGGCAGCTGCAAGCTCGATGAGCTGCGGGATGGCATTGACCTCGGCCAGCATGTTCAGCACGACGCGATGGGAATCCAGATGCCTGTCAATCAATGACCGCAGGCTGTGCACGCTGGCGGGCAAGATCATCGGGTAGCGGCCCAGGTCTGCAAGGGGGATTTCCTTCAGCCGGCCCAGACGGCCGTTGTGCGCCTTCGTGAGCAGGCCGGGCGCGGCCACCAGCACCAGTTCTTCGTCGACCAGGTGTTCGAACTGGAGCGCATCGTTGGCGTCGGACTGAAAGACCAGACCGATGTCCAGATGCGCGGTCATCAGGCGCTCCGGGATATAGCCGGTGCTGAGTTCAATGATCTGCAACTGGATCTTCGGCCACCGGCTGGTCGTTTCCCGCACGAGAGGAAGTGTCACGATCTTTGCCATCGACTGAGGCAGTCCGATCGCAACGCGGCCCGCGGGCTCCGCCACGAAGTCGCCAACGTCTTCGCAAGCGAGATCGATGCGCTTGAGGATATCCCTTGCATGGCTCAGAAAGCGCGTGCCGGCGGCTGTGGGGACGACACCCTTTGGGGTCCGATCAAAGAGCGCGACGCCGAGATCCCGCTCGATATTCTTGATGTGGAGACTGAGAGCGGGTTGGGCGACGTGCAACGACTCCGCTGCTCGGGATATCGAGCCCGCCGACGCGACGGCGACAAGACATCGGAATCCACGTACGTCAATTGCCATGATCAAGTGTCCGAGGTGACAGTGGAAAGGGCGACTCGGGAGAGGTGGCGCGTCGCCTCTCGTTGCGATCGCTCAAGGCATATGAAAAATATTATATCGACCATCAATATCTAGTCTTCGACTTATCCCGTCGGACGGCAGATAGTGCTCTTCAAGAGTCTGGGCGGGCACCAATCTCGATGCCAGCCGCAGACCTTTGACGGGGACACGCATGAACCACAGACGCCGCGAGGTCGTTCTCGGTGCATCGGCAGCGCTGTTGATCCGACCGAGCTTTGCGCAGAGCGGGTCGTCCCGCATCCTCAAGATCGTCGTTCCTTTCGCCGCCGGCGGGCCGGGCGATTTTGTGGCGCGCCAGGTTGCGATTCCGTTGGCGAAGGTGCTCGGTCAGACCGTCGTAGTCGAGAACAAGCCGGGCGCCAGCGGCAACCTCGGGGCGCAGATCGTCCTGGATGCGGAAGCAGACGGCCATACGCTGCTGCTGAACACCGTTGGCATGCAGGCCGTGAATCCCCTGATGTACCCGACCGCGAGATTCCATCCAAAGCGCGATTTCCTGGCGGTCGGAATTGGCGCCGTGGTGCCCAACGTCCTGGTGGTCCATCCGACCAAACTCGGTGTGAGCACGCTTGGTGATCTGGTCCGGCTCGGCAAGGAACATCCAAACAACTTGTCCTTCGCCACTTTTGGGCCCGGGAGTTCGCCGCATATCTACGGTGCGGTTCTGCAGAAGGTGGCCGGTTTCGCCGCGGTTGCGGTCCCCTACAAGGGCAGTGCGCCGGCCAGCACCGATGTCATGGCCGGACAGGTCGACTTCCTGTTCGACAGCATGACGACCTGTGTCGGTCAGATCCAGGGCGGCAAGCTCAAAGGACTGGCCATTACCTCTGCGGCTCGGGCGCCGCTGCTGCCAGATGTTCCCACCCTGAAGGAAGCCGGCTATCCGAGCCTGGATCTCAAGTACTGGCTAGCCCTGCAGGTATCGGCCAAGACCCCGCCCGACGTTGTCGCCCATCTGCGGCAAGCGATGGCCAAGGCGCTGGCGGATCCCGGGTACATCCAAAGCTTGACGGCGCGAGGCGCCGAGTCATTGATCATCAATCCAGCCGAGTTGCAGGACTTCGTGAACCAGGATGCCGAGCGATGGTCCGTGGTCGCCCGCACCATGGACATCAAGGCCGAATAGCTCAGTGCGTCGCCCAATCTCACGGAGAAAGTCAAAGAGATGCTTCCGCTAAAGGGAATTCGCGTTCTGGATTTGAGCAAGGTCTTGGCCGGCCCGCTTTGCGGCCAATATCTGGGCGAACTTGGCGCCGACGTCACGAAGGTCGAGCCGGTGGGCGTGGGCGATGACACCCGCGCCTGGCTGCCGCAGGACCAGGGTCAATCGGCGACCTTCCTCTCAGTCAATCACAACAAGCGCAGTCTCGCGGTGGACCTGAAGTTGCCCGAAGGTCGGATGATCGTTCAAGCCCTGGCGAAGCAGTCGGATGTCGTTCTGCAGGGGTTTGGCGGCGGCACGGCTGCCAAGTTGGGTGTCGACTACGAAACACTGAGCGCCCTCAACCCGTCGATGGTCTATTGCGAGATCTCGGGCTACGGGCGCAGCGGGCCGATGGGCAACGAACCCGGTTACGACGTCATGCTTCAGGCCTTCAGCGGCATGATCAGCAGCATGGGCGATCCGGAAGGGGCGTTGGCGCGGGCGAGCTTCTCGCCGGTCGACATCGGCACCGGCATGCATGCCTTCAGCGGCATCCTTGCCGCGCTGATGGAACGAAGCAAGACCGGCGCCGGCGTCTACCTGGAAGTCTCGCTGCTCGACACGGCGCTGGGTTTCATGGGCTACATGGCGCAAAACTACTGGCGTACCGGTCGGATACCGAAACGGATGGGAACGGGCCACCCTGCCATGTCGCCTTACCAGGCATTCGATGCGGTCGATGGCCCGATCATGCTGGGGATCGGCAACGATGGGCAGTGGCGGCGCTTCTGCGCCGTCGCCGGCCTGCAGCACCGAGTCGATGACCCGAGGTTCGCAACCAACGCGGCGCGGGTGGAGAATTTTGCGATGACCGTCGAATTGGTGCAGGCGGCGATGGGGACGCGGACGGTGGCGTCCTGGCTGGATGCCCTGCGTGCTGCCGGCGTGCCATGTTCCCCCATCCACACCTTGGACCAGGCACTTGACCACCCCCAAGTGGAGGCGCGCCAACTCATCGTGGAGTCGGACCATCCGGTGCTGGGCAAGGTGAGGAACATGGGTTTGCCGGTTCGCTTTCGCGGCGCCGGGCGCGAGGCACGCAGCGCGCCACCCTTGCTGGGGCAGCACACCGACGAGATCCTGCTGCAGGCCGGCTATGCGCCGGAGGCGATCAGTCAATTCAAGGCAGCCGGCGTTGTCGCCGATGCTGTCGCAACCTGAAAAATCGGCCGACGTTCGGCTCGTGACCCCATCCAGGAGGCCCCAATGTCCCAAGTCCGTTTCGAGATTCGCGACCAGATCGCCGAGATACTGCTCGACAGTGCGCCAGTCAACGCAATCAGCGAGGCGATGCTCGATGACCTGCTCCGATCGATGCGGCGGGCGGCCGAAGATGAGTCGGTTCGCGCAGTGATTCTGGGCAGCGCCGTGCCGGGTCGATTTTCTGCCGGCCTGAGGCTGGATGCCGTGCACGGTGCCTCGTCCGGCCAGCTCTATGCCCTGGTCGAAAAGCTGTATGTCGGCCTTTGCGATGTCCAGTTCAATCTGGGCAAACCGTCGATCGCCGCGGTGCAGGGGACAGCGCGCGGAGGCGGCATGACCCTGGCCATCTCGTGCGACATGATCGTGGCCGCCGATACGGCGACCTTCGGCTATCCCGAGATCGACGTAGGCATGGTCCCGGCCATTCACTACACGCACCTGCCGCGCATCGTTGGGCGCCATCGGGCCTTCGATCTCCTGTTCACTGGCCGTTCCTTCGAGGCCGCCGAGGCCAGGGAGCTTGGCCTGGTCAGCCGAATCGTTCCGGAGGCCGAGGTCATGAACGAAGCCAGGCGGCTGGCTCGCACGCTGTGCGAGAAATCGCCCAAGGTCATGCGGATGGGACGCGCTGCTTTCATGCGCGCCAACGACAGCGACTATCGACGTGGCGTCGCGAGTGCCGTGGAGTGCTTTGGCAATATCGCCGCGACGGATGACGCCAAGGAAGGGGTCGCGGCCTTCGTGGAGAAGCGCAAGCCGAGGTGGTCCGTCGGGTGAGCCTCAGCCGCGCAATGAACGCGACTTCCATCGCGTCGGGGGATTGACCGTGCCACCCGATTCCAGCGCCGATCACCTCGATCCCTTCCGCATCGAGGTTCGCGATTTTCTTCGCGACGCCGTCCCGGCCGATATCCGCGCCGCCACGCGCGCCCATTGCCTCGTGACGCGCGAGCAGGCCGCACGCTGGCAGGGCATCCTGTATGAGCGAGGCTGGGCCGCCCCCGGCTGGCCGCGAGCGCATGGCGGCCCTGGCTGGTCGCTGATGCAACAGGCCATCTTTCGGGAAGAGCTGGCGGCCAGCGATGCGCCGCGCTACGACAACCTCGGCATCGACACGATCGGCCCCACCCTGATGCGCTACGGAACGCCCGAGCAGTGCCGGCGCTGGCTGCCCGGCATGCTGTCGTTCGAAGACTTCTGGGCGCAAGGCTATTCCGAGCCCGACGCCGGCTCCGACCTGGCGGCGCTGCGCACCGTGGCACGGCGCGACGGGGATGCCTGGATCGTCAATGGCAGCAAGATCTGGCAAACCCTGGGCCAGTGGGCCAATTGGGCGCTGGTGCTGGTGCGCACCGACCCGGCGGCTCAGCGCAAGCAGGAGGGCATTTCGGTGCTGTTGATGGACTTGCGCGCGCCGGGCGTGACGGTGCGTCCGATTCGCTTCATCAACGGCTCGCACTTCCACGTCCAGATGTTCTTCGATGACGTGCGGGTGCCGGCGGCTCATCTGGTGGGCGCCGAGCACGGTGGCTGGACCATTGCCAAGGGACTACTGGTGATCGAGCGCCTGTTCCTGGCCCGCGTGGGTGACTGCAAGGCGGAGCTGGCCAGCCTGGCCGGCCTCGCCAGCGGGCGGGACACCGCCCCCCTGGCGCAGATCGAGGACGCGTTGCTGGCGCGCCGCCACGCCGAACTGGACATTCGTGTGCGTGCACTCGAAGCCGCCTGGTGGCCGGCCGTGCGGCTGGCCGAACAAGGCGGCAGCCCGGAACTGGAGGCCTCGCGGCTCAAGCTCGATGGCAACTTGCTGCTGCAGGACCTGCATCTGTTCCGGATGGACTTGCTCGGCACCGAGGCGCTTCCCCTTGACCCGCTCGCGATCGACGGCCTGCCCCATGCCCAGCCGTTTTCCAGCACGCATTCGGAAAACTTCCCGCTGCACTTCTGGCGCTACCGCGGCATCACCCTGGCCGGCGGCTCTTCCGAGATCCAGCGCCAGATCATGGCGAAGGCAATTTTCAGCGGCCAGACCGAGATCGATCATCCGCGCGATGGGCATCTGGACGAGCAGCAGGCAGCCATGTCCGCATCCCTGGGACGCTGGCTCAGCAAGCACTACGGCTTCGAGCGCAGGCGGCAGATCGTGAGCGCCCATGAGGGCTTCGACCTGGCCGGCTGGAACGCGCTGGCCGCGCTCGGCCTGACCGGCCTGCTGATGCCCGAGCAGGACGGCGGCCTGGGCGGCACGGTGCCCGATCTCATGCCTCTGATGGAGGCGCTTGGGGATGCCCTGGTGGTCGAGCCGGTGCTCTGGAGCGCGGTTCTTGGCACGCAGATCCTGCTCGGCGCCGAGGCAGGCGAGGCACGCGCGCACCAGCGGGCCGCGCTGGCGAGCGGCGAGGCGCGCTGCGCAGTTGCCCATGGCGGGGGCGATAGCCACCCTGACGCCATGGCGGCGCGCCAGGAAGGCGCGCGCTGGCATCTGAACGGGACCCATAGGCTGGTGATGGGGGGTGGCCAGGCGCAGCATCTGTTCGTGGCGGCGAGCCTGGCCAGCGGCGGCCTGGCGCTGTTCGACGTTCCCGGCGATGCCGCAGGCATGATCCGGCGCAGTTATCAGCTTCACGATGGACGCGGCGCGGCGGATTTGCGCCTGCATGGTGTCGAGCTACCCGCAGACGCGCTGCTTGCCGGCCCAGGCCACGCCGAGGCACTGCTCGGCGAGGCGCAGGAGCTGGCCACCGTGGCCCTGTGCGCCGAGAGCGCCGGGGTCATGCGACGCTCGCTGGCCCTCACGGTCGAACACCTGCGCACGCGCCAGCAATTCGGCCGCGCGCTGTCGGACCAGCAGGCCCTGCAGCACCGCGTGGTCGATCTCTACCGCGCCTGGAGCGCCGCGCGAATTCTGGTGATACAGGCCGTGGCGGGTTGGAGCGAGGTGCCGCCATCCGAGCGCACGCGACGCGTCAGCGCCGCCAAGTACCTCGTCGGCCAGGCCGGCCGCGCCATCGCACTCGATGTGCTGCAACTCCACGGGGCCATCGGGCTGCAGGACGAGACACCCATCAGCCACTACAGCAAGCGCCTGATGGCCAACGACGCATTGCTTGGCAATGCAGCCACGCACCTCGGGCGCTTCGTTGCCGCCAGGCGCCAGCCCGGGGCGTGAGACCCTCAATCAGCCAGGAAACGGACAAAGGAAGAACCATGAACATGCCGACACACCGTTCGATCGGGCCACTGGCGCTCATGCTTGCTATGGTCATTTCCTCGGCCGCGTCAGCGCAGCCCGCTGCCACCTGGCCCGGCCGGCCGCTGACCCTCATCGTGCCGGGTGCGGCGGGCGGCACCATCGACGTTCCGATGCGGCTGTTTGCGCAAAAACTCAGCGCCCGCCTCGGTCAACCCGTCGTGGTCGACAACCGTTCCGGCGCGGGCGGCATCATCGGCACGCAGGCAGCACTGCAGGCGCCAGCAGACGGATACACGCTGCTGAGCGGCAATGTCGGTCCCCAGGCCATCAACTACAGCGCCTACAAGAGCCTTCCCTACAAGCCGGAAGATCTGATTGCGATGACCGATGTCATTTCATTCCCCAATGTCCTGGTCGTCAACGCGCAATCCTCGATCAGGAGCGTGGCCGAGCTGATGGCGCAAATGAAGATGCAGCCAGGGAAGCTGTCCTTCGGCTCCGCCGGCATTGGGCAAACAAGCCATCTCACCGGCGAGCTCTTCAAGATGCGCACCGCAACGGATGCCATCCATGTTCCCTACCGCGGATCCACGCCGGCGACGACGGCCTTGCTGGCCGGCGAAACAAGTTTCCAGTTCGACAATCTGACGCAGGCCTTGCCGCATATCCAGGCAGGCAAGCTGCGCCCGCTGGCCGTGACCGCCAGCCAGCGCGTGCCCAGCCTGCCGGAGGTGCCGACCATGGCGCAAGCCGGCGTCGACAATTTCCTGTCGACGGCCTGGATCGGCATCTTCGTGGGGGCCAAGACGCCGCCGGAGATTGTCGGAAAGCTGCAGAAAAACCTTGACGCGGTGATGCGCGATCGCGACCTGATCGCGCAAATCAAGCAACTCGGCGGTTTCCCAGGCGGGCAGTCACAAGCAGAATTCGCCTCCTTTGTCACGGCGGAACGCGCGCGCTGGGCGGAAACCATCAGGGCATCCAACCTGAGCCTGGACTGAATCGACTTGCAGAGCCCCGAAGACAATGGCGCGCCGACGTCGATCGATTGCACGCAAAGCTGCCTACCTCGAAGACGCGCTCCGTGTGATCGTGCGCGTGCTGTAAGGGAGTCGCGTATGGAAACCGGATTCATGGGACTCGAGATCGCGGTGGTGAGCGGCCTCGCGAGGCTTGCGCTCGGCCGCTGGCTGTCGGGCCCACCCAGGGCCGCTACTTCAGTCCGGCCCACCAGCGCAGGTTGGTGCGCGGCTGGCCGATCGTCAGCACCTCGCCGATCACCGGCGTGGCGAGCTCGATCTTCCTGCCCTCCGACAGGTCGGCGATGCGGTCCAGCGGGTCGTGCCAGGTGTGGAATGCAAGGTCGAAGGTGCTGTTGTGCACCGAGTAGAGCACCTTGCCGCGCAGGTCCTCGAAGGCCTGCACGCTCTCCTCGGGCGTCATGTGGACCGAGGGCCAGTAGGCGTCGTAGGCGCCGTTCTCCAGCATCGCCAGGTCGAAGCCGCCGAAGCGTTCGCCGATATCGCGGAAGCCCTTGAAGTAGCCCGAGTCGCCGCTGTAGAAGATGCGCTGGCCGCCGCTCTGGACCACCCACGACGCCCACAGCGTGCGGTCGCGATCGTTCAGGGTGCGGCCCGAGAAATGCTGCGCCGGCGTGGCGGTGAGCTGGACGCCGTCGTACTGCGCGTTCTGCCACCAGTCCAGCTCGGTGATGCGGTCGGCCGGCACGCCGAGCTCGACCAGCCGGGCCTTGACACCCAGCGGCACGAAGTAGCGCTGCACCCGTTGCGCCAGGTACTCGATGGTCGCGGTGTCGAGGTGGTCGTAGTGGTCGTGCGAGAGGATCAGCCCGTCGATCGGCGGCAGCTGCTCGAGTGCGATCGGTGGCTTGTGGAAGCGCCGCGGTCCCAGCCACTGGAAGGGCGAGGCGCGCTCGCTGAACACCGGATCGATCAGCCAGAACTTGCCCTGCAACTTGACCAGGTGCGATGAATGCCCCAGCCGGACCAGGTGGATGGTCTGCGGGTCCAGCGCTTGCAGCATCGCGCTGTCGAGGGCCTGCACCGGAATCGGATCGGTCGGCACGGTGTCGATCTTGCGTTCGAACAGGAATCGCGACCAGATCTTCCAGCCGCTGGCCGAGGGGAGGGCATCCGGGTTCGGCGGGTTCTGGAAGCCGCAGCCCTTGAACTGCGGCGACCGGACATAGGGGCTTTCGCAAACGCCGCTGGTCGTGCAGGCGGCCAGCAGCGTGCACGCCGCCGTCGCGAGGCCCGCACACAGGCGCCGCAGTCGGTGCGGTTGCGCTGTGGGCAGGGTGTCGGGGGGCGCTGTCGTCATGGGGGGTGATCCTGAAGGAGCGGAAGGCGGGCCGGGCGGCGCGAGCTTAACCAATCCACCGCAACAGGAGCCGCGCAGCCCTTGTGCTCCGGCATAGGCCGTTCGAGCCATTGATCGATCGACTCGTGCATGAAATATTGCATCGAACGACGAGGAGCCGAATGGACGAGACCATCCAGAAGCTGGTCGCCGAGCGTCGACGCGCCCTGCATGGCGCCGACGACGGGCGACGGCCCTGGGGGCTGGCGCTGTCGGGTGGGGGCATCCGAAGCGCCACCTTCTGCCTGGGCCTGCTGAAGGCGCTGGCGGCACGCCGGCAGTTGCTCAAGTTCGACCTGATGTCGACCGTGTCGGGCGGCGGCTACATCGGCGCAGCGTTCGGTCGGCTGTGCACCGATGCCCAGTCGGCCGAGGAGGTGCGCGAGATCGAGCGCGCCCTCGCCGACGTCGACCGCGCACGCTTCGGCTGGTGGCTGCGCGCCAATGGCCGCTACCTGATTCCGGGTGGCCTGCGCGACATGCTGTTCGCCACCGCGCTCTATCTGCGCAACCTGCTGGCCACCCACATCGAGCTCGCGATCGCCGCCAGCCTGATCGGCATGGTGCTGGCGGCCACCAACCTGCTGCTGTGGGATGCCGTGTTCCGCGCGGTCGACCTCAACCGGGTGCCGCCCGACGCGGTGGTGCGCACGACCGATCTCGACGCCATGCAGTACATGCGCCTGGTGGTCGAGTGGGCCACGCGATGGCCGACGCTGTGGTTCACGCTGGTCGGGCCCTTCCTCGCCTCGGTGGTGCTGGCTTGCGCCTACTGGTCGGTGCGTGACCGGCTGTCCATCTCGTCGATGCTGCTGCAGGCGGCGATGTGGCTGGCGCTGGGCATCGGCGCTGCCGTCGTCGCACCGGCGCTGATGCTGCGCTACAGCGGCCCGCCCTGGCTGGCGCCGGCTTTCGAGGCGTTTGCCGCCTGCTGGGTCGTGGCCCTGCTGTGGGTGCTGTACCGCAGCCGCAGGCAGTCGCCGGCCCAACTGCGCAACGAACTGACCGACCGGCTGGCCTCGGTGCTCAACACCGCGCTCCTCATCGTGATGCTCGGCCTGCTCGACCGCAGCGCCTGGTGGCTGGCCGCCGAGGGCCAGGAGCAGCGGGTTTCGTACGGCGCGGTGCTGCTGGTGGCCGCCGCGGTGCTGCGCGGCGTGCTGCCGATGCTGCTGCAGCACCGGCAGGAGCTGCCCGGCATCGGCAAGACGCTGGTGATGACGCTTGCCAGTCTGCTCGGACTGGTGCTGGCCTTCTGCCTCGCGGCCTGGTGGATCGGCGTCGTGTATGCGGCGGTGCTGCTGCCGGTCTTCACGCCGGCGGGGCTGGATTTCATGCGCGGCTGGGCCTGGCTCGGCACGATCGCCGTGATCATCGGCATCTATGCCTTGGCGACCGGGCGCAACTTCGCCTTCCTGAATGTCTCGTCGCTGCACATGTTCTACAAGGCGCGCATCGTGCGCGGCTACCTCGGGGCCGCCAATGCGCGGCGGCTCGGTGCCCGGCCGACCGACAGGATGTCGGGGCTGGAGCCCCCGCAGGTGCCGGTGGGCGAGGTCGACGCGCACGACGACATCTCGCAGCTGCGCTACGCGCCGCAGGCCCACGGTGGGCCGGTGCACCTGGCGAACGTCTGCATCAACCAGACGCACGGCACCAAGGATCGGCTCTTCAACCGCGACCGCAAGAGCCAGCCGCTGACCATCGGGCCGCTCGGCTGGATGCAGGCCGGCGGCGCCCGGTGGGCCCAGGCCCGCGGCGACGGCGCGCTCACGCTGGGCGCCTGGATGGCGATCTCCGGCGCGGCCTTCGCGCCCGGGCTCGGGCGGCTCACCAAGCGCGGCATCTCGGCGCTGTCGGTGTTCGCGGGCCTGCGGCTGGGCTACTGGTGGAACAGCGCCGGCGCCGGCATCATGCAGCGCGGCGCGGTGGTGCATGCGAGCCCGCTGTTGATGAAGACGCGCTTCTTGCTGCTCGAGTGCTTCGGCGCCTTTCCGGGCAGCAGCTCGGCCAACTGGTACCTGAGCGACGGCGGCCATTTCGAGAACACCGGCGCCTACGCGCTGCTGCGTCAGGAGGCCGCGCTGATCGTGATCGCCGACTGCGGTGCCGACCCGGACTACCGCTTCTGCGACCTCGAGATCCTGATCCGTCGCGCCCGCATCGACCTCAACGCCGAGATCACCTTCATGAAGCCGCAGCCCGGCGCCGAGTGGACGCACCTGGGTGCCTTCGGCTCGCTCAACGACCTGGCCTCGCCGACCAGCCAGGCCTGCCTGGCGCTCGCGCAGGTGCGCTACGCGAGCGGCGCCACGGGGCAGATCGTGCTGGTGAAGCCCAATGTCTCGGCCTCGCTCCCGGTCGACCTGGTGAACTTCAAGGCCGCCAATCCGCTGTTCCCGCAGCAGCCGACCACCGACCAGTTCTTCGACGAGGCCCAGTGGGAGAGCTACTTCCGCCTCGGCTCGGAGATCGGCTTCCGGCTCGACGAGGAATTGCTGGAGCACGTGGCGCTCGGTGCACCGGGCCTGTTCGTGCTCGACGACGGCCAGCCGGATTCGAGCGCCCGCGGCGCCAAGGCGAGCGACAAGGACAGCGCCGCGGCCGCCGCGGTGGGGTCGATGAGCCGGTTGCAGGCCCGCGTGCTCAAGGCCGGCGCGGTCACGGCATCGATCGGCATCGGCACCGCCGCCACCTTCGGCGTCGCCGCCTGGCAGGGCATCGACAGCTGGCGCGCGCAGCGCGCCGACCAGGAGAAGTCGGAGAACAGCGCCTTCAAGGACCTCACCGAACGCTGGGCCCATCTGCGCACCGGCGGCGGCGGCGGCGATGCGCCGGCCCTGCTGGCGGCCGAGCTGCTGCGTACCGGCGACCTGCTGTGCCGGGAGGGCAGCGACAACTTCATGGCCAAGTTCCGGCTGTCGGTGCGCCTGGTCGACGACGCCAAGCAGGCCTGCGCGAGCGAGGCCGCGGAGCAACGCTCGCCGGCCTGCGCGCGCTTGCTCGATCCGGGCAACGGCATCGACTGCCTGCAGCCTGCGCAGGCGCCGCCGTGCGCACCGCGCTACTGGGCGCGCGACTACAGCGGCCAGACCGGCTCGAAACAGAACTGCAGCGGCATCCTGCCGGTTCCGTTCCGGCTGGCGGTCTGGATGCGCGACCGGCTCACGGGGGCAGGCCGCGACGAGCAGGTGGCGGCCGCGCCGCCGCCCACCTATGCACCGTCGCCCGACGGCACGAGTGCGCCGCAGCCCGTGCCCACGCCGGTCGCCCCGGACGCCTGCGACGGTGCGGTGGTCTACATCCTGACCTATGGCACCGGGCTGCGCGACAAGGCCCGTGCCTGGCGTGGTCCCTGGCGTGCGCTGGGCGCGTCGGTGCCGCCGATCGAGGACCTGCTGAGCACCTCGCGCCGCGCCGGACGCGCGCCGCCGGTCGGCCATCCGGTGCCGACCGTGGTGATCCGCGAGGAGTCTTCGCGCGCCTGCGCCCAAGCCCTGATCCAGACCGCGGCGTCGCCGACCGGGCAGCCCTGGGTCATCAAGCTGCTGCCGCGCCCGATCGCGGCGGACCCCGGCGCGATCGAGGTCTGGTTGCCCCGCTGAGGTTCCGCCCCTGGGTCGGGTGAGCGCTCAGTCCGAACCGGGTCGCCAGACCCGGGCCAGCACGCCGAGCTTGGTGCGCAGCGTGTGGCGCTCGTCGGACAGCGCATCGATGAAGTCCGACAGCCGCTTCGACTTGACCATCGTGTAGACCGTGAGCCAGGTCGTGAAGACGAAGACGATGCCGAACCAGATCAGCTTGCGCCACAGCGGCGACTCGGCCTCGGCCAGCAGGTTCATGCCGAGGAAGCCGGTGGTGATGGTGCCGATGAGGCCGAAGAGGGTGACCACCGTGAGCCGCACCACCGTGTTCGCCTGTCTTCGCAGGCTGTCGGCGTCGAGGTAGGTGTTCATGTCGGCGATCCGCTCCTTGACTTCGTCGTAGAGCGGATCGAGCCCGAGGTGCGTGGCGCACAGGTGCGACAGCGCGCGCACCTGCGCCTGCTCCGAGATCTCGTGGAACCAGTAGCGGTGCGTGAAACGCAGGAAGCCCTCGAAGCTGGCGCGGATCGCGCGCTTGAAGCGCTTGACGCTGGCGACGTCGTGGACGTCGAGCATGCGCAGCGCCTCGACCAGGCGGTCGGAGTACATCAGCAGCGCCGCCTTCTGGAAGTGCGCGATCAGGAACAGCAGGAAGTGCTGATGGCGGAATTGCGCCAGCACGCCGCGGTCGCGGCAGCAGAAGTACTCGGCATGGGCGTCGCCGATCACGACCAGGGCGCGGCCGTTGCACAGGTAGCGCGTGCGCGGCGCCGCGCCGGCGTCGACCCAGAAGCGGTCGTAGCAGTAGCGCCGCTCGAAGTCCTCGACCAGTTCGTCGGCGTAGGGCAGGGGGCCGCCGGCGCTGGTGGCCGGCTCGGCCGCGCCGGTCACCAGCGCCAGCCGGATGAAATCACTGCGCGAGAGCCGGCGCGGGTCGTCGAGCGCGAGGTAGGCCATCACCGGCATGCGGTAGTACTCGATCTGGCGAAAGCGCAGGGCGCCGGCCTCGTCCGAATGGTCGCTGACCAGCGGCCGCATCAGCCAGGCCCAGTGCGCGGCCAGCCGCGGCGCGCGATGCTCGGCCACGTGCGACATGAAGGCCTCGCGCTCCTGCGCGTCGGAGCACGCGAGCACGCTGCCGTCGGCGGCCAGCCACTCGACGCTGCTCATGCAGTGCAGCGCCTGGCCCTGCGCATCCCAGCCGCCGGGGTAGGCACGGCCGAAGCGGTAGAGGATTTCCTGCGCCTGCGCCAGGCTCAGCTGGTCGGCGCCGACCTCGACGTTGAGCATCACCACGTCGACGTCGAAGAAGAAGTAGAGATCGACGTGCACCACCTGCAGCGTGATCGGCGCGTCGCCGGGCCGCCCCACCACGCGCACCGCGGCCACGTCGCTGCGGCGGAACACGCGCATCGGCGAGTCGCCGTCGTTGGCGCCGCCGGCCGCGCGGCCCTTGCGGCCGTCGCCGTACAGGAAGCGCTGCACGTAGGGCAGGAAGCTCACGAACTCGTTGTAGTGGCGCTCGTGGAAGCGGTCGCTGGCGCCGGTGTATTCGTCGATCTCCTCGCGCCACGGCGAGGCGTCGCCGAGGTCTCGCAGCACCTGCCAGGGGCCGCGATGCGCGTGGCGCGGCTGGACGGTCGGCATCAGGCGCAAGGGCCACAGGAGGGTCTGGCGCAGGTGCTGCACGGCGGGTGCGGCCACTGCGCCGGAAAACTCTGCCTCGGTGTCCACCAAGTCTGTGATCGGCATCCCACAGTGTAGGCATGCCGGCGTCCAGGGCGGGTGTCTAGGGGGAATCCCTAATGTGGTGCTGAAACCGGTTTCAAATATACTGCGCTGCACCGCGACGAAGTGCGTTTCTCGCGCGGTGCACCCACACCGAACCCTGTTTCGAATCGACGCCCCCCCGTGAACTACCAATTCCAGTTCGACGCCGTCTTCGCCGCCTGGCCGCTGCTGCTGAAAGGCACCTGGATCACGATCCAGCTGTCGCTGGTCGCCACGCTGCTGGGCCTGGTGGTCGCGGTCTTCTGCGCCTGGGGCAAGACCTCGGGCCCGGCCTGGCTGCGCTTCATCGTGAACGCGTACATCGAGGTCATCCGCAACACGCCTTTCCTGGTGCAGCTGTTCTTCTTCTTCTTCGCGCTGCCGGCCATCGGGCTGCGCTGGTCGCCCTATACCGCGGCGCTGACCGCGATGGTGGTGAACCTCGGCGCCTATGCCGCCGAGATCGTGCGCGCCGGCATCGAGTCGATCCCCAAGGGCCAGATCGAGGCGGGCCGGGCGCTCAATCTGAAGCCCTGGGAGATCTTCCGCTTCGTGATCATCAAGCCCGCGCTGAAGGCCATCTACCCGGCGCTCACGAGCCAGTTCATCCTGCTGATGCTGAGCTCGGCCGTGGTGTCGGTGATCTCGGCCGACGACCTGACCTCGGTGGCCGCCAACCTGCAGTCGCAGACCTTCCGCAGCTTCGAGATCTACATCGTGGTCGCCGGCATCTACCTGGCGCTCTCGCTCGCGTTCTCGGCCCTGTTCAAGCTGATCTACAGGCGCACCCTCAACTATCCGGATCGGCGCTGAACATCATGCGTACCTTCGGCTTTCCCGAATTCCTGTTCATCCTCGAAGCGGCCCAATGGACGCTGGCGCTGTCGGCGATCGCCTTCGTCGGCGGTGCGATCCTCGGCCTCGTGATCGCGCTCGCACGCACTTCCGACAGCAAGACCGCCCGCACCCTGTCCACCGCATTCATCCAGGTCTTCCAGGGCACGCCGCTCCTGCTGCAGCTGTTCCTGATCTTCTTCGGCGCGCCGGTGCTGGGCCTCGACATCAATCCGTGGATCGCCGCCGGCGTGGCGCTGATCCTCAACAGCGCCGCCTTCCTCGGCGAGATCTGGCGCGGCTGCATCCAGGCGATCCCGCGCGGTCAGTGGGAAGCGGCCGAGGCGCTGAGCCTCGACTACGCATCGCGCATGCGCGACGTCGTCCTGCCCCAGGCCTTCAAGATCGCGCTGCCGCCGACGGTCGGCTACCTGGTGCAGATCATCAAGGGCACCTCGCTGGCGGCCATCATCGGCTTCACCGAAGTCACGCGCGCCGGGCAGATCATCAACAACGCCACCTTCCAGCCGCTGCACGTCTTCACGACCGTGGCCGCGATCTATTTCGTCATCTGCTGGCCGTTGTCGCTGCTGGCCGCGCGCATGGAGCGCAAGCGGGCACAGGCGCTCGGGAGATGAAGCTCTCCCCCAGTCTTCGCGCACTTCGTGTCGCGCGCGCCTTCCCTCATTCTTTCTGTTCAATCAAGGAGACCTGACATGATCCGTTCCACCACCCGCCGCGCGGTCATTGCAGCCCTGGGCCTGGGCGCCGCGCTGACCGCCTTCGCTCCCTTCGCTTCGGCCCAGACCGTGGCCGACATCAAGAAGAAGGGCGAGATCACGATCGGCATGCTGGTCGACTTCCCGCCCTATGGCACCACCGATGCGAAGAACCAGCCCGACGGCTACGACGCCGACGTCGCCAAGCTGCTGGCCAAGGACTGGGGCGTGAAGGCCAACATCGTGCCGGTCACCGGTCCGAACCGCATTCCCTTCCTGTTGACCAACAAGGTCGACCTGCTGGTGGCCTCGCTGGCCGTGACGCCCGAGCGCGCCAAGCAGGTGCAGTTCTCGCAGCCCTATGCGGCCGCGACCGTCGTGCTGTACGGCAAGAGCGGCACGCCGATCAAGAGCGCGGCCGACCTGAAGGGCCTGCGCGTGGGCGTGGCCCGCGCCAGCACGCAGGACGTGGCCGTGACCAAGGCAGCGCCCGAAGGCACCGAGATCCGCCGCTTCGACGACGACGCCTCGGCGATGCAGGCGCTGATGTCGGGCCAGGTCGATGCGATCGGCTGCTCGGTCACGGTGGCGGCGCAGATCGCCAAGCGCGTGCCGGCCAACACCTTCGAGAACAAGTTCACGCTGCTGCAGCAGTCCATGGGCATCGCGATGCGCCCGGGCCAGGACGACCTGCTCAAGAACGTGAACGAGTTCGTCTCGAAGAACACGGCCAACGGCGAGCTGAACAAGCTCTATCAAAAGTGGCTGCAGACGGACCTGCCGAAGCTGCAGTAAGCCGGACCGATTCCAGGGAACATCCATGACCGACGCAGTCACGACCGCCGCAGGCGCTGATCCGATCATCCGCATGGAGGCGGTGAACAAGTGGTACGGCAGCTTCCAGGTGCTGACCGGCATCGACCTGTCGGTGCGCACGGGCGAGCGCATCGTGATCTGCGGGCCCTCGGGCTCGGGCAAGTCGACGCTCATCCGATGCATCAACCGGCTCGAGACGGTGCAGAAGGGCCGCATCGTGGTCGACGGCATCGAGCTCACGGCCGGTGGCAAGAACGTCGACGCCGTGCGGGCCGAGGTCGGCATGGTGTTCCAGCAGTTCAACCTGTTCCCGCACCTCACGATCCTGCAGAACTGCACGCTGGCGCCGATGCGCTCGCGCGGCATGAGCAAGTTGCAGGCGGAAGAGGTGGCGATGAAGTACCTCACGCGCGTGCGCATTCCCGAGCAGGCGCAGAAGTACCCGAGCCAGCTCTCGGGCGGCCAGCAGCAGCGGGTGGCGATCGCGCGTGCGCTGTGCATGGCGCCCAAGATCATGCTGTTCGACGAGCCGACCTCGGCACTCGACCCCGAGATGGTCAAGGAAGTGCTCGACACCATGATCGGCCTGGCCGAGGACGGCATGACCATGCTGTGCGTCACGCACGAGATGGGATTCGCGCGAAGCGTGGCCGACCGGGTGATCTTCATGGCCGACGGCCAGATCGTCGAGCAGGGCCCGCCGGCCGAATTCTTCGGCCATCCCAAGCACGAGAAGACGCGGCAGTTTCTCGGACAAATCCTGAGTTCCCATCAAGCGCACTGACGCCGCGATCGACGACATGACGCCGGTATTGATTTCCCTTTCATCCTTCGGCGCCTCGGAGATCGGGCGCCACGGCCAGCTCTGGTGCGCGCAACTGGCGCGCGCCGCGGGCGCCGACAGCGTCGAGGTGCGCGGCGAACTGCTGCGCGACCCGTCCTCGGAGCTGCCCGCCATGGCCGGGCTGGCCTCGGTCTATTCCAGCCCCGAAGGCCTCTGGGCCGAAGGCGGCTGGCTCGACAGCGCCGCGCTGGCCCGCGGCATCGCCGCCGCGACCACGCTGGGCGCCAGGCGACTCAAGATGTCGATCGGCGACTTCGGTCCGGCCTCGCACGGTTCGCTGTGGGGATTGAAGGTGCAGCTCGCCGAGACCCGGGTCGAGCTCGTGATCGAGAACGACCAGACCGTCTCCGCCGGGACGCTGGCGGCGCTGCAGGCCTTCTTCGACGCGGCCGACCGCGCCGGGCTGGAGCTCGGCATGACCTTCGACATGGGCAACTGGCACTGGGTCGGCGAGTGTCCGCTGCAGGCGGCCCAGGCGCTGGGCCGCCGCGTGCGCTACGTGCACTGCAAGGGTGTGCAGCGGCTGCCGGCCAAGTGGGTGGCGGTGCCGCTGGCCGATTCGGTCGCGCCCTGGCGCGCCGTGCTGCGGGCGCTGCCGGCCGATGTGCCGCGCGCCATCGAATACCCTCTGGTCGGTGACGACCTGCAGGCCGTCACGCGCGACCAGATCACCCACATCCGCTCCCTCTGATGACGAACGCTGCCGCTGCCACCTTCGACGTCGCGCTGTTCGGCGAGGCCATGCTGCTGCTGGTGGCCGACCAGCCCGGGCCGATCGAGAACGCCACCGCCTTCCACAAGCGCACCGCGGGCGCCGAGACCAACGTTGCGATCGGCCTTTCGCGCCTCGGCCTGCGGGTCGGCTGGGCCAGCCGGCTCGGCACCGATTCGATGGGCCGCGCGCTGCTCGCCACCATGCAGGGCGAGGGCATCGACTGCTCGCACGTGATCAGCGATGCGGCCCAGCGCACCGGCTTCCAGTTCAAGGGCCGCGTGACCGACGGCAGCGATCCGCCGGTCGAATACCACCGCAAGGGCTCGGCCGCCAGCCACATGGGTCCGGCCGACGTCGACGAGGCCTGGCTGCGCTCGGCGCGCCACCTGCACGCCACCGGCGTGTTCGCGGCGATCTCCGACACCAGCCTGCAGGCGGCCATCAAGAGCATGGACGTGATGCGCACGGCCGGCCGCACGATTTCCTTCGACCCCAACCTGCGCCCGACGCTGTGGTCGTCGCCGGAGACCATGCGGCACTGGATCAACGACCTGGCGGCGCGCGCCGACTGGGTGCTGCCGGGCCTGGAGGAGGGCCTGTTCCTCACCGGTGAAAGCACGCCCGAGGGCGTGGCGCATTTCTACCGGGCACGCGGTGCCCGGCTGGTGGTCGTGAAGCTCGGTGCCGAAGGCGCCTACTACGACAGCGATGTCGCGGGCAGCGGCCGAGTCGAAGGCTTCCCTGTGAAGGACATCGTCGACACCGTGGGCGCCGGCGACGGCTTCGCGGCCGGCGTGGTCAGCGCGCTGCTCGAAGGCAAGGCGGTGCCCGATGCGGTGCGGCGCGGCGCCTGGATCGGCGCCCGCGCGGTGCAGGTCCTCGGCGATACTGAGGGCCTGCCGACTCGCGCAGAACTCGAGGAGGCCGGACTGTGACTGCTGCCCGCAAGAACGTGCTGGTGTTTCGCGAGCTTCCCGACGACCAGCTCGCGCGCCTGCAGGCGGTGCACGAGGTCACGGTCGCCAATCCACGCCTGCCGGCGCAGCGCGCGGCCTTCGACGCGGCGCTCGCCAAGGCCCATGGCCTGATCGGCTCCAGCTACCCGGTCGACGACGCGCTGCTGGCGCGCGCGCCGCAGCTCGAAGTGGTGTCCAGCGTTTCGGTCGGGGTCGACAACTATGCGCTGGCGTCGCTGCACGCGCGCGGCATCACCTTGTGCCACACGCCCGGCGTGCTCGACGAGACCGTGGCCGACACCGTGTTCGCCCTGCTGATGGCCACCAGCCGGCGCGTGGTCGAGCTCTCGAACCTGGTGCGGGAAGGCCGCTGGACGAAGAACATCGGCGAGGATCTGTTCGGCTTCGACGTCCACGGCAAGACCTTGGGCCTGCTGGGCTTCGGCCGCATCGGCCAGGCGGTTGCGCGCCGGGCCGCGCTCGGATTCGGCATGCCTGTGCTCTATCACGCGCGCCGGCCGGTGGACCTGGCCGCGCAGGCGCCCGAGCTGCAGGGCCGTGCCGCGCACACGCCGCTGGACGAGCTGCTGGCCCGCGCCGACTTCGTGGTCGCGATGCTGCCGCTGTCGGACAGCACGCGCGGCATGGTCGATGCGAAGTTCTTCGCCGCGATGAAGCCGGGTGCCATCTTCATCAACGGCGGCCGCGGCGCCACGGTGCAGGAAGACGCGCTGCTCGCCGCACTCGACCACGGCACGCTGCATGCGGCCGGCCTCGACGTCTTCGCGACCGAGCCGCTGCCCGCGGATTCGCCGCTGCGCACCCATGCGCGCGTGACCCCGCTGCCGCACATCGGCTCGGCCACGCACGAGACCCGGCATGCGATGGCCGAGCTCGCGACGACCAATCTGCTGCAGGCACTGGCCGGCGAGTGCCCCACGGCCGTCTACGACACCGCATCCGCTTGAGCGCCCGAACCTCCATGCAGCGTCCGGCCCGCGCCACCATCGCCGACGTCGCCAAGGCGGCCGGCGTCTCCAAGGCGACGGTCTCGCGGTTCCTGAATCATCGCGAGCGGCTGCTGAGTCCCGACATCGCGGCCCGCGTCGAGGCCGCGGTCGCGCAACTGGCCTACACGCCGAGCCCGATGGCGCAGGCCCTGAGCCACGGCCGATCGCGCCTGATCGGCCTGATCGTGGCCGACATCACCAATCCGTATTCGGTGGCCGTGCTGCGCGGCGCGGAGAAGGCCTGCCAGGAAGCCGGCTACCTCGTGATGCTGTTCAACCTGGGCAACGACATCGACCGCGAGCGCGAGGCCATCGATGCGTTGGCCGGCTACCAGGTCGATGGCTTCATCCTCAACACGCTGGGTCGCGGCGCCGGGCTGGTCGACGCCGACGCGCTGCATGGCAAGCCTGCCGTGCTGGTGGACCGGCGCCATGCGGGCATGCACACGGACTTCGTGTCGCTGGACAACCCCGCGGCCA
The DNA here is from genome assembly GCF_056405555.1 of Variovorax sp. P1_G12. NCBI lineage: Bacteria > Pseudomonadati > Pseudomonadota > Betaproteobacteria > Burkholderiales > Comamonadaceae > Variovorax > Variovorax sp. P1_G12. Next base: position 17,236 of record NZ_JBFUBW010000002.1, on the reverse strand, counting down.
TGCGCGCGGCCTGCGGCCACCTGGTCGAAGGCGGCTACCGCGAGCTGCTCTACATCACGGAGCCGCAGAAGGGCGTGAGTTCGCGGCGCGAGCGCACGGCGGCCTTCGGGGCCTGCATCGCGGCGCACGAGCCGCGCGTGGCCGGCGAGGTGTGCGAATGCACAGGTGACGACAGCGAGGGCCTCGATGCCGCGCTGCGCGCCCTGCACAAGCGCGCCAAGCGCGGCAAGCGTGCCGCGGTGCTGGCGGGCAATGCGGTCGTGACCTTGCGCGTGGCCGCGGCGATGGCGCGGCTGGGCTTGCGCTTCGGAATCGATATCGGCTTCGTCGGTTTCGATGACGCCGAATGGGCACCGCTGATCGGCCCCGGGCTGAGCGCCATCGCGCAGCCCACCGAGGACATCGGCCGGGTCGCGGCGACCTGCCTGCTCGAACGCCTGCGAGGACTGGAAGGGCCGGCGCGCCAGTTGCTGCTGCCGGGGCAGTTGGTGGTGCGGGGATCGTCGAGCAGCGCTTGACGCGCGCTTGTCCATCGCGCCATCGCGCCGTGGACTGAGCGGCGCGCTCCGACCTATCGAATGACCGCGCGACGGTAGCTCCGCCGTGCGACGCCGGCGTACGACACGGGCGTCATGGGCATGCCGATGACGTCGATGAACACCGAGACCTCCGCTCCCTTGGCCGGCATGTTGCCCTGCAGGACCTTGATCGTGTAGGACAGGGCGGAGCCTTTCAGTACGGGCGTCTGCAGGATCGCTATCACTTGCCGCATCGACTTGCCTTCGATGATGGAGATGTCGGCATTGGGCGGATCCGAAAGAAAGCTGTCCTTGCCCTTGCTCCAGAAGGGAACGAATGCTGCCGTCTTCATGTTTCCGGCGATGTGTTCAGGGCGGTCGGAGAAGAACACCGTGATCGGGCTCACATCCTTCAGCGTCAGTTTGCCGTTCGTCTTGTCGTAGGTCATGCTGTTCGCCGTCTGCACGAACAGGAAGTCGGCCGGCTTCGCCGGCGCATCGGCGCCCTGTGCCCTGGCGGTCTCGAGTGCGGGAGTCGAGGCGAGCAAGGTCGCGGAGGTCACGAAAACGCGTCGGGTCGTCATGAAGATTCCCCCTACGTGGTTGAAAGAAGCTGCAATTCCTGGGAGCCTGTCCCACAGGGGCAGCATGTCCGAGGTTGACCCTCGAATTGTTGACGTGCGTCAATTCGGACACGGATCAAGTGAAACCGAATGAGAGTTCCGGACCGCCCCGCCGCGAAGGATGGGCGCCGCCGGCGAGCGGATGGGCGGCTAGCCGCCCGGATCGCCCTCGACCAGCGCCAGCACCCGCAACGGACTGCCCGAGCCCGCTTGGATCTTCAACGGCGCAGAGACGATCAGCGCTCCCGTCGGCGGCAACTGGTCAAGGTTCTTCAGGCACTGCAGCCCATAACGGTTGGCGCCATGCATCAGGGTGTGGCACGGATAGGCCAGCGGCCAGCCATGCGATTGACCCGCATCGGTGTTGATCGTCTCGACGCCGAAGCCATGCACGTTGCGCTCGCGGATCAACCACTCGACCGCCTCCTGCGTCGGCCCCGGCGTATGGGCGCCGTCGTCGCGCATGTTGACGAAGGCGACCGGGTCGGCGATCCGCTTCGACCAGTCGGTGCGAAGCAGCACCCATGCGCCTTCGGGAATGCGGCCGTGGCGCACTTCCCAGGCCTGCAGGAAATCCACCGTCAGCAGCCAGTCGGCATCCTCGGCGACCTCGGCGCTGGCATCGACCACCACCGCCGGCGCGATGAAGTTGCCGGTGTCGATGGTGTCGACCGTGTTGCGCGGATGGTCCTTGCCCGTCACCCAGTGCGCGGGCGCATCGAAGTGCGTGCCGGTGTGCTCGCCGCAGGTGAAGTTGTTCCAGTACCAGCCAGGGCCGGCCTCGTCGTAGCGCGAGATGCGCTCCATCTTGAAGGCGGCGACCTGGCCGAACTGCGGCGGCAACTGCAGCGGCGGGAAGTCCTCGCTCAGGGTGTGGGTGAGATCGATCGTGCGGACCGACCGGTCGCGCATGGCCGTGGCCAGCTGGGTCAGGAGGTTCATCGTGGCTTCCAATCAGACGGGGAAAAGGAGACTCAGGCGCGGCGCCGGGCGGTGACTTCGAGTTCGACCTTGGCGCCCTCGACCGCCAATGCGCTGCACAGCGTGGTGTTGGCCGGGCGGTTGGCGCCGAAGCGGCGCTTGAGCACACCGCTGACCGCGATCACATCGCCGCGATCGGGCACATAGACCCGCACGCGCAGCACGTCGGCCAGGCTGGCCCGCGCCTGCGCCAGTGCGCTTTCGATGGTGTCGAGCGCGACATCGCACTGCTGCTCGACGGTGGCCGGAAACTCGCCGGTGGCGAAAACCTGGCCCAGCGTGCCCGAGACGAAGATCCAGTCGCCGTCGACCACGGCGCGCGAGTAGCCGGCCAGCTCCTCCCAGCGGGAGCCGCTCTGGATGAACGTGCGTGGCGTGTCGGAGTCGATGCTCATTGCGCCTTGAACCCCGAGTCGCGGATCACCTTGCCCCAGCCGCGCGAGGCATCGACCACCCACTGCTCGACCTCCTTGGCCGGCGCCGGCGTCACCTCGTTGCCCATCTTGGCCAGCCGTTCCTGCAGGTCGGGCTGAGCCAGGGCGATCTTCATCGCGCGGTCGAACTGATCGACGAATTCGACCGGCAAGCCCTTCGGCCCGAAGAAGGCCAGCCACGGGTTCTTGTCGATGCCGCTGTAGCCCAGTTCGAGGAAAGTCGGGATCTCGGGCGCGGTCTTGCTGCGCACCTGGCCCGAACTCGCGAGAATGCGCACCTTGCCGGCGCGGTGGTACTCGATCAACTCGGTCATCGAGGCAATGCCGATCGGAATCTGGCCCGCGAGCAGGTCCTGCACCATCGGAGCGCCACCCTTGTAGGGCACCGAGTTCATCGTGACGCCGAAGGACTTGCCGACGATGTGGCCGATGAACTGCGGCACGCTGCCGGCTGCCGGGATGCCGTAGTTGGCCTCGTTCGGATGGGCCTTCACCCAGGCGCCGAGCTCGGCCATGGTCTTGACGTCGGTGGCGGCGCTGACCGCGAGCACGTTGTAGTAGGAGGCCACGCCGGCCAGCGCCGTGAAGTCGGCCACCGGGTCGTAGCCGGCGGCGGCGAGGGTCAGCGGAATGATCACTTGCGTGTGGTCGATCGACAGCATGATGGTCGAGCCGTCGGCCGGCGCGGCCTTGAGCAGCTGGGCGGCGATCTGCCCGCCGGCCCCGGGCTTGTTGTCGACCACGAACACCTGGCCGTTCATGGCCTTGCCGAGCTTGTCGATCACGGCGCGCGCCACCACGTCGGTGGCGCCGCCCGGCGGAAAGCCCACCAGCACGCGGATGGGTCCCGTGTAAGCCTTGGTACTCGCGTGGGCGCCCCAGGGAGACGAGAGCGCGGGGGCGAGCAGGGCCGCCGTGAAGGCCTGGCCGAAATGACGTCGGTTCATGATCTCTTCCTCATCGTGGTGTCAAAGAACTTGCGGACCGGGTGGCGCAGCCTGGTGCTCCAGGCGTGCCTGGATCAGGAGCACTTCCAGCTCGTGGCAACGCACCAGGCGCAGCCAGCGGGCGTCATCCATGTCGGGCGTGCGCGACGCATGCAGGCTGATCCGGCAGCCGTCCGGATCGACTTCCACCACGGCGTGGATGCGCGGGCTCAGCGCATCGGGCGCGCCGCCCACGTGGTAGCTCACTGTCATGCGGGCCTCGTCGACGACCGGGCGCACCCAGCTCGGCGTGTCGTCGAACAGCGAGTGGCCGCGCACCATGCCGCCGCCGACCGCCTCGGTCTGCCAGCAGCCCAGGGCCCATTGGCCGAGCGCCAGGCCATCGCAAAGGAAGTCCAGGGCCTGCTGCGTGCTCGCGCGGCAGTGGACCGAAGCGCTGTGGGTGGCCGTCATCGCGTCAGGCGAGCCAGCGCGCGCAGGGCGCCCACGACGTCGTCGGCCGTGTTGTAGAAGTGCGGCGCGATCCGGATCACGTCGTTGCGCGCCGAGACCACGTAGCCCGACTGCAGCATCTGCGCTTCGACCGCGGCGGCGTTGGCGATGCGGATCGCGGTGTTCGCGCCCTTGGCGGCGGGGTCCAGGGGGCTCGCGACCTCGAGGTCCAGGCGCGCCGCCTCCTCGATGGCCACGGCCGACAGCTGCTGCAGGTAGGCCTCGATCGCCGGCACACCGATCTCGTTGAGCAGGGCCATGCTGGCGCGCGCGACGCTGGCGCACATCATGGGCGGCGTGCCGGTGTTGAAACGCGTGGCGCTGTCGGCGAAATCGAGCTGCGCGGGATCGAAGGCGAACGGGTTGACGCGGCCGAACCAGCCGGTGACCGTGGGCACGAGCTGCCGCGCCAGCGCAGGCCGCACATAGAGAAACGCGATGCCCGGAATGCCCAGCAGGTACTTCTGGGCACCGGCGGCCAGGATGTCGACCTCCTGGGCGCGGACGTCGATCGCGATCGAGCCGGCGGACTGGTAGGCATCGACGAACTGGATCGCGTCGTGCGCGCGCGCAGCCCGGCCGGTGGCCGCGATGTCGACGATCTGGCCGTCATAGAAGCAGGCCTGCGACACCGACACCAGTGCCGTGCGGTCGTTGACCGCCGCCGCGACCCGTGCGGTGGTGTCGGTGCGGCCCGCCTCGGCCGGAACCAGGCGGACCTGCGCGCCGCGCGGCTGCTGTGCCAGCCAGACGTGGCAGATCGAGGGAAAGTCCAGCGTGCTCGTGACGACGTCGGGGCGTCCGCCGTCGAAGCGCAGCGCCGAGGCGATCGCCGACGCGGCATCCGACACGCTGCCCAGCACCGCGATGTCCTCGACATCGGCGTGGATCATGCGTGCGAACTCGGCGCGCGCCAGGGCCACCTGGTCCATCCAGTAGCCCCAGTCGGCGCCGCGGCGCACCCAGACGTCGAGGTACTCGTCGATGGCCTGACGCACCGGCAGGCTCAGCGCGCTTTGCGAGCAGCTGGACAGCTGCACCGCGTTGTCCAGGATGGGAAAAAGCTTTCGGTATGAGGAGAATGGATGTTTCATGAAACTGCCCGCCGGGACGATGGGACTTCGAGGCGATGAACAAGAACGCAGAGACGACGGCTTCCCCTTCGGCGTGGATCGAGGTGCCGCATTTCCGCTGGGAGATGCTGATGGCGCAGGGCGCGCCGCGGGTGGACTTCCGCAAGGGGCAGACCCTGTTCTCGCAGGGCGACGCCGTGACCCATGTCCACGTCGTCGAGCAGGGCCGTGTCCGGCTGGTGCTGCTGTCGGAGGCCGGCCACGAGAAACACCTGGCCATCGTCGGCACGCAGGGGATGGTCGGCGAATGCAGCGCGTTCCTGGACGGCCGGCATTCGGTCACCGCGGTGGCCTCGTCGGACGTGGTCACGCGGCAGGTGGCGCTGGCCCAGCTGCTGCAGTCCATGGCGCGCGACGACGCGTGCATGCGCCAGGTGCTCTGGCTCATGAATGTCAAGCTGCGCGTGCTGGCGCACCAGAACCTGCTGTTGAGCCAGGCGACGGCGACCCAGCGGGTGGTCCATCACCTGGTGCAGTTGGCCGGCACCTACGGCGAGGCGCAAGGGCAGGGCGTCGCGATACGGATCTCGTTCACCCACCAGGAGATGGCCAACCTCGCCGGCTTGAGCCGGGTCATGACCTCCAACGTGCTGATGCAGCTGCAGGAGCAGGGCCTGATCGAGATGGTCAAGTCGCATTGCGTGATTCGAGAGATGCAGGCGCTGAGGCAGCGGGCCGTGGTCTTGTGAAGGACATCGGGTCGATGGCGATCCAGTGTAGGAACGGCTCGCGGCGCCGTATGTCAACGGCTTTACAAGCCGGCATCTTTTTCTCGCCGTGCCCGGCTTGCGGCGCTGGCTGACCTTTCGATCGTCCGGGCCGTCGTTTCGTCCGTGCAGGGCGGTCCTTCGACGCAATGGCGGCTTCCGCCTGACGGCGGGGCCTCCTAGAGTCTGTTCTTGCATTCGATGGATGCCAGGGAGGACCCGATGATCTCGATTCGCAACGTGCTGGTGCTGGGGGCCGGCAAGGTGGGTGGCACGGTGGCCGACATGCTGGCCGACTACCACCGGATTCCGGTCACGCTCGCCGACCGCGAACCCCCGCGGCGCGCGCTGGACGACCGGCTGGTGCGGCGCACGGTGCTCGATGTCGGGGACGACGCAGCGCTGGCGGCGGCATTGGCCGGGCACCAGCTGCTGATCAACGCGCTGCCTTTCCAGCAGGCCGGGCGCGTCGCGGCGGCCGCGCGCGCGCTCGGTGTGCACTACCTCGACCTGACGGAGGATGTCGCGGCCACCCACGTCATCCGTGGCCTGGCCGACGGGGCCGACACGGTGCTGATGCCGCAGTGCGGCCTGGCGCCCGGCGTGATCGGCATGCTGGGGGCCCACCTCGCCGGCCGGTTCGACGAACTGCACGACCTGCATCTGCGCGTCGGCGCTCTCTCTCGCCACGCCACCAACGGCCTGCGCTACAACTTCACCTGGAGCATCGACGGCCTCATCAACGAATACTGCCATCCTTGCGCGGCCATCGTGCAGGGCCAGCCCGTGTCGGCGCAGCCCCTCGAAGGGCACGAGACATTGGTGCTCGACGGCGACACCTACGAAGCCTTCAACACCTCGGGCGGGCTCGGCACGCTGTGCGAGACGCTGGCGGGCCGCGTGCGCAACCTCGACTACAAGACGCTGCGCTACCCGGGCCACCGCGATGCGATGGCGCTGCTGCTGCACGACCTGCGGCTGGCCGAGCGGCGGGACCTGCTGCGGCAGGTGCTGGAGTACGCCGTGCCGCACAGCCGGGAAGACGTGGTGATCGTGTTCGCCTCGGCGTCCGGCCTGCGTGGCGGGCGCCTCGAGCAGGAAACGCGCATGGCCCGCATCCAGGGCGGCCGCCTGCGCGGCGTGGACCGCACCGCGATCGAACTCGCCACCGCGGCGGGCGTGGTCGGCGTGTTCGAGCTGCTGCGCACAGGCCGCCTGCCGGCGCGCGGTTTCGTGGGGCAGGAGCGGGTGGCGCTCGAGGCCTTCCTGGCCACCCGCGTCGGCAGCTGCTTCGCCGCGCTCGGCGAACCGGGTGGCGGCGCGGCGCCGGCCGGCCCGCATCGCGGCGCCACTTTCGCCCATGCTTGGCCGCCTCAGGCGCGACGTCGCGCACGCAAGGAGCCACAAGCATGAACGCCGCTGGCGCAGGGCATCCGGTTCGATTGACCCGTGTCGTCTTCAGGCGAGCAGCGGGCTGCGCCTTGCCGTGTACTTCGACGCCAGCTCGTAGGCGTTGCCGATCTGGAGCACTGCCAGATCCGCCTGCGCGCGGCCCATCACCTGGAGACCGATCGGCAGCCCGCCCGGACCGAAGCCGGCCGGCACGCTCAGCACCGGCACGCCGGCCAGCGTGCCGCCGACGACGACCTCCATCCATCGGTGGTAGGTGTCCATCGTCCTGCCGTTGACGCTCTTGGGCCAGTCCAGCTTGGCATCGAAGGGAAACACCTGCGCCGATGGCAGCACCAGGTAGTCGTAGCTCTGGAACAGCGTGTTGAGCGCCTGGTACCACGCGCTGCGATCGATGGAGGCGCGGTAGACGTCCGCGCCCGAGACCTTGAGGCCCTTCTCGACTTCCCAGACGGCTTCGGGCTTCATCATGGCTCGCGTCTTCGGATCGGCATAGAGCCCGCCGGCCACGCCCGCGACGAGGAAGCCGCGCAGCGTGAGCCAGGTCTTCCACAGGCGCTCCATCGAGAAATCGGGCTGAACCGCTTCCACCGTGCAGCCGATGGTCTCGAAGTGCTTGAGCGCCTGGGTGCAGGTGTCGAGCACGCCGGGCTCCATCGGCAGGTAGCCGTTGTAGTCGCCCATCCAGCCGATGCGCGCGCCTTTGAAGTCCTTGGCCAGCGGCCTGGTGAACATCGCCGGGTCCTGGTCGATCGACAGCGGCACGCGGGCGTCATGGCCGGCCTGCACCGACAGCAGCATCGCGAGATCCGCCACGCTGCGGCCCATCGGGCCTTCGTAGCCGAGCTGTTGCATGAAGACCTCGTTGGTCGGGCCGTAGGGCACGCGCCCGAACGAAGGCCGGAAGCCGAAGACATTGTTCCACCCGGCCGGGTTGCGCAGCGATCCCATCATGTCGCTGCCGTCGGCCACGGGAAGCATGTTCAATGCCAGCGACACGGCGGCGCCGCCGCTGCTGCCGCCCGCGCTCTTCGTCGGATCGAAGGCATTCAGCGTAGTGCCGAACACGGCGTTGTAGGTGTGCGAGCCGAGCCCGAATTCCGGCGTGTTGGTCTTGCCGATCAGGATCGCGCCGGCCTTGCGCGCCCGCTCGACGACGATGGCGTCGGTCTTCGGCACGTAGTCCTTGAGGATCGGCGAACCTTGCGTGGTGACGATGCCGGCCGTGGCCGCGAGGTCTTTGGGCGCTTGCGGAAAGCCGTGCATCCAGCCGACACTGCGGCCTTCGTTCTTCGCTGTCGCCAGCTGGGCGTCGCGCTGCCGGGCCTGCGTGAGCAGCCCTTCGCGCGCCTGCAGCGAGACGATGGCGTTGACCGTCGGATTGAAGCGGTCGACCTGCGCCAGATAGGCGTTCATCACCTCCACGCACGAGACGCTGCGCGATTGGATGGCGCGCGACAAGGCGATGGCCGACCAGCCGGTGATCTCGCCGGCGGGCCGGGTGACCGGACTCGCGCCCTGGGCCAGCGCAGCCAGCGGTGTGGTCGCGAGCAGGGCGGCGCCAGCCTTGAGGAAGTCGCGACGATCCGTGGTCGCGCCGCCGAGGGATGGCGATGGGTCGAAGTCTTGCATGGGATGTCCTCGTGGTCTGGATGTTGGAATGGAGGTGAAGCGAGCGGCTCACTTGGCCGGCTGGTTCAGCCCGAGCGTGGGCGTCTCGTCGAAGTAGTTCCAGGGCTTCAGCAGCGCGTGGACCCATTCGGTCGGCATGATCGGCCACTCCTCGGCGCGCGCGACGTGGGTGGTGCCGGTGGTCAGCCAGACCACGTTGTCGGTGTTCACGATCGGCTGGTCGTCGGCGGTGAACTGGCCGAGGCCGGTGTCCTTGCCCGAGCGGTTGGGATACTTGCCTTCGGGGAACTTCTCCTGCGGGTCGTAGCGCGTGACCCAGATCTGGCGGTCCATGAAGCTCAGGCGGTGGTTGATCCACTCGTCCTTGGCAAAGTTGGCGCCCTTGGCGATCGGGTGCGTGCCGCCCGCGTAAGGAATGAGCTGGTACGAGACCGGATTGCCGACCTTGTTGAGCCGGTTCGGGTTGCTCAGGAGACGGATGGTCGACGCATCGAACTTCTGAGCTGCCGCCTTCTCGCTCGCCACCGTGCGCTGCACGGTCTGCATGGTGCTGGTGCGTGGCCCGCCGCGCGTGTTCTTCTCGACCACCGGGTCGATCTCGGTCAGCGAGTTGGCCTCGCCATCGACGTCGAGGTCGAGCCGGAAGTTGTAGATGTGCTGGTGCGTGGTGCCGACGATGTTGTGGTCGAGCAAGGTGCCGTAGCGCGTGTCTTCGGCGGCGGTTGGATCCTGCATGGTGCGCGCCTTGACGCCCTTCACGGCCTCGATGCCGGTCGCGCCGGCGTTGATGCCGATGGTGCCGTTCTCGGCGAAGACCCAGTCGAACATGTAGTCGTAGTTGCCGACGGTGCTGATCCAGCGCACCACCAGTTCACGCCGCTCGGTGCTGACGTTGGGTTTGCCCATCTCCTGGTGCTTGAACTCGGGGCCGGCATAGCGCTCGAACACCGCGATCGCGTTGGGCACCTTGGCCGGAGCGCCCGCGTAGTCGGCCAGCGTGGCATCGAGCAGCACCGCGTTGTCGGGCGCGTCGCGGCCGCGCGCGATCGGCGAAGTCAGCGTGCCCATGCCGTACTCGCCCGAATCGAGGTAGGCCTTGAAGTACCAGCCCACGTCGGGGTCGCCGTAGGGCACGATCATGCCGCCGAGCGAGCCTTCGTACATGACCTTGCGGCGCGTGCCGCGGTCGTTGTAGGTGACGGTCGAGAGCACCAGCCCGACGCGCGAATCGAGCCGCACATGGAAGTCCCAGTTGCGCCAGTGCAGCGTGTTGCCGCTGATGGTGTAGTTCTTGCCCTCGGGCTCGGTGATCTCCAGCGGCTTGGGCGCGGGGGACGCGCTGCGGTCGCGGCCGTCGTAGGGCGTCGGCTTGAGCGGCACCGGGATCACGCCCTGGTCCTCGATCTTCACGACCTTCTTGTGCTCGAGGTCCACCACCGCGACCAGGTTCTCGATCGGGTGGGCCCAGTAGTTGCCGTCGCCCACGTCAAGGTAGCTCACGACCTTGAGCAGGCGTTGCTCCTGCTTCAGTTCGTCCTTGCCGTCGAAGTAGCCGACCGTCAGCGGCGTCGCGACCACCTTCCTCACGTCGTGGATGTCACGCTTGCGCAGCGCCTGCGCGTACTCGGGGCTGCCTTCGATGGCCGATTGCACCGTGGCGAAGTCGTCGAGCAGAACCATGCCGTGCGCGCCCTCGATGGGCTTCCAGCTCGTGACGCTGCGCGCCGCGAGGTCGATCGTGCCTTCGATCAGCTTCTTGCCGTCGAGCACCACCACCGAGGCCTGGCGGGGCGCGCGCACGGGCTGGCCGGTGAGCGCGAAGTTCCATGCTTCGTCCTTCGGGGGCGTCTTCAGCGTGATCTCGGTGAAGCGGTAGCCGGGCTGGTAGCGGCCGGAGGACTTGAGGATCGCGACGACCGCCTGGATCTCGTCGGCGGTCAGCGGGTTGAGCGGACTCGGCGTGCGCTCCACCGCAAAGGTCTTGTCCAGCCCCGACTGGAATACCTGGTTGATGAAATCGTGCGACACATAGGCCGTGTTGGCCCGCATCGTCACCGGCACGTCGAGCTGCACCGGCTGTCCGTTCACCATGGCGGTGCGCGAACCCGGCTTGACCCGCACCAGCATGCTGTTGCGCGAAATCGTGAAGACGTTGGCGAAGCCGTCCCAGCGCACCGCGGCACCGAAGTCCTCCAGCGTCTTCTTCAGCGGCACCATGTGCGCCGCGCCGCCATGGGCGTGCGCGGGCGGTGCGAAGGTCGTGAGCGCGGCGCAGGCCGCGAGCACCGCGATGGCCGTCAGTGCGGCGGCGCGCTGGCGCAGAGGGCGGGAATCTGAAAACTGTGGATGCTGCATCGAAGTCCTGCGTCGCTGTGGGAGTGGTTTCGACGGAGGTTACGAGGCAGTGCACGGGGCCCGTTATCCCGATTCGGCAAGACTTCGCCCGGGGCCTCGAACGACCTCCACGGGCCGCAAGCCGGTCAGTGGGTGGTCAGCATGCCGGTCGGCATGGCCCTGGCGGCACCGCGCGCGCGGGTCGCCGAGGGCAGTTCGCCGAAGTGCTGGCGGTAGTCCGCCGCGAAGCGCGACAGGTGCCAGAAGCCCCAGCGCGCCGCGACGTCGCCCACCGTCTCGTCGCTGTGCGCGAGCAGTTCGCCGCGCACGCGGTTCAGGCGCATCACGCGCAGGTAGGTCACGGGGCTCAGGTGCAGGATCTCTTCGAACGCGTATTGCAGCGCTCGGCGCGAGGCGCAGGTGGCCTGGCACAGGTCGGGCACGGTGATCGCCTCGTCGGCATGGGCGTGCATGTAGTCGCGCGCGGCGTAGAGGATGCGCCGTCGCGCGGCGGCGCTGGGCCGCACGCTCGCTTCGTGGCGATCGCCGGCCACGCCGTCGAGCATCGCCTCCGAGAGCGAGAGCGCCAGCATGCGCTGCGCTGCGGGCTCCTGCAGCAGCGCAGGCTGCAGCCGCGCGAGCGCGAGCGCGGAATCGACGAGTTGCTTCATCCCGGCCTGGACGGCCGCAGACGAAGCCAGCACGCACGGGCCTTGCAATGGCTGCGCGACCTGCTCGCCGCCGCGCAACTGGGCGGCCAGTGCCGACAGGTGCGCGGTGTCGATGGAGATGCCGATCACATCCATGCCCGCGCCCGCGATCAGGTCGAATTCGGAACCGGACGACACGGCGATCATGCGGTCGCGTTCGAGCGCATGGCCGCAGAACCAGCCGGCCTCGGTCACGGGATGCATCAGGCCGACCGTGAGCGTCCCGGCGCGCGGCATACCGCACTGGAAAACCGCGCGGCTCGCAGTCTCCGCGAACACCTGCACCGGTCCCACGCGCAGGTCCTCCACGTGGCCGCTGAAACGGCCGGCAGAGATCTGCTCGTACTTCTGGTCCCAGGCGCTCAGCCCGGCGGCATGCTCGTCCGCATCGCGGGTGTCGAGGGTGGTGTAGCAGACGTCTTCCATGGCGGTATCCGGACGGATTCGGCGCAAGAAGCGTGCCGCAGGCCCCGGCGTTTCGGAAGCCGGATTACCCTGATGGTCGGGTTTCTGCCGCTCGTTTTGGCACGCCGTTACTTCTTGATGCTGATGACGCGCGGCTGCGTGACCGACTTGAGGCCGTCGATGCCGAATTCCACCCCCCAGCCCGAGCGCTTGACGCCGCCGAAGGGCACCATGGGATGGATCGCGCCATGCTGGTTGATCCACACGGTGCCGGCCCGGATGCGCGAGGCGACCGCTCTGGCCTTGTCGATGTCGGCGGACCAGACGGAGGCGCCGAGTCCGGCGTCGAGCCGGTTGGCGCTCGCGATCGCGGATTCGAGGTCGCTGTAGCGAATGACCGGCAGCACCGGGCCGAACTGCTCCTCGTCCACCAGGCGGCTGCCGTCGGCGATGTCGGTGACCAGCGTCACCGGATAGAAGTGGCCCGGACCGCCGGGCGCCTTGCCGCCGCAGACAATGGTCGCTCCGCCTGCCCTGGCGTCCTCGACCAGCGCCACCACCTTGTCGTACTGCATGCGGTTCTGGATCGGGCCGATCACGGTACCGGCCGCCAATCCGTTGCCCATCGGCATGGCTTGCGCGAGCGCCTTGAGCTCGGCGACCACGGCGTCGTGCAGGCTGTCGGGCACGTACAGCCTCTTGGCGCAGGCGCAGGTCTGGCCCATGTTGAGGAAGGCGCCCCAGAAGAGCCCCATCGCGATCGCCTTCGGATCGGCATCGGGCAGCACGATCGCGGCGTCGTTGCCGCCCAGTTCCATCGTCGTCGGCGTGAGATTGCGCGCCGCCGCCGCGGCGATGCGCGCGCCGGTGGCGTTCGAGCCGGTGAACATGATCTTGTCGATGCCGCTGTTCTCCACCAGGGCGGCGCCGACATCGCCGCCGCCGGTCACGGTGTTCAGCACGCCGGGCGGCAGCACCTCCGCCATGATGCGGACCATCTCCAGCGTGCCGATGCTCGTGTATTCGGAGGGCTTGAGCACCACCGTGTTGCCGGCGCGCAGGGACGGGACGATCTGCCAGATGGCGATCAGCAGCGGCCAGTTCCAGGGCGCGATCGCGGCGACCACGCCGAAGGGCTGGCGGTGCATTTCGTCACGCCGCGTGGCGTCCTCGAAGACGACTTCCACCGGCAGCTCGAGGCTCGCGGGCACCTGTGTCCAGACTTCGCAGCCCCAGAGCTCGAAGCGCGCGCCGGGTACCTGGTCGGGACCGACGCCGCCGAGCGGCTTGCCCTGTTCGCGCGTCACCCATTCGGCGAGGTACTCGGAATTGGCCTTGATGGCTTGCGCGACCTGCATCAGCAGCGCCTGGCGTTCGGCGTCGGGACGTGCGGCCCATGCGGGCTGCGCGGCGCGCGCCGCGGCGACGGCTTCGGCCACCTGTTGCGGCGTGGCGTGCGGCACCAGGCCCAGCGTCTCGCCGGTGGCGGGGTTCTTCGATTCGAAAGTGCGGGCGGCGGCGGCGGCGGGGCGGCCGTTCACGGTGTTCTGAAAGGTTCTCACGGGGTGTCTCCAGACGGTGGATGGTGGCCCGCGCAGTCTAGGGAGCGCGCCCGCGCTGCTCCATCGCGAAGATTCGCGATAGGGTTCACCCCCATGGAGCGCCGTCAGTGGGGCAGGTGGACCGACAGGGCGCCCGCGAGGCGTGCGGTCGAGGACACGCCCAGCTTGTCGCGCGCGCTGCGCAGCTGGTGGTCGACGGTCGAGAAGGAGCGCTTGAGTTCGCGCGCGATCTCCTTGTAGCTCATCCCGGTGGCGGCCATGCGCGCGACCTTCAGCTCGGCCGGCGTGAGTCCGGCGAGGGCCGCAGGATCGGGAGCGGTTGCAGCGTCGCGCGCATCGTTGAGCGAGCGTGCCGCCGTCAGCACCGGCGTGAGCACGGCGCGTGCGAGCAGCGGAAGTTGGGCGAAGGCCTCGGAGCGCCAGGCCGTGCGGGGCTCGATCCAGTCCGCGCACAAGAGGCCGAGCGAGCGTGCGCCGTCGTGCAGCGACACGGCCAGCTTGGTGCGGGTGCCGATGGTGCCGAGCTGAGCACGCATCTGCGGCCCGAAGCGCGCATCGCTCGCGATGTCGCCGAACACCACCACGCCCTCGGCGGCCCAGACGGCGGCCAGGCTCGGATCGCGGGCATCCATCGCGAATCCGACCACCGAAGGCACGGCACCGCCAGGGCGCAGCGATTCGGCCAGCGGCGCATACAGCGCCTGCCCGGGTTCGGCGAAGCCGCCATCCACCCGATCGGCGTCGAGCAGTTCGCGCAGGCACTCCAGGCCCACGCGCCAGCACTGGAGCGGGTCTTCGACGTACAGCAGCATCTGCGCCGCGAACTCGCGGGCCGGGCGCCAGGGAAGCGCGCGGCGGTCGTCGAGCAGACTGCCGCGCAGTCGGCGTTGGGTCTGGAGCACGTCGTCGCTGTGCATCGGATGGGTTCCCCGGGGTCCGGGATTATGGCGCCACCGCGCTGCGCCGATCGATCTTGCGGCTCAGCACCACCGAGGTGTGCGTGTGCTGGATGCCTTCGATCAGGCCGATGCGGTCGAGCAGCGCGTCGAGCTGCTCGTTGGTCTCGCAGCGCAGGGCCAGCATGTAGTCGTACTGGCCGCTGACGGCCGAGAGTTCCTCGACCTCGGGCAGCCGTTCGAGCGCGCGGACCACCGCGGCGCCGGCCTTCGGCGCCACACTGAGCCCGCAGTAAGCGCGCACGGCGGCGTGTTCGAGACGCTGGCCGAGCCGCACGCCATAGCCGGCGATCACGCCGTCGCGCTCCAGCCGCGCGATGCGGGCGACGACCGTGGTGCGCGCCATGCCCAGCTTGCGCGCCAGCGTCGCGGCGGGCTCGCGGGCGTTGGCCTGGAGCAGGCTCAGCAGGTGGCGGTCGGTGTCGTCCAACGAACTGCTTATTCGATTTCGGCGATCAGTTCGATCTCCACGCAGGCACCCATCGGGATCTGCGCGACGCCGAAGGCGCTGCGCGCGTGGGCGCCCTTCTCGCTGCCGAAGACCTCGGCCATGAACTCGCTCGCGCCGTTGGTCACCAGGTGCTGCTCGGTGAAGGTGCTGGTCGAATTGACCAGGCTCATGAGCTTGACGATGCGCTTGACCTTGTTCAGGTCGCCGACCGCCGCGTGCAGGGTGCCGAGCAGGTCGATCGCGATCGCGCGCGCGGCCTGCTTGCCTTCGTCGGTGCCGAGCGTGGCGCCGAGCTGGCCGACCCAGGGCTTGCCGTCCTTGCGGGCGATGTGGCCCGAGAGGAACACCAGGTTGCCGGTGCGCGCGAAGGGCACGTAGGCAGCGGCCGGGGTGGCCACGGGCGGCAGGGTGATGCCGAGGCGGGACAGCGTGTCGTAGACGTTCATGAGGACTCCTTGTTCCGGGTTTGAGATTGGGATTGCGATTGCGATTGCGATTGGGACTGTGCGATCCGAACGGCTTCGTCCTTCAGCTCCTCGAGCGGCCGCACGGTGACCCTGACATCCAGCGTGTGCCGGGCCCCGCCATGCAGCACGCCGCGCATCGGCGAGACGTCGGAGTAGTCGCGGCCGATGGCCAGCGTCACGTAGTCCTCGCCGGGCTGGCGGCCGTTGGTCGGGTCGAAGTCGGCCCAGTCGCCGGGGCCGTCGGTGCCCGGCAGGTAGAGCGACACCCAGGCGTGGGAGGCATCGGCGCCGATCAGGCGCGGGCGGCCGGGCGGGGGCTGGGTCAGCAGGTAGCCGCTCACGTAGCGCGCCGGCAGGCCCAGGGTGCGCAGGCAGGCGATCATGATGTGGGCGAAGTCCTGGCAGACGCCCTTGCGCTGCGCCAGGGCCTCGATTGCCGGCGTGCTGATCTCGGTGCTCTCGGCGTCGTATTCCAAGTCGCGGAACATGCGCAGCGTGAGGTCCATCGCCGCGTCGAAGGCCGGCCGGCCCGGTGCGAAGCTGGGCCGCGCGTAGGCGGCGAAGTCGTCGTGCCGCGGCACGTAGCGCGACGGGAAGACGAACTCGGAGGCCGGGTCGTAGCCCGAGTCCTTGACGTAGCGGAAGCGCTCCCGCACCTCTTCCCACGGCAGCTCGGGCGCCGCCGCCGGCGACAGCACGGGCGGCGCGGTCTCGACCACGCTCTCGGCGGTCACCACCAGCTCGTCGTGCGTCGACTCGAGCGCGAAGAAGGCGCGCGCATTGCCGTAGACATCCGGCGACTCCTCGTGCAGGGCGGGCGTCGGCCTGATCGTCAGCGCATGGCTTACGAGGCGTTGCGACACGGTGTTCAGCGGCTTCAGGTGCGCCAGGTGCTGCGCCGTCTCGACCGGCGGCGCGTAGTCGTAGCGGGTGGCGTGGGTGACGTGGAGCAGCATAAGGCAGAGCTTACAGCCGCCCGCGGAGGGCGGGCACGAGGGGTCAAGAATTGGGCTTGGGGTTTTTCTCCAAGCGGAACTCCAAGGAGGGATGTTGGTTGTGCGCCAGGCTTGTTTCCCTCGGAAGCGCGCCCGGCACGCGGTACGGGCCCGCCGACCCCACTGCGCCGGCCCTTCGGGCTGCCTTGCGGTGCTCGCTTCAGGCGGGGTCCGCGCAAACTCGCTGCGCTCAAACACGCGCGGCCCTTATCCGCCTGAAGCTGCGCTCCTCAGCGGCGCAGAGGGGATCGCCCGTCCCGCACCGCATGCCGGGCTTCGGGGTGTGCGAGCCGCCCCTGCGCCTCCAACGTCCAATGCAACCCCAACGTGTCCACGGCGGTGGGCGGTAGGCCCCGGGCCGGCCGTTGAGGCACCGCCGAGCAGCGCAGCGGTGCGCGGATCAGGGCTCGCGACTGTTTGAGTGGAGCGCAGCGGAGCGAGTTTGAGCGAGACCCCGCGTACCGTGAGCAGCGCAGGGC